>JBEBCJ010000158.1:0-10399 GCA_041157865.1 Bacteroidota bacterium
TAACAAAATTTACATACCGAAATATAAACGACTGTGCACCCGATGTGCACAGCCGCCTCTTCACAAAATCTTAGAATGATCCCGCGGGTATCGATTCGAGTGCCATTGCGGGTCCGGCTCCTGAAGATGGGAAAAGTAATTGTAGTTCCTCCAAGCCCCGACCTCGCTGCGTCAGGCAGTTCTGTTGGCCACGAATGCCGGACTCCACAGGCATGATCCAACGTTTGATTCAGGGTTCTCGTTCATAGATGTACACCCATGCACAGAAACTTTCACAGCCCCCACACCTTCTCCACCTCTTCCTTGCGCCCCTTCTCAGTAAGTGCAATATACTTCTTCATGGTTTTGAAGCTACGGTGACCGGTGAAGCTCATAACTACCTCTGGACGCATGCCACGTTCGAGTGAAATCGTGACAAAGGACTTACGGGCAACGTGCGATGTGAGAAACTGCCACTTCGGCCCCCGATCCTCGATACGCTTAGCACCCTGGTACCGAACGATGCGGACAGGCTCGTCGATCTCGGCAAGCTGACCTAGTTCCTTCAGATAGTCGTTCATGCGCTGGGAGCTAATAGTTGGCATGCGTCCATCAAGCCGATACTTGTTAACGAGTTCTATCGCTTGCGGAATCAGATGTATTAGCGTTTCAGTTCTGGTTTTCCCCATGCGCAGATGCCACACGTTATCGCGAATGTCATCGAAGTGTAGCTTCTGCACGTCACCAAAGCGGGCACTAGTGTAGCAGGCGAACAGGAACAAATCGCGGACACGGTCAAGACGGGGATGTTCTGTAAGGACCAATCCTTCGAGTCTGTTCACTTCGTCCATCGTGAGGGCGACAACTTCGACGTCTTCTTCGTCGACCTTGAACTTGCGGTAGTCCTTCGGTATAGCAGCTCTCCGTTCCTCTGCCCAAGCGAGGAACGTTTTCAGCGTGCTCACATACTTACCGATGGTATTGTTCGTCAGTCCGCGCTTCTTCATCAAGTACTTCTTGAATGCGTCGTAGAAATCAAGGTTCATGGTCTGAAAGGTCAGTCTACCAAAGTTTAATTCGAATTCTTTCAGGATCGTGCGCAGGGTCTTGTACTTGGCGATCGTTCGTTCGCCTCGGTCAGTGGCCTTGGACTTGATGAAGGCATCGTATCCGGCCCAGAACGTCATCTCCTTTTCGACTTGCTGCTCAGCGTTGTCGTCCCCCTTACGAGAGAACTCTCGCCTCAGACGTTCGATCGTGGCTGTGTCCACCACCTCGAGTGAGGCTACTTCGTGATCGAAGCGTGCTTGAAGGTCACGCAACCGGGCATTGATCTTCGCATAATTCGGGTCTGTGCGTCGCACCTGCTGACGGAAGTCTTCCCAGTCGGCCGGTTTCACGGCCAAACCGGTTCCGCAGAAAACGCGGTGTCCCCGGACGTGACCGTTAAAGGTGAGGGTAACCTTCCCGTCCTTACGAGGACGTCCCTTACGAAGTATAAACCGGCCCATGATATTACGCTCTCCTATATTTTGGCTTACGTTTTGGCTTACGGTTTTTTGCTTTATCTCGGAATATCAAAGCATATCGCCGAATGACTATAATCTACGTAATAGGATGATTTATATTGTGTTACAGAATCTCCAGATACTTCCACATATCTCAAAATATTAATAGGTTCAATTTCTGCCCCCGCTACAAACACAGAACATTAAGCCCTTGTAGCTCAAGAAGTTACAGGGGCTTAATAGTTTTTGGCTTACGGTTTGACCGTCCCATTCCCAGAATCGAAATGACGTTGCAGAAGTTTGGCCATAGCTCGCTCGATTTCGAGCACACGAAGCTCTGTTGCGGCTACGATTGTTCTGGTTCTTCGTGTCTCGTAGTAGATGGCCAACTCGCCGAAGTACTCGCCTGGACCTAACGTGCCCATGTGTTTGCCGTCGGTATACACGTCAACATTACCATCACGAATCAAGAACATTGAGTTGGCAGCTTCACCCTGCTCATAAATGGTCTGCCCAGCCTGATAGAGCCGCTCTCGCACATGGGTGGCTTCGTGAGATCGTATGCTTGTGATATCCCTGCCAATCAGCGGCCATAATAGCCAGTTCGACATCGTCCGTATGCGTCTGTTCCATATTGGCAGATACTTGACCATGAACACACGCCAGGTCACGAAGGCAAGAAAGCCTGTAAATCCAATACCATAGAGATGCCCAACTGCATTACGACGTCCCAGTGAACACGCGTCTCCAAGCCCCTTGAAGGCAAATGGTACAAGGGGCTTACCATCTACCATCCTTGCAATGTTGCGTCCAATGTGTTCTCCTGACTTTATAGCATACAGGGCCAAACCCGGACAATACCCTCCGTGCGGATTGGGCATAGCTGCGCAATCTCCACCAGACCAAACATGCTGCTGACCAACAAGGCGCAACGTCGGATCAGTTACCAATCTGCCGATGGGATCACGCTCGAATGACCATTTGTCGAAGATCTCCGGCTGAGCATTGCCGGTACACGAAATGATCGTGCGGGTAGGAATCTCAAGTCCGCTGCTTGTGCTGGCACTCAGAGGCGTGGCCGCATTGATATACGTCTCGAGCTGAACTTCAATACGCGTTTTCTCGGCGATGAATCGTGATGCATATCGAACGAGGCGCGGCTGACGTTTAGCAAGCTCCGGAAGAATGGTCTTGTCTCCACTCAGCAGAACGATGCGCATTTCATCATACCGCAATCGAGGGTAATATCGCTTTGTGAGATACTCAAGAAATTCATCAAGCTCAGTGGCAACTTCGACACCGGCAAAGTTTCCTCCGGCGATAACGAACGTAAGTAGGCGTTGACGTTCCACCGCGTCCTGTTCGATCTCCGCAAGCTCGAGGATACCCGTGATATGATTTTTGAGTTCGAATACGTCCCAGTATGATTTAAGTCTGAAGGTATTCTGAGCAACACCAGTATATCTCGACAGGTTGTCGCGAGATCCGAGTCCGATCACCAGATGGTCGTACTCCAGCGTGTACTGATGTCCGTCAAGGTGACGTCTGGTGATCACTTGCTTGTTCTGGAAATCAACGTCCAGAACTTCTGCGTTGTGAAAGTCAGCACCTCGGAATACCATTCTTGACGGAGATGTGATGTTGCCTGGCTGGATCTTTCCAGTGAGCATCTCAGCAACCAGTCCATGAAAGACATGGTAATTGTTCTTATCGATCACTGTCAAATGCACACGCCCAGATGCTATGTGTCGCTTAAGCGACTTCAATACATTGATAGCTGCGTATCCCCCACCCAGTGCAACAACACGAATGGGCTTTGCGTTGTGTTTCATCACTTGACTCCGTTAACAAACCGACGCCATGCACCTACAAGTCGGGCAGCACGCAATAGGTATTGCGCCGATGACTGCATACGCGTTACGATCTCCGCTGTCTTTTTGTGCGGCAAATACCATGCGATGCGTTTCACATTCACCAAATGTTGAAACGAGACGTTGTCTGTTGTCGATGTTCCGCCATATGTGCCACAGCCTAACGTAAATGACGGCGCAAGACCCGTGCATGCTCCCATAATCCCCTGTGTGCCGGGCGCGTTCACAAGTATCCGACTTGCCTTCATTCGTGATGCAAACTCACCAGCAAGCTTTTTGCTCTTGGTATGAATCATCGCCGTATGGCCCGTGCCGTCAATGGCAAGAAGCTGCTCGCTGGTATCGATGGCCTCCGCATCGTTCGCAACGCGGAACAAACTCAATACGGGAGCTGTCTTCTCACGAGCCATAGGATTGCTCGCACTAACTTCCGTTGTTGGCACAACGATTAGCCGTATAGGATATGCACGCTGAACGCCAAGGTACTCAGCGATAGCATGCGGGTCTTGCGCAACTATACGCCTGCCCAGCACGCCGGTAGAGAGCCCCTTTGCAACAAACGAAGCTGTCTCCTCGGATGTTAGCACGGCTGCACCATAACGCTCAAGCGCTTCCGTAAATGCATCATACTTCCCTGTGACACAAACGAGGTTGTGCTCGGCACCACAGATCACACCGTTATCGAATGATTTGCTCTTGACGATCGACTCTGCGGCATGGTTGATGTCGGCATCAGAAGCGATCACACAGGGTGCGTTTCCTGGTCCGACACCAATTGCAGGGGTTCCGGAACTATACGCCGCGCGCACCATTGACGCCCCTCCTGTTGCAAGCACAAGGTCTACACCTTTGTGATGCATGAACATCGAGGTTGTTTGCCTGCTCTGACGTTCTCGAACAACTTGGACAAGGTCTTCGGGTGCTCCATGCTTACGTAAGACATCTCTGAGCATGTCTACCGTTTTCACCACGACCTTGCTTCCGATGCGATTCGGACTGAGAATGATGGCGTTTCGAGACTTCACGGAAATCAGCGCCTTAAAACAGGTGGTCGAAACAGGATTTGTTGCCGGTATCAGGCCGAATAGAACCCCCATGGCATCAGAAACCTCTACTACCTGCTTCCTGCGATTAGGTTTGGCGCCCGAACCTTGCTTGCCTACAATGTGCTCATAGACACCCAGTGCCGCATTGATGTGTTTCAGCGTCTTGTCACGCACATTACCCATATGCGTTTCTGCAACAGCGTCTTCTGCCAACTCAACTGCATGCGCAACGATCGGCTCGCACATAGCATAGAGCAGTGCATCAACCTGCTTTTCCGTCCATCCAACGAATGCCTGCTGCGCCTTGCGTGCCCTGCCAACCATCTCATCAACTTCTGCACTGTGACCATATGCCATGAACCGTTGTTCGGAAACCACCGATACAGCCAAACTAAGTTTGGCAATTGCGGATTTGCCTAATGCCTGATACACGGCTGCAGCCAGTTCTGGGTCATCGCTCTTCATACGGTCCATTGCCTGGCGCGATAAGCTGCGTCCGCGCACATGCGTCGATGCAATTGCATTGAGAGTATGCTCGACACTTCCGAGCAGACTAGCCTCTCCAAACAAGACGCCAGCAGGGACTATCTCAAGAACTCGTTCTGCATCAAGCTCGTCGGTTGCCAGCTCGACGCGGACCTCGCCCTCGTCAATCAGGTATGCCCTGTCTGCTGGATCACCAGCCCGATGCACAAACTCTTGTTCTTCGAATTCAAAGTGCTCGAGATACTGCTCTGCCCGTTGTCTCTGCTCTTCAGAGACCATGTCTAAATCAACTGGCTTTAGCATACGTTACTCCTGGTCATACAACGCCGACTCCAACAACACTTGCGCTTGCCTCTGTGCCATGTAGCTGTCAATGACAACCTCAACACATCGTTCAGTAAGAAACAACTTCGGATCGAGTTCTCTCCACCAATACAGCTGTTTATGGTAGATAAGGGGCTCCTGCTGGGCCGCGGCCTTGAACTCCTTGGCTATCACCTTTGCCCGATCGCCTAAGACTTTTCCAAAGGTGCTGGTAAAGTCCGTCGAAGTTGTTGCGGCACGAAAGGCAGCGCCCTCGTGCATAAGCAGATCGCGAATTCGCTCGAGCTGTTTGGCATCAGGATTATATGTTCCTCCTGCAAGACCTGCTCGATCGTGAGTTATCTCGAGATACAGGCCAGGCATGCCAAGTGCTTTCTTGCCATAACGATTGATGAAGGCACCGGTAGATGTTTTATATGGCGTCTTGTCCTTCGCGAACCGAATATCTCGATTAATGCGAAAGATGGCATCCTTTGCTAATGGCAGCACAAGAGGGTCCACCGAACGAACGCGATCGATAATCTCCTGCACAAGAAGACTAAATGGCTTCTTGACGTACCGTTCGTACTCGGTACGATGCTCATCAAACCACAGCTTCGAATTGTTCTTTGACAGCCCCTTGAAAAAGGCAAAAAACTGGGGTTGCAGCATAGATCAGAAGCAGTAGCCCGCACCAATAGTACCGGGCTCTCCAAACTGCGTACCAACGCCGGAATCAGCCATGGTATGAAAAGGCCAGCCCAGTGCTATCATCCCAATAGCACGACGAACCGATATCCGGGAGCGCTTGTTCATAATTGATGACCGCAAATAGTTGCAAGCTTTACCGTTCGAACATAGTGATTTGCCGTATCTTGACACGGAGCATTTTTACACACGAAGGATGAGCAATGTTGCGTTACAAGGCAGACAGAAGAACGATCGGCTATATGGTGGTTACCACGGCGCTCTTCTTTTACCAATGGAGTCAGCCGTCGCTGAATTGGTGGCTCTATCCTGTGTACCTCTTTCTGTCGATTGCCGTGACTGTGATCGCACACAATCACAACCATCTGCCGATCTTTCGCAAGAGCACGCTGAATCACCTAACAGATTACTGGCTGACCGTGTTCTACGGATTCCCTGCATTTGGATGGATACCGACGCACAACAAGAACCACCACGCTCTGAACAACAAAGAGGGCGACTACACGATCACCTACCGTCTTACGGAGCAGAACCATCTGCTGATGCTGCTGATCTACCCCATGGTAAGTTCATACCATCAGCAGAAGCCTATCCGTGATTACCTCAAGGAACTGTACACCTCCGATCGACGCAAGTTCTGGCTGTGCGCAATGCAGTATGTGGCGTTGGGCGTCTGGATAGGCATTGCACTGCTTCTGGACTGGCGCAAAGCACTGATGTACGTGATTATTCCACAGCAGGTTGGCCTCTTCGCTGTGTTGGTATTCAACTTCGTTCAGCATGTTCATGCAGACGAAGAATCACCGGTGAATCACTCTCGCAATTTCACGGGGATCCTCAATCTGATGCTTTTCAACAATGGATTCCATACCGTGCACCACGACAAGGCCGGAACGCACTGGAGTCTGGCACCAAAGAACCATGCCGCCATCGCCCATACCATCGATCCATCACTACTCGAACGCAGCATCTGGTGGTATTTGATTCGCACGTATATCCTGGGGGCGTTCATCCCTAAGTTTAGGACTCAATCCATGCGGTTACAGCGCATAGAAAATACTGAACGTATGGCTGCTTGACAGCAGGTTGTTTGTCGCAGAATCGGCATCTTTGCACTTCGATTCTACGGAGTGCTCTCTATGGCTTCTATGCCCAAATACCTGCGACTTGTGCTTGGAATGTGTCTTATTGTAGCCATAGGCTGCAACAAGCCTGAACAACCGGTTGCTGACCCATTTACAGTTACCACCTACAAGGTCGAAGCACGCGATGTGCCGATCTCTCGTGAATGGGTGGGACAGCTCAAAGGGTCTTTTAACGTTGATATTCGAGCCCGTGTTGAAGGCTACCTCGATGCGATCTCCTACACAGAGGGATTGGCGGTGCGTGCTGGACAACTGATGTTCAAGATTGACCCATCGGCCTATCGTTCATATGTAAACCAAGCTCGTGGACGTCTGGCCGAGGCACAGGCTGCACATGCACGCGCACGTCAAGATGTAGCGCGTTACAAGCCCCTTGTACAGGAGAATGCAATCTCCCGTCAGGAGTACGAAGCAGCCATAGCGTTAGAACAAGCAACCGCTGCAACGGTATCCTCGGCAGAGGCGGCACTTGCAAAGGCCCAGCTTGATCTCAGCTACTGCGACGTACGCTCGCCGATCGACGGAATTGCCAGTATTGCCAAGCTCGGTATTGGCAATCTTGTTGGTCGTGGTGACAATACACTGCTGGCTACCGTCTCCAAGATCGACCCTATTCGTGTATCGTTTGCACTTTCGGAACAGGAGCTGATCTCCTACAAGCGTTCTGCACAAGCCGGACACGCCGAAAGTATGCCTGTTCAACTCAAATTGGCAGATGGAACAGCCTGGCCGCACATTGGCAGATTAGTTGTCGCAGACAATGCCGTCGATGAGTCCACCGGTACAATCCGTGTCGATGCCGAGTTCGCAAACCCCGAGCGCTTTCTTCAGCCTGGTCAGTTCGGCAGAGTTATCGTCACAACTGAACAGCGCAAAGCCGCAGTTGTTATTCCACTGCGCGCAATAACGGAGCTGCAGGGACAAGCCCGTGTGGCCGTTACCAAAAATGGTGTTGTGGCCTATCGCAATGTTGAGCTTGGTGCCCGAATAGGTGCAGTTGTGGTCGTTGAATCTGGTCTAGTCGCTGGCGAGCAGATTGTTATCGACGGACTCCAAATGATCCGCGACGGCTCTGCAGTAATAGCAAAACCAAGCAGTTTGTCTATCGACTCACTATTGTCGTCTAACTGATACGGGGCTGACCATGTTTTCCGCGTTCTTCGTTCGACGACCAATTTTTGCCATCGTCATCTCCATCGTGATCGTACTCGTAGGCACGATATCGCTGATGCGATTGCCGATCGAGAAGTTTCCTGCCCTTGCCCCTCCAATCGTGCGCGTTCAGGGTTCCTATCCGGGTGCTAGCTCCGAGGTTGTGGAACAGTCGGTTGCAACGCCGCTCGAGCAAAAGATCAACGGACTTGACAACCAGCTCTCGATGCTCTCGAAGAATACCAGCGACGGGAACATGAAGCTGGACGTTGCATTTGAGCCCGGCAACGACATCAATGTTGCCAACATGCTTGTGCAAAGCCGAGCCTCGCGCGCAACGTCGCGACTGCCGCAAGAAGTCAATGCGCAGGGTCTTACAATTAGCAAGGTTAATCCATCGATCCTGATGGTGATATCGATCTATTCGGAGAGTGGGAAGTACGACGGTATCTTTCTCAACAACTTCGCGATGATCAATGTCCGCGACCAACTGCTCAGGGTTCCGGGGATTTCCAACGTTGATCTTATCGGCGCTGAATATGCCATGCGCCTGTGGGCACAGCCAGACAAGATGGCCAAGCTAGGACTTGTACCTACAGACGTGATCTCTGCCTTACGGGAGCAGAATATTCAGGCTCCAGCCGGCAAGCTGGGCGATGTTCCCGGATCAAAGAAGCAAGAACTGACGTATTCGGTGCTGGCTCCTGGCAAACTCACGACACCGGAAGAGTTTGAGAATGTCATCGTCCGCGAAGGTGCTGAAGGACAGGTCATACGCGTAAGAGATGTAGCACGGGCCGAGTTGGGTAGCGAATACTACGGCATGAGCTCGAGGTATAACGGCAAGCCGTCAACGGCGTTGATTGTCTACCTCATGCCTGGAGCTAATCAATTAGAATCGGCCAAGGGCATCTACCAAACACTTGACAAGATGCAGCAGACATTCCCGAACGACATCAAAGTTCAGGTAGGATTTGACACCACCCCTGCGGTGCAGGCATCGATCGATGAGATCTTTCAGACGCTGTTGGAAGCCATCGCGCTTGTGATCCTTGTCGTGTTCATCTTTCTGCAGAATTGGAGAGCCACGCTCATACCGCTGCTTACAGTGCCAGTATCATTGATAGGCACATTTATCCTCTTTCCAGCACTTGGCTTTTCTATCAACACGCTTTCCCTGTTCGGACTGGTACTTGCTATCGGCATCGTTGTTGATGATGCTATCGTTGTGGTCGAGGCCGTTATGCATCACATGGAGCATGGGCATCCTCCACGAGAGGCAACTCTGATGGCGATGAAGGAGGTGTCCGGACCGGTAGTTGCAATCGCTCTGATCTTTGCCGCCGTATTTGTTCCCGTGGGCTTTATGGGCGGTATCACGGGAAGCATGTATCTCCAGTTTGCCATCACGGTTGCCGTCTCGACACTGTTCTCGGCACTCAGCGCACTTACACTCAGTCCTGCATTGTGCGTGCTGCTTCTCAAGCAGCCGGATCCAAACAAGCCGAGTCCACTTGCCCCTTTCTATCGTGCCTTCAACAATGTGTTTGGTACGTTCACCAGCGGATACCTCACGGTAGCAACTCGTTTGGTGCGAAAATCCATTCTGGCTGTTGTTGCTGTCATCAGCTTTGCCCTGCTCACGGGCATAACAGTTTCGAACCTGCCGTCTGGTTTCGTACCAGCCGAAGATCAGGGCATTATCATGGTGAACATTGCGCTACCGAACGCTGCTTCGCAACCTCGAACTGATGCAGTAGTTCGAAAGGTAGAGAGCATTCTTGCCAAACAGGAAGGTGTCGAGTCTTACACCTCTGTTGTTGGAGTGTCATTCATCGCTGATGCTTCGACTTCGAATGTTGCTTCGATGTTTGTTCGTCTCAAGGATTGGGAAGAGCGCAAGGACCTTATAGACACCAAGATCGTTGGCCTACTCAATGCTGCCTTTCGGAGTATCCCAGAGGCTGCCGTGTTCTCGTTCTCGCTGCCTCCGGTTCCAGGATTTGGCAATGCGAGTGGACTGAAGTTTTACCTGCAGGACAGATCTGGTGGACGAAGCGTGACTGAACTTGCGGCCGAAACAGCCCGCTTTGCCGAAGCGTGTTCGAAGCGTCCAGAGCTTGGACCGCTGTTCACACAGTTCGATGCAACTGTGCCACAGATGAAGATCGACCTAGACCGTGAAAAGGCACGTAAACTTG
>JBEBCJ010000159.1:0-7791 GCA_041157865.1 Bacteroidota bacterium
ATTAACGGACTACAGTGAGCGTCTTTGAAAGGACTGTCTCACCAACCGTCAGCTTGTACATGTATGAGCCAGAGGCAACATCAGTACCATCATCACGACGACCGTCCCACTCAACTGCGTAGGCATTTGACTGACCAGCAACTGAATTGTCATAGACGGTCTTCACAACATTACCCATGAGGTCAAACACCTCAAGCTTAACGCGTGAGCTGAATGGCACAGTGAATGTAAATGTTGTCTTTCCGTTTGATGGGTTAGGATAGTTGTTATCAAGTGCAACCTCGGAACCGTTACCAAACTCTACGTTTACAACGTTAGAGAACGATTGGGCACCTGAAACATCAACCTGACGCAGACGATACTCATACTTTGTACCAACAGAAACGTTGTTATCAAAGTACTTGTAGTTCGATGTCTTTGATGAGTTGCCAACACCGTTGACGAATCCTACACCGACCCAAGGATTTTCAACACTGCTCGTGCGATCTACGCAAGAAAGCATTGTCTTTCCGGTTGTGAGGTTCGTGATTTCCTTAGTTGCGCGACGCTCAACATGGAAACCGGCGTTGTTCTTTTCTTGCGCTGTCTCCCAGAATACGTCGATACCAGTGGCGCGAGCCTTTGCATCGAAGTATGAAAGTTCAACTGGAACACCACATTCTACGAAGATTGGCGGGCTCGAGAATGAGCGGTTGCCAAAGAATGGACGCAGGAGAGGTATCCATGAACCACGTGTGAACGTGGCATAACCAAGGCTCGTACCCATAGCATTAAGGTGCGGATAACCAGGGTTACCAATCGTTGGCGTAAACGGAGCCCAGTCACCAGAGAAACGAGTGAGCTCGAATGCGAAACGATTGTCATTGAGCAACGCACCTGAACGGTTACGTACGCGGAAGTTCTTGTCGATCAAAAGTGTACGGTTACCGATACCGAAGACTGGAATGTCAGAGTACAGTGTTGTTACCATACCCATACGAGACTCAGATGCTCCAAGTTCGTAACCTTCAGTACCCATCTGAGCAACAGATGCCCAGTACTCGCCTGGAGGAATAACAACTGGCTGTGCAAGCAGATATGTTACATACTTACCGAACTGAGGCTCTGTGAATGCTCCAGTTTCGTCTTCACCACGGCGACGCAGGATTGTTGAATTAGCGATGCGCTCATCGCCTGGCAAACCACCCTGATCACGATAGAGTGAGAAGGAAATGTTGAGCACGTCTTGGTTCAGTTCTGCCCAGTAAGCCTGGTAACCAACAACCGTGTCTTGTGAGAACAAGGTAAAGCGCATTGCGATTTGACCCGAAGAGTTACCAGCGTCTGCACCAAACATGTCGTCGGCTGAAACTGGGTTCGGGAACGTACCCCATGTGCTACCTTGTGAGTATTGTGAGCCAGGACCCGTAAGTGGGCTCTGCCATCCGCTACCTGCACCACCACCATTTCCGCCACGATGATTCAGACCCTTACCTGTGATGCCTGAGAACTGAAGCTTAGGAACATCGTTTGTCGCATTGTTCGGGTTTGTCTCGTACGCGAAGGCTGGACCGAACGTCATGCGGAAGAGCGTGAACGTTGAGTCGTTTAGTGTGTCAAGGTCATTGCCTGGGAAGAAGATACGACCAGTGATCTTGTATTGACCTGGTGTTGTCGTACGGAAGTTCGCATCTGGGAACGGAAGAAGCACTTCGCGGTTTCCAGCAAGTGTTGGAACTGTAATCGTACGGCAATAGATCTGCTGTGCTTCGTTACCATCTGGCTTGATCTGAACACGAACCGAGAAAGCAGGAGCTGCAATGTTGGTGTTGTTTGAGATCTTGACACGCACAGGTACGCGAGTAGCCTGTGATGCAGGAGCCATCGTGTATGGCCAGATAAGCTGAATGTTTGAGAACTCAACGTCGGTGACTTCGTCTGGGAAGAGGATCTTCACGTTGTCAACAAAGAAGTTGTCTTCATCGTCAGCAGGCTGCGGCGGCGCAGAGTTGTTTACGCAACGAGCACGAAGGCGGAAACGGAAGTTACGTGAACCTTCGTTTACCCAGTTAAGCACTGTGTCAGGGATTGGAAGTGTGACCTTGTAGTACTCTGCATCCTTACCGTCGTCATAGAGGTCTTCACGGAAACCGCCAAGTGGTGGGTTTGGTGACGCTGTGAGCTGCAGGTTGTAGTCAGCAAGATCATAACCACGAGCGTAACCACCACCACCCCATGCGCGGAATGGCTGGAGGTACTGCGTACCGCGGCTTTGAACATCGAGAATCCAGTTCTGAATGTTCGTAATTCCGTTCAGCTGGTCAATACTTGGGCGAGCAAACTCAACCCAAATTTCATCTGGGTTACGATATCCAGGTGTAAAGCCATTGACAGCAAGCATGTTAACGCGGTGCTCAGGTCCGATGAGGCGGTTATCAGAGAAACCACGGCTGATGGATGTGAGCTTTCCAGTACGCTGATATGAAATCGAGAGTACCGCGCGCTTCTTACGTGTCAGGTTGATTGGGAACGAGCGAATTTCGTCACCACCGTATGTACCTACGGCTGGAATATCTACGTTGCCGAGATTAACGCGGTTAAGACGAATAACTGGTGACTTCAGACGATAGATGTCTGAATTCTTCGCTGCATACTCGCCACGCGGTGGTGGCGGGTTGTTTGTTACTTCATCACCGTCTACAACGTCTGCTTCAATGTTAACCCACTTGAGAACAGAAGGCATAGCTGCACCGCCAACGAGGTGATACTCCGTTACGTCGTCGTTGAACGATGTAAGGCGGCGCATTGAGAAGATGCGGATGCTTGTTGTATCGTCAAACGGCCACTGATCACCAAGCGGCTGATTCAGAGAGTCCTTTGGTTCTGCGATAACAGTCGTCAACAAGCGACCGATCTGGTCGTCGATGAACGGATTAGGCTCGAACGGCGGGAACACAACCTTGATGAATTCGTATGGGAGCACGAATGTACCAGCTGGTTGGAATGCCTGATTGTTACCGTTAATGTCACAGCGATAGATACCTGAAAGAAGGGTATCACGAAGAGCTGCATCTGTGACAGACTTCGACGTGTTGTAAACAATCTTGCCCGTTGCTTCGTTACGGATAAGGAAGCGAACCTTGAAGTTTACTCCCTGACGTACGTAGTTCACACCTTGCGGACCTTGAATGTCATTTGTCAAGCTCTGAACGATCGCCACCGGCTGGATAGCACCCAAGCGCTCTTCACCAGCAAGCAGCTCGTAGTTGTTGGCTGTGTTCGTTGGAACAACAACTGAGAACGCAAGGTTGGCATTGTTATTCAAAGCACGAACGCGGTATGACACGTTGATAACGCGCATGTAGTTCTTGTACTGCTTGAACTTGATGGCCAAAAAGTCCTTCGGTACTGTGTTGTCATCATTACGTGAGCTCACAGCACGAACGGTACCACCGTTATCGACGTTGAACAAGTACTCGGTGTACTGTTGATACTTCAATGTGTTGTAGTCGAGCATCGTCGAAGCCGGCATGGTCGACGGGAAGCCGGACCAGTTAAGACGACGTGAAGGACCGGTCACACCAACAGTTGAGTTACAACGCATCCATACCGTTGCTGGGTGTGGAGACAGCGCGTTACGTGGAGCAATGCCAGAGAAACGCTCGTACTGAACAACAACTGAGCTGTCAGAACGGTTAAGTGTAACCTGCATGGAGAAGCGATAGTGCTCGCCACCGCTGTTCGGACGGTTGTTGGCGTTGAACGTAACGTTGTGCGTAACACCACCAACTGTAGCAGTCTTGGCGCCAATAGGCGTAAGATTCACATAGTAGATGATGAACTTGTCGTTCGAAGGCGAACGCTTGAAGTACACACGTGAGAAGTCGTCAACCGCATTGTCGGCTGTGTTGTAAACAGACACTTGGAGGTCGTCCCAAGCTGCTGCAATGAGCTGTGGCTGTGTTGCACCCCATGCCGAAAGACCGCTGAGTGCGGTGTTGGCACCGCTGCGAATACCGCCGGTAGCGTTCGTTGTGCTGCCACCGCAGGCCACATTGAGGAAACCATGGTTGTCAGCCGTTGCATCAGTCATACCGTCGCCGGTGCGGCCGCGTGTGTCATCCGATGAAGGATCGTATGCTGAGAAATTTCCTGGTGTTACTTCCAGACGAGCACGGACCGTAGGATATCCATACTGATCGTATTCGTAGAAATAGCGGCGATTCGACAAACCGATGATACCGTTTGTCGAGATGTACACCGAATCTTGACGTACGCCGTTGAAATAGAACGGGAAGCCGATTGAGATCGGTCCCGCAAAGGCGTCGTTCGTCGAGTCGTTGATATTCGCTGGATTGCGGAAGAACGCCCATCCGCCGTACTGGTTCTGGGTTGGATCTGTCCAGTACGATGTTGGAAGCTGACGTGGTCCCGAGAGAACTCGGCGCCATGTTCCTGGCTCAGTCAACGTATCCACGAATTGCGACGGATCTGGACGCCAGAAATCTGGCGCTTCGTCATCGGAGTCGACGAAGTAATATCCAGTGGAAATTGCAGGACTCGTGCGCGCGTTTGCGCTCGTGATGTTGAACGGAAGTGGATACGACGCCACCGGCGTACGCGGACCACTCTTACGCAGTACATCATCGCCATCTTTTCCATCTCCAGCGGTCAAGAGCGATGTGCTCAGTAACCCTGTAATGATTACAAAAAGTAGCAGTCTGCGGCTCATGCAAACCTCATTAAAACAGTGAACAAGTATGTGCTTTTAATTACCATCATTTCTGTGTTGTTGCGGTGTATACACACCAATCCCGAGGGATTATCGTTCAAGATTGTGAATCCAAATGAAATAGTCAAACAAAATCTCTACACATGGGTAGAAATAGCGATGAAAGTATCCACATGGGGTATCAATTGCGCCTCATGTGAAAAGTTACCTATTACGTATAAATACGGCTATGGCTTCAGGGAATAAATCATGCTCAACAGACTGTACGCGCAACTGCAATTCCTCGGGTGAAATGTCTGCGGGAACCTGGATCCTACGCTGCGCAACGATCGCGCCATCATCATACACATCCGATACTACGTGCACTGTTGCCCCTGTAAAACCGGCCTTAGAGGCGATAACTGCTCGATGTACATGAATGCCGTACATGCCTTTGCCACCAAACTCCGGCAGTAATGCTGGATGGATATTCAACACGTTGCCCTGAAGTACGTCGATGACCTTACTGGGCAGTAGCTTGAGAAAGCCAGCGAGCACCAGAACATCGATTTGGTAAGCTCTGATCAGGTCAGTCAATTGGGTGCCGAACTCAGTTCCGTAGTCCAGAACCTCGACCGGCACGTGGAATGTGCTCGCTACGCTGCAGATGCCTGCAGTTGCATTGGTGGAGACAACAAGCGAAACAGAGTATTCAGCGGGGTGCTGTGCGGCGTAGCTACAAATCGCCCGGGCATTGGTACCTCTGCCAGAACCAAGGATGGCCACGCGCTTTGGCATTACATTCACGCCGTATCCCCCTGCAGCAAGGGGGCTAGCCATCGCTCGGCTTGCTCGATGGACCACCCTTTGCGCTTTGCATAATCGGTGAGTTGGTCCTGCTGAATCGCGGTTATGGCAAAGTAGCTCGAGGCAGGATGCGCAAAGTACCAGCCACTTACGCTCGACGCTGGACTCATGGCCATTGATTCAGTAAGCGAAACGCCGATACTGTGTTCTGCATCGAGTAGACGGAACAGCGTTTGCTTTTCAGTGTGGTCTGGGCAGGCAGCGTATCCAGGAGCTGGACGTATGCCTTGATACTTTTCTGCGATTCGATCTTCGTTGCTTAAACGCTCATCTTCTGCATACCCCCAGTCCTGGCGGCGCACGCACTCGTGCAACCACTCTGCACATGCTTCGGCAAGCCTGTCTGCAATCGCCTTCACCATGATGGATGCGTAGTCGTCATGACGTTGTTCGTACTCGTAACATAGTTTATCTACTCCATCGCCTGCTGTAACAACAAACGCGCCGATGAAATCATTGTCATGGCCTTGCAGTTCATCCGAGCTGCATACAAAGTCTGCCAGCGAAAGGTTGGGCAGGCCCGGTGCCTTTGTGGTTTGCTGACGCAAGAAATGGAGTCTGTCGGTGTTATTGACAACAACATCGTCGCCGATTCGAACAGCTGGGAATAGGCCACTTACAGCATGAGCTCGAATTGACTGCGCAGCAACTATGGAGTCCAACATGTTCTGGGCATCCTCAAAGAGCCTAGATGCTTCTTCGCCGTAAATAGGGTCAGTCAGTATTGCAGGATAGCGCCCCTTCAGTTCCCACGAGAGAAAGAATGGAGTCCAGTCGATATACTCCCGCAGGGTTTCCAGCGGAATGTTCTTTCGAACCGTAACACCTGGTGAATTCGGCGAACAGATGCTGGCCTCATTGAATGCAAGGCGATTGGCCCGAGCATCCTCAAGACTTCGAAACGACTTGGCGGCTGTTCTCCGAGCATAGTCTGTACGGACCTGTTCGTATTCGCGCGCAGTCTCGGCAAGGTAATGCCCAGCCCCCTCACTATGCAGTAGCGATCCGACCACAGGCACTGCCTTCGAAGCATCGAGGACGTGAATAACGGGGAAGTCTACTGCGGGGGCAATCTTGACTGCAGTGTGGACACGCGACGTGGTGGCACCACCGATCAGTACCGGCTTGTTCACACCGCGCCGCGAGAGTTCCTTGACAACGTGCACCATCTCATCGAGTGAAGGTGTGATCAAACCAGAAAGGCCGATCACATCCACATTCTCGCGTATAGCAGTCTCTACGATTGTCTCGGCCGAAACCATTACGCCAAGGTCTATCACGCGGTAATTGTTGCAGCCAAGTACAACACCTACGATGTTCTTACCGATATCGTGCACGTCTCCCTTTACCGTTGCCATCAGCACAACGCCTGCATCGGTTATCTCGCTGCCGGAGAGCCGCTTTGCCTCCTCCATGTACGGCGTAAGGATGGCTACGGCCTTTTTCATAACGCGTGCACTTTTGACAACCTGCGGCAGGAACATCTTACCCTGTCCAAAAAGGTCTCCCACGATGTTCATGCTGGCCATCAGTGGCCCCTCGATGATGCTCAAGGGTGATGGGTAGAGCTGTCGCGCCTCTTCAACGTCTTCTTCAATGTACTCGGTAACTCCCTTCATCAAAGCATGCTGCAGACGCTGGGCAACATCGAAACTGCGCCACTCTTCTACCCGTTCCACCGCTGCTTCCTGCGTCTTGAATCGCTCCGAAAGTACCAACAATCGGTCTGTGGCGTCGGGCCTGCGGTTGAGCAGTACGTCTTCGACATGTTCAAGAAGATCAGTATCGATCTCGCTGTATACATCGACCTGTCCTGCGTTCACGATCCCCATATCCATCCCGGCCTTGATCGCGTGGTAGAGGAACGCGGTATGCATGGCCCGGCGAACAGGTTCATTGCCGCGGAATGAGAATGAAATGTTGCTTACGCCGCCGCTGACACGGGCATTCGGAAGATTCTGCTTAATCCACGATGTCGCGTTGATGAAGTCAACAGCATAGTTATTGTGATCGTCAATCCCTGTGGCAACCGTCAAAATATTGGGGTCGAAGATGATGTCGTTGGCAGGGAACTGCACAACGTTTACGAGCAAGTCGTATGCCCGCTTGCACACATCAATGCGACGCTGATACGAATCTGCCTGCCCGGCCTCGTCAAATGCCATCACAATCACCGCAGCACCGTAATCACGGCATGCGATTGCTCTCCGGATAAACTCATCCTGGCCATCTTT
>JBEBCJ010000160.1:0-17499 GCA_041157865.1 Bacteroidota bacterium
GCCTGATCAATCGCGTGAGCGTGGCTTTGAAGTTCAATTGATCGACTGCGGTAATGATGCACGTTAGAGTGCCGTTGGTCGTCATGATCGACGGCACTCTCTTGTTTAAAGCGTGATTGAACGATAATGAAAACGATCTTCACTGTAAGCATACTACTCTGTTGTAGCATCCTTTCAATCAGAGCTCAGCAACTTGATGTTGTCGCTGATGTTGTTCAGTTTCGCGGCAGCGATGTCAGCACGCAGTGGGAACTTCAATATTCATTCTCTGATACAACGCTGCGATATGTTGTAGCACCTACGGGTTTTGTTGGAGAGATGCTTTGCTCTCTGATCGTTCGTAGGGACACAACGGTCATTGCACAGGATGTGTGGATCGCTGCTGCCGAAAGCAAGTCATCGACACCTGCACACAGCAGATACTACGCCGGTATTCGCAGTCTCAATCTCGAGCCTGGAACATATTCTGTTGCCTTTGATGCTGCCGATGTAAACAATGCCGCAAGAACTTCATCGGCAAGGTTTACCACACAGGTGCTGGGGATTGCAACTCGCGCCGCTATGAGTGATATCATGTTTGTGATGCCAAAGGACACAGTCCCTAGTTCGCGATTTGCTCGAGCAGGACAGCCCTGCGACCCGAACCCTCGGCATGAGTTGCTTGGCCTTAATCCAACCTTAGCAGTATATGCCGAGTTTTATAATGCAAAGCTCACAGGTCTCGATACAGCGTATGCTGAGATCACCATCTTCAGTAACGTTCGTGAAGAGGAATTCACGACGTACATTCCAATTGCAGCTGCGTCCAACATCTTAGCGATACGGGAGGAGTTCCCACTGGAAAACCTACGAACGGGTGTTTATGCGCTGCGCATACGATATCTGGCTAAGGACAAAGTAAAAGTGCTGGATTCGCGCGAGGAGCGCTTTTTCATCGTTAATCCTGCTCAGCCCCCTGAGCAGCAAAAGCTGATTACGGAAGACGAAGACTTTCAAGCATCTGAATGGTCTGTTACGACGGGCGATCGATTGAAGCTGGAGCTGGAGTTATGCGAGGTGCTTGCAACAAAGTCTGAGATCGAGATCAAGAATCAGTGCACAGATGAGCGTTCACAGCAACGTTTTCTCTATAGATTTTGGAGATCTCGCGATACAGATGAGTCAACACCTGCCAACGAGCGACTCGACGAGTTCCGCAAGATGTATCAGTGGGCGCAGACGTACTACACGAGCCCAACCTACAAGGACGGCTGGCGATCAGACAGAGGTACGATCATGTTGAAGTATGGCCGACCTACTCAGATCGAGCAGTTCATTCAGAACACAGATACCAAGCCCTATGAGATCTGGTTCTATCAGCATATTCAGGGTGGCGCTTATTTCTATTTTGTCGATATCACGCTGCAGCAGAATCTGAAGCTGGTGCATTCAACGGTGATAGGAAATGTGAATCAGCCAAACTGGTTCAACCTGTTTGCTAAGGCCTACGAACCAAATCCTAATCCATCGAACAAGCTCAGGCCTAATCAGCGCTGATGAAGTTTGGCGATACGATCATAACACAACTTCTATTGGCTGTTGGTGCTCTATCGCGCATACTTACAAGGCATGGGCGACTGCGATTGGGCAAGATGATTGGGTGGGCACTTGCCACTATCTCTGCAAAGCGGCGTGCAATTACACACGACAACGTGCGCCGAGCGCTCCCAGAAGCATCACCTTCTCTGCAAAAGCAGGTTGTAGCG
The DNA here is from genome assembly GCA_041157865.1 of Bacteroidota bacterium. Lineage (GTDB taxonomy): Bacteria > Bacteroidota > Ignavibacteria > Kapaibacteriales > Kapaibacteriaceae > UBA10438. Next base: position 1,746 of record JBEBCJ010000160.1, read on the forward strand.
TCGTCCTATGCCAATCTTGGTATCGTCTTAGCCGAGCTGCTTGCCCTGCCGGGAGTGTCGCGTGAAGAACTTGTTGAGCAGGTGTCAATGCCGGGTTTTGACAAGGTGATTGAACGACACAAGATGGGCTTACCTACGATTCTACTATCGGCGCACTACGGCAACTGGGAGTACCTGGCCGTCGTTGCGGGTATTCTTCTTCAAGCCCCGATCTCCATTGTGGTGCACCCACAGTCTAACGAAGCTGCTAACGCAATACTGAACAGTTATCGAACGATGCATGGGAACATTCTGCTGCCGATGCACAATGCGGCACGCTCGCTCGTGAAGCTTCTGTCAGGGGGCGGTACAGCTGCATTTCTTGTAGATCAGCATGGGCATCCAGAAAAGGATCCGTGGATCTCTTTTCTTGGTACGCCTACACCAACCTATGAAGCACCAGCAGCTCTTGCCCTAAAGTTCAATGCGCCCATCTTTTGCACGTTCGCAGAGCGTTTGGACGACGGACGGTACGTTGCACGATTCGATGAGATCGATATGTCTGACCTCGAGTATACCAATGACGGTGTTCTTAAGCTTACACGACGCCACGTGCGCGCACTTGAAGAAGCAATCAATGCCAGGCCAGAGCTCTGGTCGTGGCAGCATAGACGTTGGCGCAGCGAGCCCCCCGCAGAGCAGGGCAGTGCATCATGAACGTGATTGTGGTGCAGACGGCTTTTCTGGGCGACGTACTACTAACGCTGCCGCTGTGCGCAGCTGTTAAACGCACAGTGCCCGATGCGACGGTTACGTTCGTGACAACACCTGCAGCGGCCTCAATGATTGCTCACACAGATGTTGTAGATCGCATTGTGGAGTTCGACAAGCGTGGCAGACACCGCTCACTGCAACAGCAGAAGGCACTGGCTCGATCAATGGGTGGAGACAACACTGCTGTGTTGGTTGCTCACAAGAGTTGGAGAACGGCGCTGTTTGTACGCTCGATCCCGGCGGAAATCTCGATTGCATTTGCCGATTCTCCAGCCAAATGGTTTGCGTCGGTTTCTATCGAAGTACCTCGCGGACTCCATGCAGCTGAGCGCTACATGCAGTTACTTGCGCCCATGCTTTCGATGCATACAAGCATGCCGTCGTTATCAGATTGTGTTCCTATTCGATTGGCAGATCGTAGTATCGCAAGCATGCAAATCGACCAACCACATGTGGTTTTGGCTCCAGGATCGGTTTGGGCTACAAAGCAATGGCCGTCAGCACGATTTCGAGAACTAGCAGCCAAGCTTGTGCACGAAGGCATGCGTGTAAGCGTCATAGGCGATGCGTCTGTGATTGATGTTGCACGCGGAATCGAAGGTGTAGAAAACTACGCAGGTACAACATCGATGTCGGAAGCAGCAGGAATTGTAGCTCAGGCAACGATTCTGGTTGCGAACGACAGCGCGCCCGTGCATCTTGCATCACTGCAGAACGTTCCGACGGTCGCAATCTTTGGTCCAACAGTTCCAGAGTTCGGCTTCGGTCCGTTCGGATCGCACGTGATGGTGGCACAACGTCAACAGCTTCGGTGCCGTCCTTGCAGTGACCATGGCACCTCGGCGTGTCCACTGGGGACACACGAATGCATGACATCAATTACAGTTGAAGAGGTCTTTGGCCATATTCAACACCTTCTTCAACGCTCACGATGAGAATCGCTATGCGACAACAACGACCATCCTCTTCTTCCTCACCAAAACGCACGGGCGCTCGAAAAGACTCTCGAAGCGATTCACGCAAAGATTCGCGCGGAGACGCACGCAAGAGTTCGCGATTTGATACTCGCGGTGATGCCCGCAGCGATTCTCGCAGAGATTCACGGAGCGAATCACGTAGCTATTCCCGCTCGTCGCGTCCTGCAACTAAGCGCAAAGCTTCACACTCAGACGAGCCCCGTTCCCGTGTAAAAGCTCAGCGTCCAAAGGATGAACAGCACACGCGCTCTCGCAACGTTGAAGACACACCGCAGATCGCCAGACTTAACAAGGCGATCGCTGATGCAGGTGTTGCTTCGCGCAGAAGAGCTGATGAGCTGATCCGATCGGGCTGTGTGCGCATCAACGGTATGGTCGTTACCGAATTGGGCACGAAGATCGAGATCGACGATATGGTAACCGTTAACGGCGAGCCTATCACGCGTTACAAACACCTTACATACGTAGTTCTGAATAAGCCGAAAGATGTTATCACAACGTCCAGTGATGAGAAGGGGCGGGCAACGGTCTTTGATATCGTGAAGATCAAATCCCGTTTGTTTACGATCGGACGTCTTGATCGCAACACTACCGGCGTGCTCCTGATCACTAATGATGGTGACCTTGCAAACAAGCTGATGCACCCGCGATACGGCATCACGCGTGTATACAAGGCTACACTCGACAAACCACTGCGTCAGGATCACATGCGTGCCATCGCAAAGGGCGTTGAGCTTGAAGATGGTCCAACACAGCCTGTTGAGATTGCAGTTGATCCCTCGGATAAGACGTCAGTGCTGCTTGCGATACGTGAAGGACGGAACAGAGAGGTCAGGCGGATTTTTGAGCTCTTTGAATACGAGGTTAAGCGCCTCGATCGGAAGGAGTATGCAAACATCTCTACTCGTGGACTAAAGCGCGGAGAGTACCGCCATCTTACACGTGAAGAAGTAGCCGAACTGCAACGACTGGTGTCTACGGCAGAATGAACTTCCTCAATCCACTGGCGTTGATCGGACTGGCAGCTGCGAGCATACCGCTTGTGCTGCACCTGCTAAACCTCCGTAGACTTACAACAATTGATTTTGGAACGCTGCGATTTCTGCATGAGCTGCAGCAGAAGCAGGTACGCAAGTTGCGTCTGCAGCAACTGCTGCTTCTGATCATCCGTACACTCCTGGTGATCTTTGCAGTTCTAGCACTATCGCGTCCGACTATCGAGAGCAAACTCCCCCTCTTGGGAGCGACTTCACGATCGAGTGTTGTGATCTTGATCGATAACTCAGGAAGTATGGAAGCCGCCGACGGATTCGGGCCCAGATTGGGTCAGGCAAAAAAAGCTGCAAAAGAGATCGTCGATGGCCTACGTGATGGTGATGAAGTAGTTGTGCTGCCGATGACAGGTGTTGACCCAACGCAAAGGGTTGATTTTACCCGCACCTTTGCCATCGCTCGAGAGCAGATCGACGCAGTCACTCTCAGCGGAGGTACGGCAAACATGTCCGCATCATTGCGCTCGATCGGCCAGTTACTTGAAAGGTCGCTGCACCGGTATAATGAGATCTATGTCATTAGTGATGCGCAAGCGTCCCTGTCGTGGCGGGAAGTAACAGATTCGGGTGCCGTCCTGCGCAAAGATGCATCAGTGTTTCTTGTTCGAGTTGGCCAGGGACAAAAAGGGCTCGAGCAGAACCTGAGTATAGATTCGATGCACGTTGTGACACAATTGCTTCAGCCCGACAAGCCCATCGAAATCGAGGCGTTGGTGCGCAATGGCAGCACCAAGGACATGCAGGGGGCCTTGGTTTCGCTGGCTTTCGATAACAAACGCATTGCGCAGATCTCTGCTGATGTCAAAGCCGGCACAACAAAGCGTATCACATTGGCTGCATCACCGCAGCGCTATGGCATGATCACCGCCTCTGTGGAGCTCGAGTCTGACGCAATAGATAAGGACAATATCCGATATGCCGGTTTGCTCGTGCCGCGTCCATCACGAGTTGCGCTTATTGGCACAGCTTCTGATCAGACCTTGGTTCGCACGGTACTAAGTCTGCCGGGCATGGAGCGTTTTGCGCCCTCAATAGCAACGTATCAGACTATGGCTCAGGCATCGAGTGCATTCAATGAGATAGATGTGCTCATGATCACCCAAGGGAACTACTCCAGTGCAGACGGTGCGCTGCTGCGCCAGTTCCTTGACGAAGGTGGCGGGGCAATGGTCTTTGCAGGCAATGGCATTGCAGGCCTTCTGCCAGCTCTAGGTGTTTCTATGCTTGGTCGGGAAGAGGCCGCGGAAGGTGCCCCATTTCGTGTGAAGACAGTTGACAAGACCCACCCGTTGTATAGTGGCGTGTTCGTATCTACACAAGACCAGACAACTGCGCGGGAGACCACCAAGATCATGCAACTGCAGCCCGCTTCCGGGGGCTTCGATATCGTTCAAACTGATGCGGGACCCCTGATATCGGAGTTTGTAGTTGGGCAAGGGCGACTGCTGTATGTGTCAGTTGCGCCAGATGTCGAATGGAGTACTTATCCACTTACGGGATTGTTTGCCGCCACCACTATTCGGAGTACACTGTACTTGGTAGCTCCACGAGATCAGGGCATTAGTGCCGATCTTGCTGAAGCCGTATCTGTTCCTATTCCACCAAGACTGGCAGGTACGGACAGGTTCGTGGTAAGCGATGCATCAGGTGTTACTACCGAGCTTCCTCCGGCCCGAATGCCGTCTGCAACGCTCTTGAGTATACCTCCCCAGTTTCAAACAGGAGTAGTGAAGGTCTCAACACCGGATTCTATTCCTGTTACCACGGTTACAGTAAACTCCCGAACGGCAGAGTCGATGTTGAACTTCTACAGTGCAGGCGAATGGCAGAAGGCCACGCGAGCATTTGTGATTGATCCAGACCACGTTGTTGAGCTTGATCAGGGGGCATCAGTTACTAAGGCCATAGAAACAGCCCGGACGGGATCCGAACTCTGGGGTCTCTTTACCGTTCTGGCCCTGCTGATGGCGGCTACGGAAATGATCGTTGCCAGATTCATGGCGCAGGATTCGGCTGCGGTAGACCCTGCGTAATTTGTATCATGTCGATCACGATACATCCATCTATTGAGCCCCTTCGAAACAGGCTGCTTGAGCTCAAGGTAGAATTGCGGGAGGCGATGGACGATTGGCATCGATTGTCCAGCGAGGTGCGTCCACGCCTGCATGCACAATATGAATTGCACTTTGGCGATCTCGAGCGAGAGCTCCAAGTATCCGCACTCAAGAGCGCAGAGCTGTTTCGGCGCGTAGAATTGCTCTCAATAAAGGTCTCGCGTGGTGAAGTGCTCACGCAGCATATTATCGACCTGATCAATCAGGTAGTTGACTCCGAGTACGCGCGATTTACGATGCGTATTCGGGAGGCCTTCTACATGGACACAGACCAACGTGAGCGGGCTGCAAAGGCGCGCGAAGAACACGCAAGCGACGGCGAACTGGTAAAGATGTATCGCTCCCTTGCAAAACAACTGCATCCAGATACCGGGCATCACGAAGGTGGTGATGCAGTTGCCATCTGGCATCGAGTGCAGCAGGCATATGCCTCGAGAAATGTCAGTCAGATGAAATCGTTGCTATCAATGCTTGGGGCAGACGAGGCGCTGCGCACAGAGGCCGTCGATTGGAGTTTGGAGCGCTGGCAGCAGGAGGTTGCCGTAATGGAAACGCGCCTGCGAGTAGAACAGCGAAAACTTCGTAAACTTCGTTCTGAAGAACCGTTTACGATGGAGCATGTTCTCGACAGCGAACAATGGCGTCAGCAGCACCAGATAGAACTCGAACGAGCCATTGCTTCCAAACGGCACGAGATCAATGAGAATACAACAAGGTATGCTGAACTTACAGGGGGCTTGTTGCCGCCTGGAACGGAACTTGTGAAGACCAAGGAAGAACAGAGTTTTGAAGAGGACTTTATGAAGAATACATACTTTGGACAACGATGATGTACTCAATTGAGCAGCGCGATGAACAGCTTCGCGGAACGCAGGCAAAGATCACGTACGAACTTTCGTTCGAGCGGGCTTCACAGCATATCGTCAATGTCCGAATGCGAATCGAGGGTGTGACGAGTCCAGAAGTTGTAGTCGTGATGCCGTCGTGGTCTCCAGGAAGTTACAAGATCAGAGACTATGCTGGATGGCAGGGCAACGTTAAGGCGTATGCTGGTTCTGGCTCTACAAGAGTCCATACCGGTATGAAATGGCGCGACAAGGCGGCATTGGTTGTTGCATGCGAAGGTTCAAGCAGTGTCGAGGTCGAGTATGTGATCTATGCTCATGAACGCACTGTGCGCACCAGCCATGTCAATCGCTTTCATGCGTTTCTGATGCTGACCTCGATATGCATGTATGTGGAAGGTCGAACAGATGAGGTTCACCACGTGCTGCTCAAACACGACAGAGCGCTCTGGCCCTCTACCTCTACTGCATTGTCGTCGGTGCGCGAACCTAACGCAGACGGCATGCTACTGGGCGCACTGAATTACGACGTACTGGCTGATTCGCCGATAGAGATTGGTGACCATACGGTAACATCCTTTTCTGAAGCAGGTGCGCTACATGAGGTCGCTATTGCCACAAACTATGATGTGGACACAGACTGGCTTACCAAGCAGGTGCAGCAGATTGTGAAGGTCGAAACAGCATTGTTTGGCGGTGCGCCCTACGACCGTTATGTATTCATTATTCAAGCATATCCCGGTGCTGGAGGGGGCTTGGAACACGCACGATCAAGCGTGAATGCGGTAGATCCAAGTGCCCTTACCGACAAAACGAAAGCCGTTGGACTGTTGTCGTTGCTGTGTCATGAATACTTCCACCTGTGGAATGTAAAGCGCATACGTCCACGAGAGCTCGGACCGTTTGACTATACACGAGAGAACTACACCTCAATGCTTTGGTTAGCTGAAGGTCTTACGTCGTACTACGATGACCTTCTGACGTATCGTTGCGGATTTACGACAACGAAAGAGTATCTCGAAGCACTTTCTAAAGAACACATTGGTCGCTTGTTTACCGTACCAGGGCGCGAGGCTATGTCCACAAGCGACAGTTCGTTCCTTGCCTGGCTTAAGCTCTACATGCAGAGTCCCGACGGCAACAACAGGTTCCCGTCATACTACCTTAAAGGTGGTGTGATTTTCCTTCTGCTTGATGCCTATATCATCGATCATTCAGACGGGCGCTACAGTATGGACGATGCATTGCGTGAGATGTGGAAGCGTTATCTGGCTGATCCAACACGCGGCATGACAGAAGAAGAGTTCTTTGCAATCATTGAGCAGGCCACGAGAGTGCAGATTCGCGAGCGGTTGAAGTTGTGGCTCGATGGAACTACAGAGCTGCCATATGACGAGATTCTGGCAGGAGTAGGTCTGCAGCTCCAGTATGCAGAGAAGCCGGCAGAGCCAGCAACATTCGGCGAGAAGCGTCCGTTTGCCACCGTTCCACAAGCCCCGTATTGCGGCTGGTCACTTGCAGAGGCAAACGGCAGGCTTGTTGTACGCGGCATCGACGATGCGTCTCCCGCAGCAATGGCAGGTTTCGGTATTGATGATGAGATCGTAGCTGTTGACGACCGCAGAGTTGTAACGACTGCCCAGCTGGACCATTATCTGGCATCGCGGCGCGAAAAGGGAATTCGGGTTACAGCCCACTGTGATGGCAGACTCTTTACAACCACCATAAAGCCGATATTGCGCGTTGTGCCCAAGCTTGTTGAAATAGAGAGCCCTACGTCACGTCAACAACAGATGCGAGACCGCTGGCTGCGAAGAGATAGTTGAGAACTTCCCAAACGATACGACCATTGTTGTTGATGCTCCTGTTTGCAGGAGTGAGTGGTTGCTCGTGGTACGACAATCAGACCACGTTCTTTAACACCTACTACAACATGAAGCGTATACGACAGGAGGTTGTGAACGACTTCGAGTATCAGGATGAGAACAATCGTAAGCGTCCGCGTGTGCTGGTTCCAGCGGTAGACAGCTTCGGACTCAAATCAGAAGCGCCAAAAAACACGACGTATCAGTTCCTGCGTGCGCTTGCCGTTGAGCGATCAAAGCTTGCACCAATGTCGCAGAAGGTAGACAGCATCCTGATCAAGGGCTCAAAGGTCGTTGGGCTTCATCCGAAGTCAGAGTACGTGCAAGGCGCACTCTATCTCATGGCCGAAGCCTACTTTTTCCGCAGTGAGTGGGTGCCCTCGCAGCAAAAGTGTCTCGAGCTCATTGAGCGATACCAGGACGGCGAGTATTCGCCTGATGCCCATCTGCTGCTGGCAAAAGTGTATCTCATGCAGCGTAAGATCACACAAGGCAAACAAGCCTTGTCGAAGGCGGTAGACGTTGCCTGGTACAAAGACCGTTATGACATCCTAAGCGAAGCATATCGGATTCAAGCCGAGATTCATATCGAAGACGGAGAGATCGACAAGGCCGTTAATCCGTACAAGCAGGCCTTGGTCATGACTGATGATTCTGAACAGCGGTCTCGATGGCTTGTAGACATAGGGTCGATCTACTACCGAATGGGCAACTACAAGCTGGCAGAAAAGAGTTTTGTCCAGGCCCTCGATGAAGCCCCTGATGCGCTGGCCGAGTTTGAGTCGAAACTCTACATGGCGGCCTCAATTGCGCGCCAGGACAGAGCAGACGAAGCAAGTGCACTCTTTGCAGAGCTTGAGGACAACAAGATCTTTACCGAATGGGGCTCCTTCATTCAGGCAGAGCGTATTGCGCTTGACAGATTGCGATCTGACAATCCTAACGACAAGACTCTCCTGGCGCGTGAAAAGTTTGCCGACACCTCATTTGTTGGACGTCCAGAGTTGATGGCGCAGAGCTTTCAAAAGGGCATGGCTCTCTACAAGCGTGGCGATTATCAGGAGGCAATGAAGTATTTCGCGAAAGCAAAACTCGTGCGCACGCCAGTATATGATGTTGCAAACAAATACTTCACATTGCTAAAGCAATGGGACGAAGAGCAGCGCAAGGTTCTGCAGATGGATCTTCACCTGCGCATTGATACCACGCACAAAGACTCTATCATGCGGCTGCGCGCAAGCTCGATGTATGCTATTGGGCGGGTGCATGAGCAGCTCGACGCGCCCGACTCGGCGCTTTCATATTACCAAGGTGCTTACCAGATAACACCCCCCGTATCAGAGCTCGCCGGACGCTATTTGTACTCTCAGGCACGTATGCTGCGCGAGAAAGACCCCAATACTGCTGATTCACTCTTTGAGCTTATAGCCGATACATGGCCCAGAAGCGAGTATGCCAAAGAAGCATCTGTTAACCTGGGCTATACAACGGATGCCAGTATCGACGACGCAGCAGAACTCTATAAATCAGCTACGAGCTTCCGTCAGATCAAAGATTACCCGTACGCCTCACAGCAGTACATGAACATCGTCAACAAATTCCCAACCAGCGATTATGCGCCTAAAGCACTATATGCCATGGGGTGGATGTTTGAGCGAGACAGGCAGATGAACGACAGTGCATTGCACTACTACGGTCTGCTGATTGAGAAGTACCCGCGCTCGACGTATGCGCGTGAGATACGACCGAGTGTTGAATTCGCACTGGCAAAGATCAATGGTGTAGAGGTTAACGATTCCACCTTGCTCAAGAATCTTGATGACGACCTGCTTAAGAGGGCAAAGCAAGGTGAGAAGGATGTACTCCAGCAGTTGATGGACAAGAATAGGGATGCATTGCAGGTGTCCGGACCAAACTCAACACTGCCCTCGATCCCTGGCTTGAACCCCGGTGGTGGGTCTATCAACGACCTACTGCAGGGTCAGATCAAGGACGCTTCTGGACGGCTGATGGGATCAGATTCGACAAAAGTGCCGCCCCCGCCGCCCCTTCCCAAGCCCTAGAATTCTACTTGTGTACTTAGGGCAATCTCTTCGAGAACTGCTGAGACGCGTATGCAATCGGCAACCGGACCCTGAAAGACCCTTGCCTTACCTCGAAAGTGTACTTCCAACGTGAGCATCTCAGCCTGTGAAAGGCTACACTGCGTGGCTTTGACGATTTGTCGAATCACTTCGTCAAATGTATGCTCTTCGTCGTTGAACAGAATAACACGAGCACCAACGGTGGCCTCCGAGACAACGTCGGAATCGGGCACCAGGAGCTCGGTAGGTTCAGCAAGATTTTGCGCGGTAATCGTATCCATGGGTGCAGGGCAAAATTACGAAAAGACCTATCTTTGCCCTCCAGAACAAAGCATACAATCATTCTTTTTGAGGTAGTGTCATGACCACCGAAGAGTTTCTCACCAAGCTCGATGAAATCGTAACTGAGCGTCACATGCTTCAGCACCCATTCTACCAGATGTGGAATGAAGGGGCTCTTACTGTTGAGATGCTCCGCGAGTATGCCAAGGAGTACTATCATCAGGTACACCTATTCCCGACGTATGTCAGTGCAACGCACTCAAACTGCGAGGATATGGATGTGCGCCAAATGCTTCTGGAGAACCTTATTGAAGAAGAGCATGGCCCAGACAACCACCCGGAGTTGTGGCTGCGTTTTGGCGGTGCCCTTGGTGTTAGCCGCGATGAAATGAAGGAGCGCCGCTATCTTCCCCACACACGTGAGTCTGTGCGTATCCTGCGCGAGCTTGCTGCTCGTAAAAATGGTTACGAAGGCCTTGCCGCATTGTATGCATACGAGTCGCAGATCCCTGAGATTTCGACAACGAAGATCGATGGACTTAAGAAGTTCTATAATCTTGATACCGAAGATGCGCTTGTATTCTTTGCTGTGCACGAGCATGCAGATGAGATCCACCGCACGGTAACCCGTGAGGCTCTTGTACGCATGTGCGAGACTGACGATAAGAAGCAGGCAGCGCTTGATGCAGCGCGCGAAGCAGCCGATGCATTCAACCTGCTTCTCGATGGTGTCTACAACACGTGGTGCGTTGAGAAGGCCTCGCTTAACTAAACGTTAAGCTCTGCACTATGTGTCGGTTCGTTGCCTATATCGGCCCGTCCATCCTTGCCGATGATCTGCTGTACAAGCCGAAGTTTTCGCTTGTAACGGCGCAGACCATGAACGCTGGGGAAATGTCTGTATCCGTCAATGGCGACGGGTTCGGCATTGGGTTCTATGCACCCGAACTCGACAATGAACCATGTGTCTTCCGCAGTATACGTCCTGCATGGAGTGATGGCAACCTGAAGAATCTTGCCAAGAAGATCCACTCCCCATGCATGTTCGCGCACGTGCGCGCAGCATCGCCAGGCATACCTGTCGAGGAACTCAACTCACATCCATTTTCATGTGGAAAGTTGATGTTCATGCACAATGGAGTGCTAGGGGGCTACAAGCAGATTCGTCGCAGACTCCTGCGTAGCTTGAACGATACGGCTTACGATGCGATCCAGGGCAGCACAGATTCAGAGCACATGTTCGGGTTGTTTTTGAACCATATTGCAGACCCTTACGGTAACGTAACGTGTGAGCAGATGGTCAACGCCATGAAAGGTATGTTCGCTGATCTGAACGACCTACTCATGGAATCAGCTGTTAGCCAGCACTCGTATCTCAACCTGGCGGTTACCAATGGAACATGCATGATCGCAGTGCGATACACGACAAATCCGAACGTGCAACCTGCTTCGCTGTACTATATGTTCGGACGCGAATACAAGTGTGTGGACGACCTGTGCGGCATGGAGCCATCATACGGCAAGCCAAGCGCCATAGTGGTTGCTTCGGAGCCGTTTACGGCCCGTAGATCGGATTGGATGAAGGTTGAACGAAACTCTATGATGGTTGTTGATGAGACAATGCGCATCAACTTCCACAACATTGAAATGGACGTCGAAAAACTGGATTTTGAGACAATTGCACCGGAAATAGGATGAACTACGCTCTTATTCTACTCTTCCCCCTCGTCGGATTTATCATTCTTGGCCTCTTCGGCAAGCGGATCAAGAATGAAAAGATCATTGGACTGATCGGCAGCTCTGCTATCCTGCTCAGCTTCGTTACGGCACTGCAGGCATTTATGCAGGTGCGCCAGTCGGGGCCAATCCTCTCGAAGGTGTATGATTGGATTACGGTAGACACGTTCACTGTAAGCATTGCCTATCAGATCGACCAACTGTCAATTCTGTTTACGCTGATCATCACGGGTATCGGGTTTTTGATCCATGTCTACTCGATCGGCTATATGCATGGTGACAAAGGATTCTTCCGATTCTTTGCCTATCTGAACCTCTTTGTGTTCATGATGCTCAACCTGGTGCTCGCTAACAACATGCTGCTAACATTCCTTGGTTGGGAGGGCGTAGGTCTTGCATCATACCTTCTGATCGGATTCTGGTACGACCGCAAATTTGAAGGCACCAACATAACATGGACAGGTGATGCCGCCATGAAGGCCTTTGTCGTGAACCGTATCGGAGACTTTGGCGTACTCTTGGCAATGTTCATGTTGTTCCAGCAGTTCGGCACACTAGACTATAACACGATCAACGAACTGGCACCTGAGAAGCTTGTTGCAGGGGGCACTGTGGTTACAACGATCACACTGCTGATGTTCCTGGGGTGCACTGGTAAAAGTGCTCAGATTCCTCTCGGTGTGTGGCTCCCAGACGCGATGGCGGGCCCGACACCTGTTTCTGCCCTCATCCACGCCGCAACGATGGTTACCTCGGGCATATTTCTGATCGCCCGCACAAACGTGCTCTTTGCAATGTCGCCAACGACAATGGCTGTTATCACCGGTATCGGTATCACAACGGCGCTGATCGCCGGCACCATCGGCATCGTGCAGAACGACATCAAAAAAGTATTGGCCTATTCTACTGTCTCACAGCTTGGCTTTATGTTCACAGCGCTGGGCGTTGGAGCTTTTACCGCAGGCGTATTTCATGTGATGACGCATGCGTTCTTCAAAGCCCTCTTGTTCTTGGGCTCTGGTAGCGTGATTCACGGCATGCACGAGGAACAGGACATTCAGAAGATGGGCGGTCTGAAGAAACACATGCCTATCACGTATCGTACGTTCCTTATCGGTACACTTGCTATCTCAGGCATCCCGTTCTTCTCCGGCTTCTTCTCAAAAGATGAGATCCTCTGGTTTGCATGGCTTAATGGCAGTCCAATCCTCTGGGCTGTAGGCGCCCTAGCGGCGTTTACAACGGCATTTTATATGTGGCGCCTAACATCACTGACGTTCCTCGGTGAAGAGCGATTTGATCATCATCACGTCCACCCTCACGAGTCGCCAGCAACGATGACTATCCCGCTCATCGTGCTTGCTGTTCTCTCTGCGTTTGGCGGTTTACTCGGTGTACCCCACGTGATTGGGCATGCTCTGCATATCCCGAATCTTCTTGAGGGATGGCTCGAGCCGATTTTTGCTGTGAGCAACGAAATGCTCCCTAAGCATACTGGCGACCACACGACTGTCGAGATCGGGCTCATGGTCGCTTCTTCGGTGCTTGCTGTGATCGGCATAATGTATGCTCGCAGCATCTACAGTCAGGGTCTTTCCAGGGCCACGGCCATGGCCGAGAAAATGTCGGGCATCTACAGGATGCTGCTCAATAAGTACTACGTAGACGAGATCTATCATGCGGTTGTGGCAGGGCCTATTCTTGCAGCATCGCGTGATTTCTTGTGGAAGATCGTTGACGTCATCGTGATCGATGGTGTTGTTAATGGATCAGCCAAGTCGATGGGTGCTGCAGCCGGAGTGCTGCGCCGCATGCAGACTGGTGTTGCGCAGAATTATGCCCTTGTGATGATGATCGGTATCGTTATCATGCTCGCCATGGTACTGATGCCGATGTGGTGATCCAGTGTGCTTCACGGTATCCATCTATGCCTCAACGTATAGTATTGAAGCAGATCTCGGAGCACTATTTCAGCACGATCAAGAATATCGTCCGTACTTTCACGTCTCAGGGTTTGTGCATCCGCACCTGCCCCTTATCACAAATGCTGAATCAGAGCACATTCAGGTGTGTGAATGGGGCTTGATACCGCGCTGGACCAAGTCATTTGAATCGGCTAGGGATATTCGAAAGATGACGTTGAATGCGCGGCGTGAAACCATTTACGAGAAACCGTCGTTTCGAGATGCTATCAGGAAGCGGCGTGCTCTGCTGCCAGTTAATGGGTTTGTTGAGTGGCGTCACGAGGGAGCGTTGAAAGTTCCCCACTACGTGCGGGCTGCAGACAGATCGTTGCTGACACTCGGCTGTATCTGGGAAGATTGGACTGATCCCGAAAGCGGGGAGGTTCATAGGTCGTTCTCGATCGTTACCACGGATGCAAATGAGTTGATGTCGTACGTGCACAACACAAAGCAGCGTATGCCGGTAATCATACCTCGGGGTGACCGTCAAGTATGGTTGATGGCAGAAGATCGAGAACAGATCGAGCCGTGTATGCGTCCGCTCGAGGACGGGGTACTGGAGGCGTTCCAAGTAACGAGGGAAGTCTCAAGCATCAAAGTCAATACCACGGAAGAACAACTACTAGAGCCGGTCGGCCCCGTTCATACATGAGTCTAGTTGCGAGCTTCACAATTTGTTTGGCACTGTTCGGCAACGTCGAGGAACTGCGTCTTAGCCAGCTTCAGCAGCGCTTGTCGACAGGTAAGGACACAGCCTACGTTGTCAATTTCTGGGCCACCTGGTGCAAGCCATGTGTCGAGGAATTGCCTGCGTTCGATAAGCTTGCACGCAAGTATGCAGACAAGCCGGTAAAAGTTGTTTTGGTGAGTCTGGATGACCCGGCGGAACGTGAAAGCAAGGTTGTGCCGTTTCTCAAACGACGCGGCTACGAGTTTTGCGATGCAGTTGTGTTGAACGAGCCCAAACCACATTTGTGGATCGACAGAGTAGACCAGTCATGGAGTGGATCCATTCCCGCGACACTGTTCATTCACAATGGACGTCGGCTTTTTGGGGAGTTTCAGTTCTCAGCTGAGTTATTAGAAAAGACATTCACAGATTTTTTGAAAGAACGTAAGTAGCATGAAATACATACTCATGTTGGTGCTTGCCGTTACCACGATGATGGCACAACAGGGAACTCAGCAGGGAGCATCTGTGGGCGATAAAGCCCCAGAATTTCGGCTGAAGAATATCGACGGGCAATACATCTCGTTGGACACATACAAGAACAGTAAAGGTCTTGTCGTTGTCTTTACGTGTAATCACTGTCCGTATTCGGTGAAGTACGAAGACCGTATCATCGCACTTGCTGCAGAGACTGCCAAGCTTGGCTATCCGCTTGTTGCGATCAACCCAAATGACCCTGTCAAGGTCCCGGAAGATTCATACGAGAACATGAAGGTTCGGGCCAAGGAAAAGGGGTTCACCTTCCCATACATCGTAGACGAAACCCAGGAAGTTGCCAAGGCCTACGGTGCGAAGAGAACTCCGCATGTGTTCATTCTCAGCAACACGAATGCCTCATGGACGGTGCAGTACATAGGCGCAATAGACGATAATGCAAATGATGCCGAAAAGGTAGAATCACGCTTTGTGCTTGATGCAGTAAGGTCCCTGTCTTCAGGATCGGCATTGGCAGTAACGCAGACCAAAGCAATTGGCTGCACGATCAAGTGGAAAGAGTAATACATGAACGATAGAAACCGAGGTTTCGGTAAGCCACGTCGGCCACGTTTCGACGATGAACGTCAGCCCATGACAAGCGAAAACCCAGCTTATGCGCCCAAAACAGGGGGTGGTAAGCGTGGAGGTGGCAGGCCGAAGCGTGACGACGGCGGTGCGCCGCGTTTTGACCGGCGCGATGATAGGGGGCCACGCACAGACCGGCGCGATGATCGGGGCCCACGCTCTGATAGGCGCGATGATAGGGGGCCACGCACAGACCGGCGCGATGATAGGGGGCCACGCTCTGATCGGCGCGATGATAGGGGCCCACGCTCTGATAGGCGGGATGATAGGGGGCCACGCACAGACCGGC
>JBEBCJ010000161.1:0-3630 GCA_041157865.1 Bacteroidota bacterium
AACAACTCCTATGTTGATCCTCGTCCAATGAGTCGTCAACTCGGAATTGAGGCGATCCATATACAAGCGATACGTTTCGCTCAATCGCTGTCTCTTACATTCTAAACAATCTGACATTGCAATTTGCTCCTATTATCTATCCAGCACTGAATGCAATCTCAACTTTTGATTCACTGTGATTTCAAGGACAGATCGTTTTAAATACTGAGTGCGCCATCCACGGCAAACAGCGGCTGATTCACTATTTCCCAACTATCACTATCTCTGTCCGCCTATTCAACCTACGTCCATACTCGGTTGTATTGTCACCGATGGGTTTGGTAGCACCGATGCCAACAGCTTGTAATCGAGCTGGATCTACTCCCTTCTTAAGCATGTATGCTCGAACTGCTTCGGCGCGAGAAAGAGAGAGGGCTTTATTGGCCTTGGGAGAGCCGGTATTGTCGGTATGACCCTCAACACGAATGACTACTTTGGGTCGGCTCTTCATGAATTCATACAGCACTTCGAGTTCTTCCACGCTGTCGGGTAGAACGGAAGATGCCACAGGGAACAGCAGATTTTCGATAATGATCTTACGACCGATCTCGACGATGGGAATGATCTGGCGCACGAGTTCGCGTTTGCGATCATCCATCAACGCTACGTTGATAGAGTCACTACGAACCTTTGAATCGCTGCGATAGTAGATCGTGTAGAGATTCGCGAGTCGTTCCGAGTATTGGTCAAGGATCTTGGAGAACGGCTGATTGATATCGAACGAAATACCACGTGTGCCGGCTGCTAGCTTAGGATACTCTTTCAAACTTGGAGGCACGATACAGAAGACGCGGATGCTTTGTTCGTTCAGGTACTCGATGATCGACGATGTTGAAAATCTTGTACGTCCAGTGCCACGTTCACCCACTTGATGAAAGCCTGCGTCTGTAATTAGAATTGCCACATGGTTAGCAGATGGTCTCAGCCTGCTTTTGCTTGCATCATACAATGCCTGCAAAGCATTTTCCTTTTCATCAAAACCACCGAAAGCTGAGACTTTACCTATCCATCCCAAAAACTTAGCCACAGAATCAGTTGGGTCATATACAGCTTCTACCACATCAGAGTATAATACTAAACCAAGTTGGTAATCTATTCCGCGGCGTTGTAGGTTGTTTATAAAGGTTTGAATGTTATTTCGAATGCCATTGATATGTGGCTGCATCGTACCCGTTACATCCAACACGAAAAGAAAATCGACAGAAACGCGTTCTGCTACGTCCAATTTTTTGATGCGGGTAATCGGACGCTTTACTCCGTTCTCAAGAACGTACATTTGACCAGGGTTGATGGTATCCAGCACAGAACAAGCCCCGTCGCATTCAACGACGAGGCCTATTTCAGGAAATGACGATAGAGTAACGTTTTGGATAGTAAGATCAATACCATCCAACGGCGACATCACCTTTGACCGTTCTGCTTGACGTTTACGCTGTTGCAGCGAAGTGTCTTGCTGAGGGGCAAACAAAGGATGTGCAACAGCGAATGCCGATGCGATGAGAAACGCAAATGCAGTCGCACACGTGGTGCGCATGTGACCTTAGAAAGTTAGTCGCAGAACTGGGCTGATCATGAACATGTTGCCCCGCTCAAATGGACGCAAATCACGTAGGATTGTGCTGTACTTACCTTCAAGGTACAACCACTGTCCAAGCAACGGAATGTATGCGTGAGCAAGGAGGGCTTGATTTGCGTACTGGAAAGACACACCAAATGGGAATGCGCTTTGGTTGCGGTATTCGGCCTTGAGGTATACCCAGTCTGCGAACTCATTTGGCTTCCAAAGGTTCAAGCCGCCTACACCATCGATTGCCATATAAGCGCGGTTACCATCGGCAAGAACGGCCGCTTCATGCACCTCATAGTAGTTGAGACCTACATCGAAGCGGAAGAAGTTTTCAGGCTTTTGATCGTCAAGCCACATGTTGTAGAAGAACGAAACCTGTCCGGTTGTACGGATGAGATTGACTGTGTTCTTCAGTACTTGCTTTTGATCAAAGCGATCGTCAAGTGTGAGTTCACGGTCAACATCAATTGCGTTCATCACGTACGTGGTTGTATCGATGTTTTCTGTGCTCTTCACTGGGACCAGCGGCATTTCCGCATTGATGCTGATACCAAACTCTGGCGCGAACGGCATATGGAAATCAAGAGCACCGATGAACTTGCCGCCATATCCAGCGTCAAGCTTACGAGCAGGTATGAAGTTCAATATTGAAGACTCGTTCGGATTTGATGTCAAACGGTAGCCGAATCCAAGACGTGCATTGAGCAAGTATGGAATTGCTCGACGGGAATTGGGATCATTGTTTATATAGAGGGGGCGCTGCAAGAGCACCTTTGCTTCACCGGCATTCCAGAAATGATATCCGACTTGATCTGTACCCATTACGTTCTTGATCCAGAAACCTGACTTGCCGAGCTTAAGCGACTGCTCAAATCCTGAGAGCAGGAATGAGTGATTCACATTTGTTGGCTGCAGGAAGCTCGTGATCGCCTCTGCCTGAGGCTGAGTTGCCGGCGTCGTCGTTGGAATATCGGTATAGCAGTATTGCCTAGTACGCTCTGACAATTTCCCTTGTATGTTAGGCAAATTAGCGTTTAACTCTTGCCCTGTCATTCGCTCAAGACCACACTCCACAAGAAGAATTTCATAACCATCTTCAGTATTTGGTGTTGGTTGCGCCGTAACCATGATCTTCTGCTGATCAAGACGATCACGGCGATAGCCGAGAACGCGGAACGCATTAAAGATCTTTGCTTGGAGATCTGTTTCGCAGACATACCAGCGAGGGAAGTACTGCAGGAGCTCAGGATCGATCGACGTAAGGCGAGCATATACCGATGAGTCAGACTCTTGAGCCTTCATTGCCGAGGCTCCTGACATCAGGAGCAAAACGACCAAGCCGAATAGAATAATCGAACTGTTGATGATTTTCTTCATGTTTGATTTCGTCAGAAGTTAAGAATTGCTCGGAACGATGGCATAAAGACAGATGAGTTCTCCCATGGGCGCGCATCGCGGAACACAGGAGTAAACATGTTTACGTCAAGGCGGAAGCCAAGCTCATTGGAAGCCTGGACGTGAAGCCATACGTTACCAAGAATTGCATCGTCAAAGTACTGCAACGAAGCACCTAGTGGTGTGCTCCAGCTGGTATTCATAAATTCAACCTTTGCAGATACCCCGCCATAGAACTTATCGTCGTACATGTCAAACGATGTGCTGTCGTTTTCAGGGAAATTCTGCGTGGCCCAGCGCTCGATGCCATATGCTGCACCACCGAGTCGCATGCGGAAGAGATTGGAATCATCAACGCGTACTGCGAAGGTGTAATGAACCTGCGCATGGTAGCGAATCAAATAGTCCGTTGGGCTGCCGAGATACGACTCGAACTTAACGTCTTTGTCAAAGCGCTGATGCTTGGTCTTAACAGCATCACCGAATACGTAGCTACCGGCAAAGTTGAATACGCCTGACTCTGCAATGAGTTTGATAGGTACTTCGATAGAAGTGTTAACGCCGAAGCCCGCATGCGTCATTGTGCGTGTGTTGCCAAATGACGACGCAACAGAGGCAAGACCGCTTGT
>JBEBCJ010000162.1:0-2956 GCA_041157865.1 Bacteroidota bacterium
GCTTCCTCTGGGCATACTTCTTCGCAGAAGCCGCAGTAGATGCAGCGGAGCATGTTGATCTCGAACTTCTCTGGGAAACGCTCTTTATCCTTTTCTGTTTCACCAGCACGGACTTCGATCGCGAGCGCTGGGCACACGCGTGAGCAGAGTCCGCAGGCTACGCAACGTTCACCGTCTTCTTCTTGTACAAGTACGGGGCGCCCACGATATGAGCCCTCTGGGATCCAACGTTCTTCGGGGTACTGACGTGTAAACTTCGGACGAAACATCTGACGCAATGTCAGTCCTAGCCCCTTGGCAATCTCTGGAAGGTAAATGCGCTCCCAAAAATTCAGACGCTGTGATTCGGTGTTCGAGGTAACGTTTGCCATAGTTCTGTATGCTGTTGTTTACTTGGTGAAGTGGATAACCAGACCCGTGATGATAACGTTCACGAGCGATATCGGAAGAAGGATCTTCCAACCAAGATTCATGAGCTGGTCGTAACGGAAGCGTGGAAGCGACCAACGAACCCAGATGAAGACGAAGACCAACAAAAAGGCCTTTGAGAGAAATACGACGTGACCAAGAAGGGCCAGTGCAATCGAAAGTGTTGTTGGGTCTGTGATGAACTGACCAAGTACAGCTGCGTCATCAACAAATGGAATGGCATCCCATCCACCAAGATAGAGAGCAGCCATGATGGCGCTTGATGCGAGCATGTTGGCGTACTCTGCAAGGTAGAGCAGACCGAACTTCATACCCGAATACTCTGTGTGATATCCACCAACGAGTTCTGGTTCTGCTTCCGGCAAGTCGAAGGGGGCGCGGTTGGTCTCAGCAAGTGCTGTGATGAAGAACAGGATAAAGCCAAACGGCTGATACATCACATACCATGCGCCTGTGTTCTGCTGTTTGATCATATCAACAAGGTTAAGCGATCCAGCACAGAGCACAACGGCGATGATGGCAAGACCCATCGAGAGCTCATACGAAATCATCTGCGCTGATGAACGAAGACCACCCATGAGCGAGTACTTGTTGTTGGAGCTCCATCCTGCCAAGGCAACACCATACACGCCTACCGACGTCATGGCAAGAACGGCAAGAATGCCGATGTCCATGTTTGGTACCATCGTAAGGCTGTACGTGATGCCGTCGATCGTTACGGCTGGACTAAACGGAATGAGCGCGTACACGGTGATGGCAACTGCGATCGAGATCACTGGTGCCAATGCATGGAAGCGATAGTCGGCAGCGGCCGGCACGACGTCTTCCTTGAGGTAAAGCTTGAACACGTCGGCAAACGACTGGAACAAGCCCCATGGTCCTACACGGTTTGGGCCGACACGATTCTGAATCCATGCGGCGATCTTACGCTCTGCAAGCACCATGTAGGCTGCCGCTACGAGCATCAGGTTGACCAGGATTCCGGCTTGCGCAAGCGCAATGATAAGCTGTGTTGATAGAGTCATAGGTCTACTGTGGTTTCATCACATGCGATTCGTAAACAACGCCAACTGGTTCTGGGTTTGTACCCTTGCCGAGCACAAGACCATGATATGCCTTGAGAACTTCGTAGCTCATTCCCTTGAATGCATCAACATGCGATGCAATGTGGTCGAACACTGACGAGCTTGATGTAAACGTCCAGCCAGCTCCGAGTGCGTTGGCAATCTGCATCGCAATGCGCCAGCCTTGACGACTGTCGCGCTTCTCGCCATTTGACCAACGGTCGTTTGGTGCGCCGAACTTATCCCAGCGGCTCATCTTCATGCCCATCGAGCGCATGTTGTCTTTTGTAACGACTGCAGCATCAAACTTCTGCACTCGATGTGTGGTGTTCGTATATGTACCGTCTGTCTCTGCCCATGCAGCCATTGGCAAGAGCACGTTGGCCTGTTGAGCAGTTGTGCTGTTATGCGATGCGATGACGATAAGTGTGTCAACCTTGGCCGCTGCATGAGCAAGCGCCTCAGAGTGAGCGCCAAGATCGTCGCCCATCACAATTAGGGCCTTGATCTGTCCATGGCCGATGCGGTCTGCAAGCGCGTCTACTGTATGTCCACCATCTTTTGGTGCAATGCCAACAGAGTGTGCGCCAATCGCATTTGGAGTACGATCGTTCAGGCGTAGCACGTTATCACCAAAGTTGTGGTCGTTGTGCTTGATAAAGTCTACGTTGCCCGTCTTGAGCACGTCGTGTGCAAGCTTGCCGAGAACGTAGCTGTCTTCATTCGACGCATATGCAGAACCGATCACTGCAATCTCGTTACCCTTGAGCCCCTTGAGAGCTGTGGCAGCTGCTGCGATTGCATCGTCCCATGAGGCATCAACAAGCATTCCGTTCTGACGCACCTTGGGCCCGCTCAGACGATTGTCGTTCACAAGTCCTGGAACGGCCAGACGTCCGGTGTCGCACATCCAGTACGAGTTCACATGCATGTTTGTGCGTGGCTCAGAGCGCAGGACCTCGTTGTTCATCACACCGATCTTGATGTTGCAGCCGCGGGCGCAGCCCGGGCAGACAGAATCTGTGAACGACATTTCCCACACACGGGCCTTGAAGCGGAAGTCCATGCTGGTAAGAGCACCAACCGGACAGATATCGATGACGTTCATCGAGTACTCGCTGTCGAAGGTCGTACCCGGGAAGGTGCGGATGGTCACCTTGTCTCCACGCTGCACAAACGACAGCACTGGCTGCTTAGCCACTTCGTCGGCAAAACGAATACAGCGCGAGCAAGAGATGCAGCGCTCGCCATCGAACATGATCTGCGGACCTAGCTCGACACGCTTTTCTTTGTGTGTCTTTTCTTCTTCGTATCGACTCTTACCCTTGGAGTGCATGAATGCATACTCTTGGAGCTTGCACTGACCTGCTTCATCGCAGATCGGACAATCCAGCGGGTGGTTCACCAGGAGGAACTCCATGACGGAGCGCTGGTTCTTTTTAGCCTTTTCCGACTTGGTGTGG
>JBEBCJ010000163.1:0-5238 GCA_041157865.1 Bacteroidota bacterium
CAGGCAAGGGGCTATACAACACCACTTGTTGCCGACATTCACTACACGCCCAATGCCGCAGAGATTGCAGCTCGTGTGGTTGAAAAGGTGCGTATCAATCCGGGCAACTACGTCGATAAGAAGCAGTTCAACATCATAGAGTACACCGACGCAGAGTATCAAGAAGAGCTCGACCGCATTCGTGCGCGCTTTGTTCCACTGATCAACATCTGCAAAGAGTACGGTACAGCGTTGCGTATTGGTACGAACCATGGTTCGCTGTCTGACCGCATTATGAGTCGCTATGGCGACAATCCAGACGGCATGGTAGAGTCGGCCCTGGAGTTCTTGCGCATTGCCGAAGACGAGGGCTACTACAACATCGTGCTATCGATGAAGTCAAGCAATCCGCTCGTGATGATACACGCGTATCGTCTACTCGTTGCGCGCCTCAAGCAAGAGGGCTTAAAACCCTATCCGCTGCACCTGGGTGTAACGGAAGCAGGCGATGGCGAAGATGGTCGCGTCAAGAGCGCACTCGGCATTGGCACATTGCTCGAGGATGGCCTTGGTGACACCATTCGTGTATCATTGACAGAAGAGCCTGAAGCAGAAATCCCCGTTGCACAGGCCCTTGCGCGGAGATATGCATGAGATCGCCGTATTCGTATCACCGATATCATACGCGTCAGGTTGCCATCATTGGCGGCGACAGTGTGCCACGTGTTTTCGCTGATGTATCTCATGCCTCAATCACCGAGATGGGACAGCTCACACCATTGGGTCACATCTATGATCCTGTGGCGGACAAGTGGGCTACAACAGATCAGGCAGCTGAGTTCTTGTATATGGGTACAAGCCCCCTGCCCTTTATGGCGCCAGCTGGTACGCGACAGGTGCTTGACTACACAACGTGGCTATCTCATGACGACCAGTTTTACTGCGTGCCCTTGGTGAGCGTGCAGGAGTATCTCAATGCGTCGCATCGTCATGCTGTGATGAACGTTGTTGCCTGCACGACCGATGAGGTTGACAACCATGAGTTGCTCCTAAGACTACGCGATGATGTCACTGCTGTTCTATGCCTGACGAGCAACCATCAATCCTACTTTCGCGACATGCGGAGCGCACTCGACGTGCTTGCAGCGCGCGAGGTAGACTGTCCAGTTATACTGCGTAAGGGACTGCTGGCCCCATCACTAGATGTTGCATCACTTCATGCTGCAACAGATCTTGGCGGACTTCTCGTAGAGGGCTATGGCGACGGTGTGATGCTCAATGTGCATGTGAATGATAAAGCACACCATGATGCATCTGTGCGTTTAGCCTTTGGCATTCTGCAGGCTGCGCGCACGCGCATGACGAAGACTGAGTACATCAGCTGTCCATCATGCGGGCGCACGCTGTTCGACCTGCAGGAAACGACGTCAATGATCCGTTCTCAGACCGATCACCTCAAGGGTGTCAAGATCGGTATCATGGGCTGCATTGTGAATGGTCCAGGAGAAATGGCCGACGCCGATTACGGCTATGTTGGCTCGGGTCCAGACCGCATCACACTCTACCGCGGGCAAGAGATCGTTCAGCGCAACATCCCGTCAGCCGGCGCTGTCGATGCACTGATCGATATTATTCGATCAGACGGACGTTGGGTGACGAAGTAATCAGTCAACATTGGGATCAATGATTTTGATCTCTCTCTGATCTGCCACAGCCTGTTGCCACGATGCAGTTGTCGTATCAACGCCTGGCGTATACTGCTCGATCGATGTAGCATTCGTCGTGGCAATCTGTTGTACTTGAGCAACCGTATAGGTTGACGTTGGATCCAGCAGGCCAAGCCAGATCATGAGGATGATAAGAAACTCGGACATTATACCGATTCCCTTCGCTGTAGTGAAACATAATGGTGTCCCAATACTGCGAGCATCTACATTAGGAAGTCTAGGCGATTGTGTAGATTTCTAGACTGGTAATTCTCATTGTCCGGTCTGTACACTATGATTGATGATCAACTTCGCGAGTATGCAGATCTGCTCAAATTGCTCTATGGAGATGGGGCTCTGCTCCATCGATACCTAAGCAAGAGCCTTACAGATGAAGAGCTGGCATACGTTATGGATGTTGTGCAGCATCAGCCAACTGCATCGTCGAGGCTGATCTCAGCGCGCGATATCAAATCAGACTCTCATCGGCGTGCCAAAGCGCGATTAGCAGAGAAGCTCGATTCAGTGGTCTTGGCACACAACCCGGCGGAGCGGATTCCCAGACGTATCGAGGTTACTCGCACTGTCTTTGCACAGCTGGCTACTGCCGGAGTATCAGTCCGAGCAGAGTTGCACTCAATTGCCAAGCACAAGTTGCATGTGGCTGTTCGGCAATCTGCGTTTGCCGACCTCATCGAGGCAAAGTTGTTTGCGTTACGCAAGCTCTACATCATTAGCTGGAGAGAATCCAACACCAAGGACTTCCTGCGTTACCAGAGAGAATTGATCTACAACAGACAGGTGTATGATACGGTGATAAGCATCTCACTGTTGCACGGCAAGCTTGTCTTTGAAAACTCAAAGAAGCGAGGTAGACAGCAGAGACTTCATAAAGTTGCGCGTGAATGTTTTGCGTTGCTTCAAAAGTTAGACAGGCATGGCGCTGATCCGATCATCATCCTAGCAGCATGCCCCCTTGCTACAGCGGTGGCTCAGATCCAGAACAACATTGAGTTAGCCACAACTTGGCTCAGTGCCTATAAACGCGTTTGCATCGAATGCGACCTTTGGGATGATTCTCACCGGAGAGACTGGCTGCTGCAGCAGCTAGCCATCAGCGAATACTTCGGAAAGAAATCCGGCATAACGCAATACATCAAACAACTCGTCAAACTTACGCGAGTTGGCAGCTCACAATGGTTTATGCTTACTGATCAATTGAGTGACAGAGCCCTACAGTCTGGTAGTTATGGCATCTGTGCAGAGATCATTCTCGAAGCAGTTGCACACCCTAGTTTTCGGAGACAGCGCGTAGACGTGCAACGAAGCATCCTTCATAGAGCCGGATACGCCTCGGTGTTTGCATCAGATACAGCGCTGTACAGGGCATACAGACGTCGACGAAGGAGCAAAATGACCTCCACCATTCATATGCGCATCGTCGATTTTTTGCATGCGATACAATCTCATGACATGAATGGAGCCTTTAGCCTATCAAAACAGCTTCTATTTACAATCGATGCAGAAGAGGTAAGTGATAAGACTATAAAGATGCTGCGAACAATCGTTACCAAGTCCATCAAACGATTGGGCCAGATAGAATTAGTGTTTGATGCACGCAAACAGCGAATTCAGCTTTCAACATTGCACCAGGAACTTCGTGAATCCATTGCCCCGTTGGTGGTTTCAATGCTCTAAGGCATGATCACAAAAAAAGCGCAACCACAGGTGACTGTAGGTTGCGCTTGAAATTGCGTCTTCGTGAAATCCCGTACCTCTGTAATTCAGTAATTACGTAATTACGTAATCACGTAATTACGCAATCACTCTTCCAGAGCCTTACTTCTTCTTCTTGGCTGGTGTTGCTTCTTCCGTCTTCTCAACAACCTTTGGTGCGTGGCAGGCCACTACTATTGCTGACGGACGCTCGAGGAATTCGACACCAGGGACATTGAGATCTGAGACGTGAATTGCTGAACCACGGCCAAGGCTAGTGACATCCACCTCGATGACTTCAGGCATCTCTGTAGGATCTACCCTAACGTTTGCCTTATGCATAACGTGCTCGAGTGTACCACCCTCACGAACGCCTTGTGCAAGGCCAGAAACATGAAGTGGGATCTTGACCTGGATCTTCTCGCCTGGCTTTACACCCAACATATCCACATGCAGGATCTTGTCGGTGAGGGGATCAAATGATACATCCTTGAGGATGCAGAGCATGTGCTTGCCGTCAACCTGGAGATTCACCGTCTTTGCTTTTGCAGTGTGAACAACAGGGCGAAGCGCCAAGTATGACACAGAGAAATGCACAGGGTCTTGTCCCTTTGCATAGAACACACCCGGAACACGCTCATTGCTACGGAGCAACTTTGCACCGCTCTGTCCTGGAACGCGCGACTCTGCTTGAAGAACGATCTGACTCATATCCGTATCCTAACGTATTGTCGTCGATGTTTCAACCCTGGTTTGCATCAAACAAGGAGCTGATTGATTGATTTTCGTGTGTCCGTATGATTGCCTCGGCAAACAACGGGGCTACACTGAGAACTTCTATTTTACTGTGCGTCTGGCGAAGAGGTATCGTGTCTGTCACATACAACTTCGTGAGAGCATCACACTCTACAAGTTTCTGAACCGCAGATCCCGAGAACACAGGGTGCGTGCACACGCCAATGATCTGCTCAGCCCCTTGCTTCTTGAGAGCTTCGACACATTGCACAAATGTGCTTCCTGTATCGATAAGGTCATCAACGATCACAATGTTCTTGCCTTGCACCTCGCCGATGATGTTCATCACCTGCGCTACGTTGTGCTTTGGCCTGCGCTTGTCCACCACCACAAGGTCAGCATCACCAAGCATCTTTGCGTATGCCCTGGCTGTCTTGACCCCACCCACATCAGGCGCAGCAACTGCAACATTTTCGAGCTTCAGAGACTTGAGAACCCCTACTGAAACCGACGATGCGTACAGGTGATCGAGCGGTATGTCGAAAAAGCCCTGCAATTGCGGTGTGTGCAGATCCATTGTGATCACTCGGTTTGCACCAGCTTCTACCAGCAGATTAGCTACCAGCTTGGCCGTGATTGCAACCCGCGGTTGATCTTTACGGTCTTGTCTTGCATATCCAAAGTACGGGATCACCGCTGTGATTCTTCGAGCCGAGGCACGCTTTGCGGCGTCTATCAACATCAGCAATTCCATCAAGTTGTCCGAAGGGGCAACTGTCGACTGCACGATGTAGAGGTCAACACCACGAACATTTTCTTCGTACTTGACCCAGATTTCACCGTCACTGAAATTGCGAATTGCAACTTCTGACAATTCCCGATGCGTGGCGTGTGCGATCTTCAGAGCAATCTCTGGATTTGACCGACCCGCAACGATCTTGACTTCCGAGTTCACGTAGAATTCCAGCTAGTGATCGTGAGCTGGGGCGGCAGGATTCGAACCTACGCATGGCGGAACCAAAACCCGCTGCCTTACCGCTTGGCGACGCCCCAATAACCTTGCACATCATTGAGACAAGCAAGGTAAATAAACCAATGTTAT
>JBEBCJ010000164.1:0-4203 GCA_041157865.1 Bacteroidota bacterium
AAATTGTGAGCCAACAGCAACAATCTTAAATGTGGCCCTGCTTGATGAGAGAGCATCGATCAGCCATTCAACTTGATGCTCTCCAAGAATTGACTTTGGCTCATTCTGCCTATCGTTTGATGACCTATAATAACGGTCATCAAGAAGAAACACCTGGACATCTGCAACCTCAAATGAGGTCGTGATGCCTGGTTTGCCCCCTACCCCATAGGATGGGTTAGGCCAAAAGAGTTTGAACACATCAAGTGCATCATCCTTCAGAACGTATGATCGATCAGCATCATTAGGTCCATAATCATGATCATCCCAAATCGCATAGTTAGGAACGGTTGCAAACAATTCGCGCGTCCGTGTATGGGCCCGTGCATGCGAGTAGCGCTTCATGATACCAGACCGTGAGCCCCAATCTGGATCGCGCAGGTACACGTTGTCGCCAAGCCAGATCATGGCATCGGGCTTGCGCCTGACGATAGCATCAAAGATCTCTGTTTCTGTTCCGTAGCCCTTTTCCTTACCAGTAGAGTCGAAACGCTCATATCCAGCCTCGTTTACATAATGGCAGCTTCCGAAAGCGAGGTTTACCGTAGGCCAGTCGTTACCTCGATACCGAAACATCGAGCGCGAAGTGAAGCGCGCAGGAACAGGAACCCTGAGGACCTCTCCACGAGCCACGATATCGTAGGTATAGGTTTTGCCTGGTTCTA
Source organism: Bacteroidota bacterium (assembly GCA_041157865.1). Classification (GTDB taxonomy): domain Bacteria; phylum Bacteroidota; class Ignavibacteria; order Kapaibacteriales; family Kapaibacteriaceae; genus UBA10438. Next base: position 705 of record JBEBCJ010000164.1, read on the forward strand.
CGCTGTCGAGAGTAAACGTCAAACACCCACCATTACCAAGGCAGTCAGCGTTGACTGTAGGCGTTGTGTATGTCTTACTCGATACGATGTCTGTATATCGAATCACCACAGGTGTTAGCCCTGGTTCAGATGTGCAACTAATCTGAACAGCTATGCTAGCGCCTCGCATGTCAACGTGACCAACGGTTGGACCTGAAACAACAAATGGCTGAGATACAGCAACGGATGTTGCTGCAAGGAGACATGCAACGATGTAGTTAATCATAACGCAGGTGTTTAATGTGCTCGCCCTTGATCCCAATCTCACGCATTGCCTCGATACCGATGGTGAGATGTAAATCTGCGAATTCCTGTGTTACTTTTTTGTCACTTTCTTCAGTCTTGACGCCCTCAGGAACCACTGGCACATCGCTTACCAAGAGAAGCGCACCGCGTGGAATGTCGTTCTTATGTCCAACAATGAAGACTGTTGCCGTTTCCATGTCAATTGCCAGGCAGCTCAGCTGCTTAAGACGATTACGAAAGTCGATGTCCCATTCCCAAACGCGTCGGTTTGTTGTATAGACAACACCGGTACGATAGTCCTGCCCCTGTTCAAGCACCTTGTCTGAGACGAACTTGTGCAGCTTGAATGAAGGCAAAGCCGGCACTTCGGGTGGGAAGTAATCATTGCTTGTGCCGTCGCCTCGGATAGCTGCAATAGGCAGAACGAAATGGCCAATTTCTGTTGACTCTTTCAGTCCACCGCACTTGCCCAAAAAGAGCACGCCCTTCGGCATACGCGCAACGAGCAGGTCCATAATCAGCGCAGCATTGGGCGAACCGATGCCATAATTGATGATCGTCAGGTTGTCGTGTGTAGCGGTCTGCATCGGCTTATCAAGACCCTTGACCTCTACACCGAACCTTTTTGCAAATGCTTCGACATAACCGCGAAAGTTCGTCAGGAGTACATAGTCACCGAACGCGCTGATCTCTGTGCCCGTGTATCGAGGCAACCAGTTCTTCGCTATGTCCAACTTGGTTTGCATGTCGCTCATGTTCCTCGTGCATCTGGCACGATACATCGTGCCCCTGTTTGCTACTCGTACGTCGGCTTCCACATGTGACGCTCGATCAACTCTGTGATGTCTGCTGGACGTTCGATACCGGCGTGACCATCATCGAAGAGATAGTCTGCGCATGCGATAGCGACAACCTTTGCTGCATTCTGAATTTCTGACATTGGCGGGTATATGAGCCCCGTTGAGAATTGCTCTTCACTAATCATACCAGCCAGTGCACGCGCTGCCACACCGAATGTTTTATAGGGGATGTTCGTGGCACTTACCGCATAGGCTGCAAGACCAACCCCAGGGAAGATATAGACATTATTGCCCTGACCCGGATGAATCGTCTTTCCGTTGATCGTAACAGGCTGAAAGGGGCTGCCACTGGCAAAGATTGCCGTGCCGTTTGTCCACGTATAGGCTTCTTCAGCTGTGCACTCGCTCTTCGATGTAGGATTAGAAAATGGGAAGATGATCGGCCGTGCACAATAGGATGCCATGTGTTCGATGACCTCCTGCGTGAAGCTCTTCGGGATCGTACTTGTACCGATAAGGACAGTTGGCTTAACACTTCGCACGATGTCTGCCAGATTATCAACTTCGGGATGATCGTGCGCATACAAGAGCTTTGCATCGGCAAGATCTGTACGGGCGGCAACAACCAGCCCCCTGCTGTCAACAAGCCAACATTTTGAGCGTGCCTCTTCTTCTGAGCATCCTTCGTCCATCATCAAGCGCCATAGAAGCTCTGAAATTCCAAGTCCTGCAGATCCAGAGCCAAAGAACACGTATGTCTGGTCTCGCAACTGCTCGCCCTTCATGCGTGCTGCTGCAATAACACCGGCAACGCCCACAGCGGCGGTTCCCTGAATATCATCATTGAACGATGAAATTCGATGTCGGTATCGTTCAAGTATGGGGCTTGCATTGGGATTTGCGAAGTCTTCCCACTGTATTGCGCACTGCGGAAACACTTCCTGTACCGCAGTCACGAACTCCTCGATAAAGTCATCGTATTCCTGTCCGACAAGACGTTTCTGACGAATGCCGATATAGAAAGGGTCTTCAAGCAATGTCTCATTGTTCGTGCCGACGTCCAATACAATGGGTAACGTTACCTCTGGCGGCACGCCGGCGCATGCAGTATAGAGTGCAAGCTTGCCGATTGGTATTCCCATACCCTGTGCACCGAGGTCTCCAAGACCAAGAATTCGCTCACCATCCGTCACGCAGATCCAGCGTACATCACTCTCAGGCCAATTACGCAATACCTGCGCCATCCGGCCTCTGTGTCGAGCGCTGATAAACATACCTTTTGGACGTCGGTAGATGCGCCCAAAGGTCTGACAGGCAAGTCCCACCGTTGGTGTATACACGATGGGCATGTACTTGACGGGATCCTTCTGCAACAGTGCATAGAACAGCACTTCGTTGCGTTCCTGCAAATCACTGAGGTAGATGTATTTATCGAGGTCGGTTGCAAGCGAGTTTACGTGACCTTCAATACGTTGGAGCTGCATCGATAATGACGAAACGATGTCGGGCAGCAGTCCGGCCAACCCGTACTGCTCTCGCTCTTCACGTGAGAATGCCGTGCCTTTGCTATCGCGCGGATCGCGCAGCAGATCAAAGCCACGCTTGGTGATTTGTGAATGTGGCATAGGGTACAAAAATACGGAGTCTTCGTAGCTTCGAACTATGCAAAAACCAATCTTGTATGCGTCGGCAGCGATCTTATGCTGTTTGATGACGCAAAAACTCGTAGCAACCGAGCCGCATCTTCAAAACATTCGTCAGCTAACATTCGGTGGAGACAATGCCGAAGCGTATTTCAGTCCAGACGGTAAGAAGCTTGCGTTCCAAAGCAACTTCAAAGGCTGGGGTCATTCCTGCGACCAGATTCACGCTCTCACTATCGCCGATGCCAAGGACTCGTCATACCGCCCGCCGTTGATCTCCACAGGTAAGGGGCGAACGACCTGCTCATACTTTATGCCAGACGGGAAGCACATCCTGTATGCAAGCACTCACCTGGCCGGCGAGGCGTGCCCGCCAGAACCGCCCCCTCGCAAAGACCGAAAGTATCTGTGGCAGGTTCTACCATCGTATGACATCTTCATTGCTGACGAAAGCGGGAACATCTCGCAGCGCCTAACCGATCGCAACGGCTATGATGCTGAGGCAACCGTATCTCCTAATGGCGACAAAATCGTGTTCACATCAGATAGATCTGGTGATCTCGAGCTGTGGACCATGAACATCGATGGCAGTGATCAACGTCAGGTAACGAACCAACTCGGTTACGATGGCGGCGCATTTTTCTCGCCCGACGGCAAAAAGCTTGTGTTCCGTGCCTCACGCCCACTTACTGACAGTGCAAAGACCGAATACAAAGAACTTCTCGCTCAGGGATTGGTAGCTCCAACTACCATGGAGATCTACACGTGCAA
>JBEBCJ010000165.1:0-4037 GCA_041157865.1 Bacteroidota bacterium
GTGGACGGTGTCGCCGTAGGTTTGAATAGAGGCCAGAACTACCTCTCCATGGTCGTCGGTAAGTACTGTTGGTTCCTGCACACTGACAGCTCCGCGCTCGGTTGTGGCCTGCCATGCTGAACGAGCGTCGTCTACCCACAGGGCAAGTGTCTTCACGCCATCGCCGTGCTTGGCAATGTGTGCCGTCATCTCGTTGTCAGGGCGCAACGGGGTGGTCAGAACCAGACGAATCTTACCTTGCTGAAGCACGTAGGAGGCTCGGTCGCGTAGACCCGTTTCAGGCCCCGCATATGCCACCAGCTGAAAGCCAAAAGCAGTACGATAGAAGTACGAGGACTGTTTGGCATTCCCGCAATAGATCTCGATGTAGTCCGTACCATTTAGCGGCAGGAAGTCTTTTGCAAGCGCAACGCTTGGTGCATCAAGTGACTCGACGCTCATTCGTAATTCGTCTTTCTGGTTCGATGTTGATAATGTTCTCCGCCGGCGGACAACCAATTCATGCAAAACTACAAACCGCATCTCTATCTTCGCGGCTGATATTGCTCGAAAGTTACCCTCATTGAATCAGCAGAAACCGAAAATCGTCATTGTGTTCACCGGGGGCACAATAGCCTCTACACTCGACAAGGAATGGGGCGGAGTTGTTCCAAGTATGTCGGGAGGTGAGATACTTCTGAGGATACCCGGAATTCAGGATGCTGCTGAGATCGTCGTACATGAATACGGTACATTCCCTGGACCGCATATTACTCCTGAACGAATGCTGGAGCTCTCGGGAATTGTTCAAACGTACGTCAACGACCCAACCATCGACGGGGTAATCGTGACGCACGGAACTGATACGCTAGAGGAGACAGCATATTTCTTGGATTCAACTGTTTCAACATCAAAGCCAGTGATCGTCATCGGAGCGATGCGGAACTCCAGCGAGCCCGACTGGGACGGACCACGTAATCTGCGTGATGCAGTTACGGCTGTAATCTCGCGTCAGTTGCGTGATATGGGTGTGGTTGTCTGTCTCGGTGGCGTACTAACGGCAGCCTCGGAAACCTCAAAGACTGACACAGAAGCACTGTCTACATTTACGAGTTTTGATTTTGGTCCGATAGGGCGCGTAACAAACGGTGTGGTGTTCATACTGCGTAAACCGCAACATCGAGAAGTCTTCAACGTGAAAAGCGTTCCGGCATTTGTGCCACTTCTGAAACTCTATGCTGGCATGGACGGCACGCTCATAGATCTCTGCAGTAAGCAGGGTGCCAACGGTCTGGTCATCGAGGCCTTTGGCGTGGGCAATGTTACGCCCCCAGTGTTCTATGCCTTGCGAGATGCCGTTGCATCTGGTCTGCCAGTGGTACTCGTCTCGCGTTGCCCAGTGGGCCGTGTAGAGCACATGTATGCCTACGAGGGGGCTGGCAGGCATCTCTACGAGGCTGGCGTAGTCTTCGCAGACTACCTCAACGGGCAGAAAGCGCGCATTAAGTTATTATGTGCGCTGGGGGCTGGACGAACGATACAAGAACTGAAACGATCATTTGAGTGGGCAGACGCCCAATTGGCATCATGAGAAGCACGCGGATTACCATTGATCTTGATGCTCTTGAATGGAACTTTGACTGCATTCGAAAGCATGCGCCAGAGCAGAAGATCCTCGGGTTAGTCAAGGCAAACGCATACGGTCACGGCATGGTGCCGATTGCACGTGCTCTTGAGATGTTCGGTGCAGACATGCTCGGGGTTGCTTTGCTAGATGAGGCAATCGAGCTGCGACGCCGTGGCATTGCAGGTGAGATACTCATCCTTACACCGGTTGAAACCCATGAGGCGGAGTTGGCCGTGGAGCATAACGTGCACATTGTGGCGTGCTCGCTGCCTCAAATAGAAGCTGTGTCGAATGCAGCCAGTGTATCTCACGTGAAGGTACCCATGCACCTGTACGTCGACACGGGAATGCTGCGCGAGGGATTTCGTCCTGCCGATGCCCTGGCGGCAGCGCAGCAGATAGCCGCGATGCAGGGGGTGGATCTTGTTGGTGTTTGTACACACTTTGCTACTGCCGACGATCCGGCCAGCCCATTTTTACGCAATCAACTTGAGATATTCGAGCAGGTAGTAGCCAAGCTTGAGCAGGCTGGATTTTCTTTTCAATATGTTCATGCGGCAAACTCCGGAGCGCTGTGGATGGACAAGCAGTCCCACTATACAATGGTGCGCACTGGGCTTGCCCTCTATGGTTACGCGTTGGGTGCTGAGCCCTACGCCGCATTGCGTCCGGTTATGTCTGTTCGCTCTACCATCAATTCCTTCAGGCACGCCTGGCCTGGCGAATCGGTAAGTTATGGTCAGCGGTATATTGTGCCGACGGAGGCAACAATTGCTACGGTACCTATCGGCTATGGAGATGGGTATATGCGGGCGCTTTCTGGAAAGGGGCAGTGCATTATCAGCGGGAAACGATATCCAATTGTCGGATCAGTTTGCATGGATGAGCTTATGGTAGATCTCGGGACAGACCTCTGCTCACTTGAGCAGGAGGTTGTTCTGCTCGGAGGCCAGATGGCTCCGGATGGTTCACACGAGCACATCGATGCTATTGAGATTGCCGAGCGTGCAGGCACGATACCGTATGAGATTATGACGGCCTTTTCGGAGAGAATCCCGCGTGTATACAGCGGTCGCATTGCCACAGAGATCGACATACAAGGAATGCGAGACTAACAATGTACAGTGTACGATTAGAAAATTTTGAAGGTCCACTCGATCTGCTTCTGTTCTTTATCAAGCGCGATGAACTTGATATCTACGACATACCTATTGCTTCGATAACTCAGGAGTTCCTCGAGTATGTCAAAGTGCTCGAGTTACTCGATCTCGAGCTTGCTGGTGAGTTCATCGTGATGGCATCGATGCTTGTGCAGATCAAGGCTCAGATGCTGCTGCCGCGCGAGGAAAAGGACGGCCAGCTTCCAGGCACTATTGATGAGGATGACCCCCGAGCAGAATTGGTGCGCAGACTCCTTGAGTACAAGCGCTACAAGGAGGCAACTGATTCACTCTCGATCTCGGCCGAAAATCAGAAGTATGTTCTCTATCGTCAGATCTTCGAAGCTGAAGAGATTCATGCAGCCCAGAGTGATTCATATCGTAATGCAACGCTCTTTGATCTACTCAAGGCACTCAAGCGTGCTATTGAGAAAGCACCGGAGAAGGCCGAGCCACACGTCGTTACGCGTTTCCCGATCACCGTGGAGGAGAAGTCCGACGAAATCATGCATGTGCTTAAGACAAAGCCAGCCGCAAGATTTTTTGAGCTCGTTTCTGGACTTACGAAGATGCATATCGTTGTAACGTTCCTGGCATTACTCGAGCTTGCTAAGCTGCAGCGTATTCTTGTGCAGCAAGATCTCCGCTTTGACGACATTGTAATCGTCGAACGGAAAGACGACGTGCAACCTGAAGAACAGAACGAAGAAGGGTCTTCACCAGACTCGGAGACACAATCATGACAGAATTCGAACAAGAGAAGTTTGAAAAGGATGTAGCTACCCGTGAGCTGCCATATTTCTTTACGCTTGATCGTCTTGATCAGCTCAAGGCCCTTGAGGCATTGATCTTCGCAAGTGAAGAGCCCCTTTCAAACAGATCGTTGCACAGGCTGTTGGTGCTCGAGGATCCGACACAGCAAGACCCCGGACAGCAGCATCTGCCGCTTGAGGGCGAGACCAATGTTGTGCCGCACATAGTGATCCCAACATTCGATGTGCCAAAGGGCTATTTCGAAGAACTGGTCGATGAGATCAACGACATTCTCGAGATCTCTCAGCGTCCATATAGAATCGTCAAGATTGCAGGGGGCTATCAGTTCGCCACCACACCGCAGCACGGCAATCTTGTGCAGCGTCTGCTCAAGGCTAAGAACCGTAAGAGACTCACACAGGCCGCGCTTGAAACGATTGCCATCATTGCCTACCGTCAGCCAATAACCAAGGGCGAGATCGATGCTATCCGCGGTGTTAATGCCGGTGAAGTCGTCA
>JBEBCJ010000166.1:0-36189 GCA_041157865.1 Bacteroidota bacterium
ATGCTGGCCCCACTTGCGATGGTATTCTTCCTCTCGGCTCGGATCGATACGATGCAGCCGAGCACAGCTGCCGGTACGTTTATCGCTTACGCTCTTACGAACGGACTCTCCTTTGGGGCGATTTTCTTAGTCTATGATCTGGGCAGCATCTTTCAGGTGTTTCTGATTGCCGCCGGCATGTATGCTGCGGCAGCGGTCTATGGTTACACAACCAAGCGCGATCTCACAGGTATGGGGTCATTTCTGTTCATGGGGCTCATCGGTCTGATCATCGCCTCGCTTGTGAACATCTTCCTTGGTAGCGGCGTTCTCGATTTTGCCATAAGCATCATTGGGGTCTTGGTCTTTACAGGCCTTACAGTCTTTGAAATGAGCAAGATCAAGGAGCAGGCCATCGTTATGTATGCTGGCGAGGGGCTTGCCCACAAGCGCGCAATCATCGGAGCCCTGTCACTGTATCTGAACTTCATCAATCTGTTCCTGTATCTGCTTCGTTTGTTTGGCAACCGCGACTGATCGTCCCGATCCCTGGTTTGCTGCTGCAGCAATTGAGCTGTTACGTGCAGACAGCATTCTCGAGGCTGCACAGCTGTGTGCATCCGGTGTAGAGCACTATCCGGATTACATCGGCGGTTACATCCTGCTTGCATCAGCGTATGAATCACTGGGCCAGATGCACGATGCGCAAATGATCCGTGAGGCGCTTCATACACGTTTCCCAGGGTTGCCGCTGCTCAAATCCTACGTGCAGAAACAGCCATACACGTATGAGCCCGAAGACATACCGCACATTGTGTTGGAGTCTGAAGTAGAACCGTATGGCGAGCAGTCGATCGAAATCGTCGAGCTGCAGCACGAGCTGGAAGAGTCCGGCAAACTTGTTGAAGAACCACCGGTTTCTCCGAGCATTGTCTCGCACCCGAACGTTCTGCGGCTGATCGAGATGGCACCCGTCTCTTCAGATACCCGCATCATACGAAGCGCAAGCGTTCGGCTGATACCAGGACTTGAGTTTACAACATTGCGGTTTGAAGGTACGCGCTCGCGTGGCCGACGCGAGATCGCTTCTCTACTCGATCCTCCCGCATTTCGCTCATTCCACCAGATGCGCAGAACTGCGCGTCCGGCAGATGGCCCCGAAGTGCGTAAGCGCACTGCTACTCTTGAGGAACTTGCCGCACGACTGCATGATGCCCGGATGCCCAGGATGGCCAATGCCGAGCAAGAGGAGAGCAAGGAAGATCTCGGAGCATCTGGCTCGCCGATCATTGTTACGGAAACGATTGCCCGCATATACATGCAGCAGGGTTCGTATGAGTTGGCGATAGAGGCCTTCAAGACACTTCAAAAGCAAAAGCCCGCAAAGTCAGAAGAATTCGAAAAGCTCATCAAGGAATGTGAGCAGAAGCGGTCGTAATCAGCGATGCTTATTTACCGCTATATCCTCCGCGCCCACGTAGCCCCCTTCGTCTTTGGTACGTCGGTGATCATGGCATTGTTCCTGATCCAGTACATGATGCGCTGGGTAGACAAGCTCGCCAGCAAAGGACTCGACGCCGGCACCATTGTGCAGTTTCTCGTCTTGAATCTCTCCTGGATCGTTGTCCTTGCAATTCCTATTGGTGTGCTCTTTAGTACGATCATGGCATTTGGTGCAATGTCCAGCAATCACGAAGTAACTGTGATGAAGGCCAGTGGCATCGGGCTTCTGCGGATGATGATACCAGTTGTTCTCGTCGGTGGTTTGCTATGGGGCTTCACGTTTTGGTACACCGACAGCGTTCTGCCGGACTCCAATGTGCGCCTAACGGGTATGATGCGGGACATCGAGAGCACTAAACCTTCATTCGCTGTTGAGGAAGGGCAGTTCACGACCTTTAACTCAACAACGTCAATCCTTGCTCGACGTGTGTTACCCAATGGTACAATGCTCGGTGTGTCTATCTACGACAAGTCGAAGTTTGACTTCGCAAACATCATTAATGCCGACAGTGGACGTCTAGCGTTCTCACCCTCTCTAACACGGCTGGTTATTCAACTTTCCAAGGGCGAGATTCATCAACGAGGCATTCGCAATCCTAATGAGTATCGCGTTGTTTCCTTCGATCGCTATCAGATCGTTCTCCCTGCCGACAAATTCTTCTACGAAGCCAGCGAGGTTACCGGTACCTCGCGCGGCGAGCGCGAAATGACCATCGCCGATATGCAGAAAATCGTGCAGAGTGCAGAGCTTCAAGAACACCAGGCACTTCTTCGCTACGACTCTGCTGTTGTGCGTCATCTGCAAGACCTTCAATCCGTTCAGCCAATATCTGCATCAACATCTACGAGATCCGAGGTCCTTCAGCGTGCAAGCGCGTATATAATGACGGCACAAACAATGTTTGAGAGCGAGCGCCAACGTGCCAGCAGCGAGCGCGTTGTTGCTAACCGCTACCTCGTGGAGATACACAAGAAGTATGCAATACCGTTCGCCTGCCTTCTCTTTGTCTTTGTTGGGAGTCCGCTTGGTATACTAACCAAGGGTGGCAACTTTGGCACCAGTGCCATGTACTCACTAGGATTCTATGTTATCTATTGGATGTCCATGATCGGAGGAGAAGAGTTTGCAGATCGCGGCTATCTGTCGCCCCTTGTCGCAATGTGGCTAGGCAACATCATCATCGGCATCATCGGGGTATGGATCACGGTGAGGGTGAATAATCGGTAATTACAGTAATTACGTAATTACAGTAACTACGATGTTGCCTACCACACAAACCGATTCAGCGCTAGCGACGCGCGCTGGAATGCCTCATCAACATTAGCGCCAGTTGCTGTGAGGTGTCCCATCTTTCGACCCATACGCACATCCTTCTTACCGTAGAGATGCAGAGCCACATCATCGACTTTAAGCATTTCGATTACGCTATCTGGTACTCCGCTGCCGGTACGTTCCCCTAGCAGGTTGATCATGCATGCAGCAGGCACGCGCATTGCTGCAGAACCTAAAGGTAGGTTAGTAACAGCACGGATGCAGTTCTCAAACTGCGATGTATGGCAGGCTTCAATCGTGTAGTGTCCGCTGTTATGCGGACGCGGCGCGATCTCGTTAAACACGATCTCATCGTCTGTGGTCAGAAACATCTCGACACCAAACACACCAACACCGCTGATGGTCTCAACACATGCTATTGCAATGTCCTGAGCACGCTTCTGCAATTGGGGCTCGATCGGGGCAGGAGCAAGAACTGTTACGCAGATGTGTCCTTGCTGTATGGTTTGCACACACGGGTATACAGCGATCTCGCCACGCTTGTTACGGGCAACCATAACAGCAAGCTCCTTCGTGAACGTCACAAATGATTCAGCAAGCAGGGGGCGAGGGTCTTCGCTTTCCATGAATCTGCGCCAAACCATATCGATCTCTGTTTCCCGTTTGATAGTGGCGTTGCCATAGCCATCATATCCGAACTTGCGTGTCTTTGCGACAAACGGGTAACCGTGTTTGTTTCCGAAATCGATCAGGTCCTGCTTGGTTGTGATCTCCGCGAAATGCGGTGTCGGAATGCCGACGGCAGCGAATGTCTGCTTCTGCGTGTATTTGTCCTGAACAAGACGCATGGTTTCAGGCGTTGGGAAGACCAACCTGCGTTCTGCTATCACGTCGAGTATATCAGGGTCGATAAACTCATTCTCCAGCGTGATAACATCAGATGCCTGTATGAATCCTTCCAGATCTTCAGCATTCTTCCAGCCGCCGGGATACTCCTTCTTTGTCATCATCCCAGCTGGTGAATCAGCACCGTGCTCGATCACCGAAACTCGGAGCCCCATTCTATAGGCCTCCTGAGCTGTCATTTTGGCAAGCTGGCCGCCCCCTAACAAACCGAGGGTAAAGGGTTCCGAGGGATTGTAGATCGATGGAAGCATAGCAGTAGTTTGATTACGATTGCGAAACAGATTCGATGACGACAACAGCAAGGGCAACTGTGGCTGTATGACTTAAACTCACGTGAATGGTATGATTTCCCCAACGCTGCTGCATCGTGCCGAAGAGCTCCATGATTGGCTCGCCGGATGCAATGTTGCGAATACCAACCTGCTTAAAGGACATACCATCTCGCATCCCTGTCTTAACGGCTTTGGAAAAGGCTTCTTTTGCTGCAAAACGGGCAGCGAAATGCAGATATCGTGTATCGCCAAAACGATTGCAGTAGGTGATCTCTTCTTCTGTAAATACTTTTACTAAGAATCGTTCGCCATACTCTTCCAGTGCTGCTTGGATGCGAGGAACATCTACAACATCTGTACCAATGCCGATAATCATGACATTGCCTCGAGAAGTTGTGGCAATATCACAGCGCTGGTACCAGAGAGAATGTGGTTAGCATGCGGCGTTAACGATGTCTGATTGGGATTGATCTCTACGATCTGTGCCCCTGCCATCTTTGCCGTCATCGGTAGTCCAGCAGCTGGCCATACATCGGCACTGGTGCCCACAACAAGCATCACATCGCATGAGCGCGACGCCTCTTCTGCAGCAGCGAATACATCGAGGGGCAGATCTTCGCCGAACCACACGACATTGGGGCGCATAGCACCGGAACACGTCGAACAGGTTAGTTCATCATCTGTGCGGATGTCTCCGCAGTCATTACAGCGGTTTTCATGGATGTTTCCGTGAACCTCAAGCACGCGGACACTACCAGCTCGCTGATGCAGCCTGTCGACATTCTGCGTCACGAGAGTAAAGTTGTGGCCAAAGAGCTTCTCGAATTCAGCAAGCGCTGCATGCCCTGCATTGGGCTCGACGCTGTTGATGATCGATCTGCGATAGCCGTACCAATCACGCACACGATCAGGATTGGAAAGAAAACCATCCATGCTAGCAAGCTCATACGGGGAGAAGCGCGCCCAGAGTCCATCTGGATCTCTAAATGTGGCAACACCAGATTCAGCACTCACGCCCGCACCGGTAAGCACACACATGCGAGCGCTTGTATCGAGCAGGTGGGCCACTGCGTGTATGCTACTCGTGCTCATGAATTCTGAAGTTGATCCTCGAGAAGTAAGTAGGCCTTGAGAAGTTCATCCAGGTCGCCATCCATTACCGAATGTACGTCGGTGATCTTTGTCTCTGTGCGGTGGTCGTTGACCATTGTGTAGGGCTGGAAGACATATGATCGGATCTGAGAGCCCCATTCAATCTTCTTCTTGGAGCCTTCAATGGCAGCCTTTGCCGCCTCTTCTTCTTCTCGGCGTTGTTGGTACAAACGCGACTTCAGCATCTTCATCGCGTGCTCGCGGTTGAGAAGCTGCGAGCGCTCTTGCTGACATGCAACGACGATACCTGAAGGAATGTGACGCAGACGTACGGCTGTCTCGACCTTGTTAACGTTTTGTCCACCCTTGCCGCCTGATCGGAACGTATCCATTTCGACATCAGCAGGGTTGATGACGATCTCGACTTCATCGTCTACTTCAGGGTACACAAATACCGATGCAAACGATGTGTGACGTCTGGCGTTGGAGTCATACGGACTGATACGCACAAGTCTGTGCACCCCATTTTCGGCTTTCAGATATCCAAAAGCATAGCGTCCACGGATCTCAAGCGTACAGCTCTTGATGCCTGCGGTATCGCCTTCTTGCTCTTCGGCCAGGTACACTTCGAAGTCGTGCTTTTCAGCCCAGCGTGTATACATCCGCATCAACATCTCTGCCCAGTCTTGGGCTTCCGTGCCACCAGCGCCTGCGTTGATCGTAAGTATCGCATTACGATTATCGTCTGGTCCCGAAAGAATTTTGCGTAGCTCGAGCTCATCCACAGCTTTCACGCTGCGATCAACTTCGGCTACGATCTCAGCCTCCATAGACTGGTCATCGGCCTCTTCGGCAAGCTCAATCAATGCTTGTACATCGCCCACACTTTGCTCGGCGTTCTTCCAGGCATCAACCCAGTCTTTCAGTCCCGATGTTTCGCGCATCACCTTTTGCGCGTTCTGTGCGTCGTCCCAGAACCCTGGAGCCTGCGTGAGCATCTCACGCTCGGCTATCTCATCAAGTTTACGATCGATGTCAAAGGAACCTCCGCAGTTGGTCCACACGATCGCGGAGAGTTGCTATCTGTTGTTTTTGTGGTTCGAACATGCTGCAAAACTACATCAGCGGACTGGATAACGTCAGGATCCAGCCAAAGCTTCCCTGAGAGGCCAGCGGTCCAACAGGCCAGCGGGCATCAACGCGAAGGAAAATGAGGTCGCTGATGTACGATGGAATCCGCGAGACAGCAAAGCCAGCTTCCATGTAATAACCACTTGATGAGTCGAAGAGCTCATTGGCTACGAGGGGCTCAGCACGCTGCACCACGTTCGTTGCGCTGAAGCGTCCAATCAAATCCACGCCTCGGCCAAACGATAAACCGGGCAAACCTATTGCCCTCCACCAGAGGTCGGTAAAATTATGCTCCGCATGAAGTGTGGTATACTCGGTTCCGGCATACCTGTTAATGTTTATCGTTGCGAACATATTCGTCATGCCGGCAACAGGGAACGTCCGCATGGTCACAAAACGATACTGTTGCGGTGTTTCTGCTGGCTGCAAACCTGCTTCAAGCGTAAGGTCAAGCATCATCGGCGAATATCCGGTGCGTACCGTAGGAATGTGCCCTGTTATACTGGCATCAATGCTCCAAAACGACGCATTCGTTGTAAGCTCCGTGCCATAGATTCCGTGCACCGAAGCCGTCACAGGTTGATTATTCGAGCTACCGAACAAGCTGCTAAGGCGTCCGCCACTCTCGAAAATCTGCGAGCGAATTCCGAGAATGCGATAGTTACCCGGTACTGCCAGAGCTTGCTTACGCTTGAGATCCTCTACAAGAGGCGCATTAACATGGCGTGCCCATGAGCCCCCTACAGTTGTTGCTCCCCACGGGGTACGAAAACGCAAGCCCACATCGAATCCATCTCGACGATAGAAATCAGAGTACTCGGCATAGATCAGATTGGCCACATCGATAGAGGTAAAGGCAAGCTGTGAGTTTCGTGCATCCTGAATTGATGCTATCGAGGAGAATACAGAGCCCAGCGCATTGATGCCATATCCCTGTGCGCGGTAAAGTCGCACATCAAGGTCTGCTCTGCCGACACGGGTACCAGCACTGCCGAATCCGACAGAGGCTGTACAACGAAGGCCTGGGGCAACAACAGCAAGTGCCGGACCATACAACCCACCGGTAATCGTCGTTCTATTGATATATGGGTCAAGTCCGAAGGCTATTCCTCCAATGCTACCAATGTTGAACATTGAGCCTGCTAGGGGTCCGCGCGGACGATCATCATCGCTATCGGGGTCGCTCTTCTTGATACTGTCCTGACGTTCATAGATCTTACGCTCCTCTTCTGACTGCTCGGCAAAGGCATACCTGTCCCAGTACTCTGGCTTTGCCGAGTCTGCTTCGGCATCAACAACGATGCGTCGACTGCCGTCTCTGCTGCGCACTTCAACTGTTGCTCCACTTGCATTTGTCTTCACGCGGGTCTCGGCAGAGTCTGGTTCGACAACAGGGAATAATGAATCAGGCACATCAATGTTAGCTCGTGCAGAACTCACATTGATTTGTGCCACGACGTTAGCCTTGAGCTCAACAAACGGCATAACCTTGATTTTTAGCTCTGCTGTTGCCTGCTGATACGTTGGAATCCAAAGTGTGTCCTGTATTCTGTCATAGCGTTGCTCAATGGCAAAATTCTTGAGAAATGGGAATGCCGTTTCTTGCGAGGGGGCAAACCGAGCTGCAACTACCTGGTATGAATCTTCGTAGATACTTAACGTTCCCTCGTAACCGGGGAATAACTTCGACTTTGGAGCGAAGGTGATCTCATAGACCCAGAGATTATCGAGAAGAACCTTTTTCTCGATTGCGAAATTGTATTCGTCGAGAGCATTCTCACCTAATGGTGTTACGAGTCGGGTATTGAGAATGTTGTTTTCATCCTCTGTGAAATCAAAAAACACATCGAAGACTGCCAGGTTGTCCTGCGCAGGGATGTTTGCTGTCTGACGTCGCTGCGTGATACGCGTGTGCTTGCGCTCAAGAGGATCACGCTGTTCGGTAATGGTTGAGAACGTCTCCGTGATGATCTCCGTTGGCCCCTTCTTATCGCTGAGGGCACCAGCATCAAGCATAGCGCGCACTTTAGAGTACAGCGTCTGTTCTATCGAGCGAATACGTTCGTTATTCTGATTCTTACGGGCAATTGCACGCTTGATCACTTCCTGTGCACTGATCGACTCTTCAACGTTTACAGTTGGCAAGCTTACGTTCGTAGGCATGAGCGCGATGCGCAAATCAGCAGTACCTTCTACGATATCGATCGCACGTTGCTGATACCCCATTCCTCGCACTTGTATCTGTGTAGTCGCTGGTGGTATCGGCAAACGAAACTTGCCGCCACTCTTCGAATACGTGCCGAGAGAAGCCCCCTTCGCACGAATAGCAATCCCCGGAATCGGCCGTTTTGTATGGCTGTCAACGACAATTCCACTGATCACCACTCCCTCCTGGGCAGACATCATTACTGCTGTGAGCAAGATAGCTGTGAGCATCAAACACAATCGATAAAGCATTCGTAGCACTGTCGTAGTTGAAGATTGACGTAGCAAAAGAGTTGTTCCGAAGGATGATGTTGCGACCCGAAATGAGTCGGCAAGGTTTCGTCGGCAATTTATTCAACTCATTGTGAGGGATCTACTATGAAACAATTTCTTCTCGTGATCATGAGTATCACAATCACCGTCGCAGCATACGCGCAGTCGGAGCCAACAGTGCGCTGCAAATCCGAGGCGATGGCGTTGCTGTTTGATCTCAAGGGGCTCTCTGACATAGGTGCAAACAACTATCGTGGCGGACTCGGTGCAATGGCTTTCATCTCGGATCACCTGGCCCTGCGTGCAGGTATTGGCTTCTCGAACAACATCGAGACGAAGAACAATGCAGCACAAGAAGAGACTACAAGTCTTGCGGTATCGATCACGCCAGGTCTCCGATACAACGTCTACAACAGCAGCAATGTAGCACTCTACACAGGTGGAGAGTTCACATTCGGAATGGGAGAGGTCAAGAATGAAGCCGGAGGCTCACAAACAAGCAAAGCACAGGCAACTACCATAGGCGGTGGTCTCTTCGCAGGTGCTGAATGGTTCCCATGGCAAAACGTATCACTCATGCTGGAGTATGGCGTTGGCTACACCGGAACAACAAGTAAGCTTACTGTCGGAACAGGTAGTGAGATAGACGGACCCGAGTCCTCGGATATCTCGCTTGGCCTAACATCTGCCAACTTCACTCTTGCCTGGTACTTCAACTAAAGGTAACTGCGATGCTGCTTGTTCGCCGCGCCATTGCTTGCATAGCACTGACTATGCTCAGTCTGATGTGTCAGGTTACGATTACTGCACAACCAAACCATCCACCCCTTACCATTCTGAGGCAGCGTGTTGTCGGATCACGTGGCGCAACGCTTGTTGCTACCAATCCTGCAACGCCGTATTCACTGAGCGGTATCGTTGGACTAAGTGCGATTGGATTCATCAAGGCAGAGCGTTCATCATCAGTGCTTGGGTTCTGGGTGCCAAGAGATCTGATCACATCAACGGAACCACAAGAAGATGTGACCGCCGGCAGCAGATCATGGGTCTGGCCAAACCCATTTGCAGGCGAGCTGCACATCAGCATTGATCTGCCCCATGCTACATCAGCGCATGCACATGTGTTCGACATGCTCGGCAATCACCTTGCAGAACTTCTTTGGGATAACGACCGATCGCAAGGGATCCAGTTCACATGGAACGGAATCGACAAGAACGGTAATCCTATAGCATCCGGCGCATATCTGGTGCGTGTGCGGATCAGGGAACATGCAGGCTCGCAGGAATCACTTTACTCAACTGTTGTCACATGCAAGAGATAGGTGCACAATGATCGACGTTCTACGTACCATATTGATCAGAGCCGCCGCATGCATCCTTCTATGTGCAGCATTATTCGGCACAGCAATAGCGCAGGCAGAAGATGTCAAGATCCCGCGCCTGCTCTCCTTTCAAGGTGTATTGATCCAACCAGACGGGACCGTTTATCCTGACGGTCAATATCTCATTGCTGTGCGCTTGTTTACCACCGAGACTGATGGTAGCCCTGTCTTTACTGACGAGATCTCGAGCGCAGTTGTAGGTGGAGTCTTCAATCTGATCATTGGCGAGCAGGCCAGTATCGAAGATGTAGATTTCACGCAGCAATTGTGGCTCGAGATCGGGCTGCCAGGTACGCCACAGCAAACTTTTGCACCGCGCACGAAGCTTACCACAGCACCATATGCGATGGTAGCTCAGAACTCTGTGATGGCAGGCGGCCTTACGCCTGATGCAAAGGGCGCTGTCCTGAGCTTGAACGGGGCTGCGGGAAACATGACGATGAATGGGCTCGGCGGACTTGTTATCACCCGTGATGGCACTTCGCTGAACATCGATGCATCTGCTGTCTCCGGCAACATCACAATCACAACGCTCGACTCTGTAGTTCGTGTTTCTCAATCCAGTCCGAACAATGTTAGGGTAGGTGTCAACGACTCATCCATCGCATCGCGACATCTTAAGCCGTCGGGAGCAATAGCCGGAACCTATGGTGACTCTACCCACATACCTCGTCTTTCAGTCGGTAGAGACGGTAGGATTTCATCAATCACCCAAGTGCCTCTATCCGTGCTGGCCGTCCCTCTGACATCCGGCAGGTATGTGAACACTACTGCCGGCCGACAATACACTGTCACGATCAACACTCGCCAGGCCTCTCCACAGCCCATCGAAGATCTGCTTCCGACAGCTCGAATTCTGGTCACGATGGAATCAAATCAAGGTGCGAGTTCGTGCGTGATCTCGGCACGAAACAACCAAGGCTTTACAATCGACTTTACTGGTGGACTTCCACCAAATGCCGCCTTTAACTGGATAGTTCTAAATCTTTAGACGTCCGCTTCATCTCATTCACCACATTATGGGGATGCATATGCACACCATCACACTTTTGACACGCCTACGTGTCGCAATTCTGCTGGCGGCACTCGTTGCTGCTACGCAAGTCTCATTCGCACAGCTTCCGTTTGAGTCTAGAGAGTTAAAACTCCAGGGCTCAACATCCGGCACCCTTTCCATTGTTGCACCGGCAGCGGTAACAACGTATTCCCTCACGCTGCCCAACGCAGCAGCAGGTGGGGCAGGTGCGCTACTCTATGCAACTACAACCGGCGGCCTAACCTGGACGGGCACACCTGGTGGAACCGGATACTCACTGCGCTGGAACGGCACGGCAATCGAATGGGTAGACCCAGCAGGCGCAAACAATCCGAACTGGTCTCTAACAGGGAACGCGCTCACAACCACAGGCGTTCTGGGTGCTTCCACGAACCATGGTATCAGCATCATCTCGAATAACCTGGAGCGCATGACCGTTGCTGCAGATGGTACAATTGGCATCAACGATGGAACAAATGCCGGAACAACGACGAATATTGGCAAAGCTGGTAACAGCGTCAACCTACTTGGTACATCAAACACAACAGGCATTGCCAATATCAACGCAGGAACGGGAACATTTGCCACGAATATTGGTACCGGCACAACTGCTGGCGCAGTTACAATTGGTCGCACAGGTGGAACGATAACAACAGTGGGTACGATCGGCCATACTGGTGCGTTGAACATGACAGGGAACCTCGGACTCACTGGTGATCTTACTGTAACCGGAAACATCAATCTCTCGGGCACCACGCGAGAGCTGCAGATGAACGGTTCAGCCGGGACCGACGGCTTTGTGCTAGTATCGAAGGGTACCGGTGCCACCCCGCAGTGGCAGAGTATCAATACTGCAGTCGGAATTCGCAGCGCTGCACTCGTATCAACAGGTGGCAGTGTTACTTCACACACGGTAACAGGGCTAACGACTCTTACCGCTACTGATGCAATTCTTGTAACTCTCGAAGGTAGCACTTCAGTAACCGCTACTGTAACGTCACGCACCGCAGGCACAGGCTTTACGGTGACCTTCTCAGGAGCATACAATGGCAACTTCAGTTACATGGTTCTAGCAGCTCAATAATATCCGCATTTCCCCACTCCTGCTCACATGCAGGAGTGGGGAGTTTGCTTTTCTTTGTCACGTTCAATGGATGCGCGATCATGAGTCAACTATCATACTTCTTACTTGTCTGCATCGCAACGCTGGTGTGTGCAATTGGAGTGGCACGAGCGCAGCTACCCATCCTTACCCGTCAGATCAACATACAGCACAATGGCAACGGTAAGACGATACAGCTGAGCGCACCGGTTCTTGACTCAACATATTCATTGGTTCTCCCCTATGCGCAGGGTGCTGCCGGCACGGTTCTTTCAAATGACGGGAACGGTTCTCTGAGTTGGACGGCGCTACTCAATGCCGCTACGATCAATGGTACAGCGAACTACCTCACCAAATTCACCTCGGCCACATCTCTTGGAACAAGTTTGATCTATGACAATGGATCTCTCGTTGGACTTGGTACGGCTTCACCCGGTGGCAAGCTCCACATTTCAACTGCTAATGCAGCTGAGAAGGGGCTTATACTCCACGCTGCACCAAGCGCAACTGCCAATATGATCGAGATTCAGAATAGCAGTGGAACTGCACTGCTAACAGTAAGCAGCACTGGCGATCTTACCTCTATAAACAGCGTTGCCTATGGATGGCCGTCAAGTAGGCCATCAGCTCCACAGTCTGCCACACACGTTGGTAGCGGGATATTAGAAGTTGCCTCGTCCGGCGCAATGTCTTGGCGTCAAATGGTTGTTACAACAGCGACACTGAACTTCCCGGTAACCGCGACAAGGACGTCCTCTGACGTAACGTTAACAGTTAACGGTGTCGTCTCGGGCGACGTAGTTTCGCTTGGGGTTCCAAACGCTGCTGTTTTGGTGAACACATGCTATACGGCCTGGGTTTCAGCAGACAACACTGTAACAGTAAGGTTCAATAACTACGACAATGCCGAAAAGGACCCCGCATCAGCGGTATTCAAAGTAGTGGTTATGAAATAGCGTTAAACCCCGCATATTGCATACTCATCAAACGCCCGACAATTTGGAGTATGCGGCTATGGTCAGGATCTATACACTGCTTGTTATCGTGTCTTGCCTTGCGGTCAATGCTAACGCTCAGACACAAGCACCCACGTGGTCATCAGATATTGCGAAGATCATCTACAGCAAGTGCACGCCATGCCATCGCAGCGGCGAGATAGCGCCCTTCACTCTGGAGTCGTATGAGCAGACGCAGGATTATGCCTACTCCATTAAGCGAGCTGTCTCGAAGCGTGAGATGCCGCCCTGGCCTCCTGCTAAAGGACATGGCAACTTTGTAGGAGACCGCTCGCTCTCGCAGAATGAGATTGATAAGATCACAGCATGGGTCGATGCTGATATGCCAGCAGGCGATCTTGCATCTGCTCCAAAGCCTCCTACATTTCCTAATGGTTCTCAACTGGGTAAGCCCGATATGGTACTTACCATGAGCGAGAAGTGGACGATTCGTGGCAACAATAGAGATGTGTACCGCTTCTTTGTCTTACCGACCAACCTTCTTACAGATCGCCATATCAAGGCGCTTGAGTTTCGTCCAGGCAATGCAGCGGTCGTACACCATGTGCTCTATTTCCTGGATACAACCGGAACAGCACGCCAAAAAGATGCTGCTGACCCGCTTCCCGGATATTCAGGGTTTGGCGATCCCGGCTTTGAATCAGCTGCTTCATTTCTTG
The DNA here is from genome assembly GCA_041157865.1 of Bacteroidota bacterium. Classification (GTDB taxonomy): domain Bacteria; phylum Bacteroidota; class Ignavibacteria; order Kapaibacteriales; family Kapaibacteriaceae; genus UBA10438. The sequence continues at coordinate 13,830 of JBEBCJ010000166.1, forward strand.
GATGGGTGCCGGGAGCACAGACGCGCTTCTATCCCCCTACGATTGGGGCCAAGATGCATAAGAATTCGGATCTCATCATTCAAGTGCACTATGCGCCATCAGCAACCGAGCAAACTGACCAGTCTCATGTGAACGTATTCTTCCATGAAAGCGACGACGTGCGGCAGGTGCAAGAATTTCCAATGTCGCCTAACAACCTGCTGGCAGGACAAAAATTCATTATACCAGCCAACAAAGTACCGGTGTTTACAACCTCGTTCACTGTCCCACTCGAGATCAGCCTCATTGGTATAGCGCCTCACATGCACCTGTTAGGCAGAGATGCAAGGGCGTATGCGGTAACTCCAAAAAACGATACAATAAACCTTATAAAGCTTGACCAGTGGGATTTTCACTGGCAAGGGGGCTACACATACAAGAATCCGGTCCGCATTCCGCGCAACTCCAAGCTGATCTACACTGCGGCGTACGACAACACGATCAATAATCTGAATAACCCAAACAACCCTCCTAAGGAGGTGCGATGGGGTGAGAGCACCACAGATGAAATGCTCCTGTGCTACTTCCACTGGCTGCCCTATCAAATAGGAGATGAATCACTGGACATGGAGACGGCGCTTCCTACCAGCATTGACAGGCAACCGCAGACCGACGTTGTGCGAATGGCTGTGTATCCTAATCCTGCTTCAGATAAGGTACAGGCCGAGGTCCATAGTGATGAAAGCCGAGAGGTTGTGATTCTGCTTTTGGATGCGCGCGGGCAATTGGTCTACAAAGATTCGGCACCCCGCCAGATATATGCTGGGGTTAATCTGATGAGTCTGGATGTTGGGCAATTGTCAAGCGGACACTACACACTGCAGATAGCAGATAGTAGCACTCAGTGGACAAAGAGCGTTTTGATTCAGCGCTAACACCCAAGGTGTCCTAACCACGACTTCCGAATACTGCACTGCCTACGCGCACGAGGGTGGAGCCCTCAGCTATTGCCCACTCAAGATCGTGCGACATACCCATGGACAAAGCTGTTGCCAACGGCAGCATTGAGAGGTGTCTATCACGTAGATCACGCAGCATAGCAAAACCTTTGCGAACAGTTGCTTCATCATCAACATTGGCACCGATGGTCATAAAGCCCCTTACAACGAGAGTAGGGTACGTTGCGAGTTGATCGATAAACTCTGACACACTTTCGGGGTGAAGTCCGTGCTTGCTGCCTTCAAACGACGTATTTACTTCGATCATAACGTCAACTGAGGTATTCCTCTTTTGACATTCATGATCTATAGCTTCAACAAGTGACTGTCTGTCTACAGACTGAATACACTGCACTCTGCCAATCACATCCCTTACTTTGTTCGTTTGCAAGTGCCCAATGAAATGCCAGGTTACAGGCAGGTCATTCATCTCGTCGTGCTTCGGAACAAGTTCCTGAACTCTATTCTCACCGAAGAGGTGCTCACCCAGAGCAACGGCAGCGCGCAGTGTCTGTACCGACTGCGTTTTTGTGGCAAGCATGAGTGTTACTTCATCTGCCGATCGACCATTACGGGCACAAGCATCACTGATGCGCTCATGAATCACATGGAGGCTTTGTTTAATCTCAAGCATTTTACAAATCTAGGCTATGAAGCTCCATGAGAACTTCTTGCTTTTCACGATATTGCAGAATGTCTATCGTCAACTCCATTTTACGTTTTTTACCTGCATCCAATAGCACCAGGTGCATTCTCGGCTTGGCACTTGGCGTCATATATGGCACGCTACTACCCGATCAGATATGGTTTCTCGAACCAGTAGCAACAGTCTTTATTCGCCTCTCTGTTGTTGTTATCCTACCCTTTGTAGTGCTGGAGCTGGTTTCGGCGTTAGGGCACTTGTCCAATACATCACTACGTGCTTTCATACGCGCTGGGTCTTTCGTGATCCTATCTTCAATAGTCTTAGGGTTAGTCGGCGCAATCTATTCGGGCAGCTTACTGCCCAACATACAGACGTCTGGCTTCTTTACACCACAGGTTTTGGAAACCAGTGATCAGATTAATCTTTATGATACCTTTTTCCCACCGAATGTCTTTCGAGCACTTACAGAAGATAATTTTCCAGCGATAGTGCTGGTAAGCCTTGCATTCGGACTCCTTGTACAGCAATTACCAAGCAAAGACACTCTCTTAGGCCCGATCCAACAGATCCGCGAGGCATTACACAGATTCAATTCCGTGATCGCCCGCATAACTCCAATTGGCATTTTCTGCATGATGTCACGATCGGTTGCTTCGGTCTCATTCGACGAGTGGACACGGATGTATGCATTCCCATTGGTAACACTCAGTACTGCGATCATTATTGGAGTTCTATCCATCGGTCTGCTCGTGAGCCTAACACCTCTGCGACTAGGCGAGCTATTGCGTGCTCTGCGAGGTCCGCTGGCAATCACAGCAAGCAGCGGTAGCCTTTTCATCGCCTTGCCGCTGATCATTGAGTCTATGCGCGAACTACTTGCATCTCGAGGCAGTATTTACGAGCACGAGGTTGATGAAGTAGCCGATCGCATTAGCGCGAGCATCCCCATAGGCTTCGCTCTGCCTAATATGGGACAAGTTCTTATGCTCTCGATATTGCCCTACATGGGTTGGTTCATGGACCTCCCAATGGAGTTCTTACATCGGCTGAAGGTCATTCTGGTGTCGATCCCTGCTGCTGCCGGAGGCGTCTCTGTAGCGGTTCGCAAGGGTATTGAAATGTTTCACCTGCCTCCTGATGTTGTGAGCATCTTTATTGTCAATTACGAATGGATGACCCGTGTTGACAAGACACTTGGTGCACTATCACTGTTCTCACTTGTGGCCTATCTGACTGCTGCCCACTTTCGAGCAATACGTGTCAATCACATGAAATTGGCCACTACACTTGTGATTTGTGCGGCTCTTGTTGTCGCCGCATCATACTTGGTTCCGCGGCATCTGACTGAGATCATGAAGCAGTCTTATGCGAGAAATGAATATCTAATGGGCCTCGAGCCCATAGTTCCAGAGAAAATGTCGTCGACGATCACCCATATCAATGACCTATCCGATTCGACATTAGCGTCAGTGCCTATAGCTGCAGCAAGCCTCGATAGCGTCAAAGCACGCGGATACATTAGGGTAGGAGTTTTTGTAGCCGGCCTGCCATGGTCATGGATGCGTCCTGATGGCAAGCTCGTTGGATACGAGATCGACATGATTCAAGAGCTTGCGCAGAATATGAACGTAAGTATCAGGTACTATGTATGCCCATTAACGATAATCGACTCCCTTGTGCTCAGTCAGCGTGTTGACATTGCAATCGGGGCTTACCCAGACAACACCATCGTTAACTCAGCGTTGAATACTAGCAGAGGCTATCAAGTTATTCATTTGGCACTGCTGATTAAGGATAATACCCATGATGTACTTGCCAGTGCACGAAAGGGTACACTCAACAGGCCCTATGTGTTGGGATCGTACGAAAGGGTGTCTCCTACTAGTTACATCCGATTAGCTGTTGCCCGAGAACTTAGCTTAACATCGGTACCTACAAATGTTGAGATAGTTGAGTTTGAATCCGATGTCAGTTATACCAAGGCAATGGAGGAGCATAAGATCGACGCCATCGTCGTTAGCGCTGAATTCGGTGCTGCCTATGCAATCCTGCACCCTGAGTTTACAATGTACCCCTCTTTTGGCAAAAGACTACCGTTGTCGGTTGTAATGCTGACAGCGGGGGACGACAGAGTGTTCGAAGAGTACTTCGACACGTGGATCGACAATATGACGCGACGTGGTTTCTTTAATCATCTCCAAAAGCATTGGATCGAGGCAGAGAACGATCTATGATCAATACTATACTCCAAAAGCTTGGCAAAATCCCTTTTGCAGCGCGATGCTTGGCTGGCCTTGTTTTCGGTATCATAGCAGGCCTGGCCATTCCTGAATTCTGCTCATACTGGCAACCGGTAGGTATGATCTTCATTCGGGCGTCGCAGTTGGTTACAATGCCGTTCATTATGCTCGAGTTGGCATGTTCTCTAGGCGAACTCAGTAACACATCACTCCGCACATTGATCCGCGCTGGTGGCCTAGTGTTCATCTTCTCGGTGATAACTGCAAGTGCAGCGGTGTTGTTCGTGCCAACGTGGCTACCGCCCCTTACTGCATCAATGTTCTTTAATCCAGCGATGCTGGATTCCCCGCCTCCTGTCAATCTGCTCGAGAAGTTCATACCGTACAACATCTTTGGTGCAATGTCTGATGACAACTTCCCTGCCGTTGTGCTATTCAGCGCTTTTGCAGGGCTTGTATTGCAGGGGATGAGTAATAATCAGGTATTGCTTGTTCCAATGAACAGCGCTCGGAATCTGTTTCGCAAGTTGAATAAAATCGTACTGAAGCTGACACCGTTTGCAGTTTTCGCTTTGGTCTCGGAGACGGTGTCAACAACCGATACCGTGGAGCTGATAAGACTCCATGCACTTCCCGTCATTGGCCTCGGTGGTATGATCCTGCTCGCCACATTCACGCTCGGCTTTACCATGAGCTTTATCAATCTCACATGGAAGGAACTGTGGACGATTGCAAAGGCACCCCTTATCCTAACTCTCAGCACCTCTACCTTGATCATAGCTCTCCCGACATTGGTCACCAGCCTACAGGAGGTACTCTCGGAGAAGTTCAAAGAGCGAAACAAGGAAATGCTTGATGCCTGCAATGAACAGATCGGTGCTGCCGTTCCCGTTGGCTTTGCACTTCCAACGCTTGGTCAAGTATACATGCTCATGATGGTTCCATTCATGGCCTGGTATGTAGACCGTCCCTTCAGCATCTTCGAGAAGTTACAGATGCTGGCAACGGGCATCCCCGGCTCTATTGGGGGTATACGCTCGGTAGTGCGACAGGAACTGGCAGAAGCTGCACTCCCTGAGAATCTGCTCAATATTTTCTTCATGAATACCGAGTGGATCTACCGCACAGAAAAGACGCTGTCGTTAATCGGTCTTATTGTACTCGTGCTCTTGATCGTGGCAACTACCACAAAGACAATGAGGATCAACAAGCGCCGGTTTCTAGGAACCTTGATAACCACCGCAGGACTTGCGTTTATACTCTCAACCGGCGTCCATGCAATGCTCACAAGAACGCTATCTGGTACATACACCAAAGACCAAGTTCTGATGTCACGCAAGCCCCTTGTGAAGGTCAAAAACCCTTTCGCAAGTATAACACGGATATCCTCGTTAGATGAGGCCAGCTTACGTGCATTCCCTTCTGCGTTTGTTTCGCTGGATTCAATTCGGAAAAGGGGCTACATGCGCGTGGGCCTAAAGACTACCGATTATCCTTGGTCATTTCACGACGTTAACGGAAAACTTGTCGGTTACGACGTAGACGTTCTGCAGGCTGCAGCTAATTTCAGTCCCATCAAGATTCACATAGTCGAAGCGCCAATGGACGTGCTCGAATCAATGATCAGGAACAATCAGATAGATCTCGCTATTGGCGGTATAGAGGATAATGTCTACCGAGCTGCACGCGTGCAAACAACAATGGGCTACCAGGTGGTTCATAGAGCCCTGGTAGCATGGTCCGATAAAGTCTTCACAGTACAGAGTGCTGAGATTAACCGACTCGGCAGACCGCTCAGGATTGCTGTGGCAGAAGGATTTTTACCTTCACCGAACCAGAAGGATGTTATCGAGGAGCAGCTTGGAAGTCCCGGGCCACCTGTACCTGTAACGTTCAGTCGTATCGCAGACATCAAGACTTTCTTTGCTAAGCCGAATGATCATCAATATGATGCGCTCATGGTTACTGCCGAAGGGGGCTGCTCATGGTCAGTACTCCACCCTACCACAAGCGTCCTCACGGTGTTTGGACGGGAGCTGCCGAATCACATGGTCATGCTTCTTGCAGGCAATAGTGCTGATTGGCACATATATATGGACGAGTGGATATCGATGGAAGATTCAGAAGGATTATTCAAACGCCTGTATAATCACTGGATCTTGGTCAACGAGTAACCCGTCACGGTGTTGCCGTTTGCCTTGATCACCACCGTGTAGTTCCCAGCAGCAAGGCCCTGCAGATCGATCACGTATTCATCAAGTTCTGCTCTTGCAGTTCGAACAAGTAAGCCGGCACTGTTGTACACCGCGATTGATGCTCCAGCAAGATGAGGCATGTGTACAGTACATGATGTTGTTGCCGGATTCGGAAGCAGTGCACTGGTGGACTGAAGGTCTGTGATGTTGCTCAGTGTTCCTGTTACAAAGGAACTGCGCTCTCCATATACTCCCGTAGCATCGGCGTTCGCGCTGCGTACCCGCCAGAAGTACCGTTTATTATTATCGAGTCCGCGAACGAGTATCGATGTATCTGTATGGTTATCGATATGCATCAGAACAGGATTAAACGCGGCATTCGGCGAGAGCTCGACACCGTATGTCTCAGCTTGTGGAACACGTTCCCATGTAAGTAGCGCTTGAGCTACGTCCTTTGCTCCGTTAAGGGGCTCGCGCAATGCTGGCGGTCGTACCGCAGTACTGAATGTCCATGTCTGTGATAGTGGCCCTGCACCACCACCGCCATAGGGCTCAACACTCCATGAGTATGTAACAGGACCCTGCACGAGTCCAGAGACGCTTAGCTTGGTATCTGTTACACCTTGTATAACTCTATCCAGATCAGGCTGGCCCTGAGCAGATAATCGTACGACATAGCTTACAGCAGAGGGTGCTGCATTCCAGGTAAGCACCGTATCAGTGAGTATGCCGCGCTTTGAGTCTGGAGGTGACACCAGCGTGGTACTACCCGGTTTTTCCGGCAGTGTCTGAATTGTACCAACCATAACACCCCGCCCGTGCGATGCCACAGCAATGCGTCTATCTGAAACACGCGTTACTACCATATCGCAGGGCACGTTACCAAGCTCCGCTGCGGCAGTAGGGGTCCACACCGTTGACATCCCATTTGTGCTCGGCGTAAAGTATAGTCCGGTAGATGTAGCAGCAACCAAAACACTCGATGTTGCGTCGTACGGAACAATGCCTACCCAGTTCACGGCAGGACCGTTACCTGAACCTGACGAAGTCTCTTCGAGATTGCCAGCGACAGCCTGCCAGGCTACACCAGAATTGGTCGACTCCCATATGCTGATCAGTCCGTAGTTCGAGAAACATGCAACAAGATGATTCCTATCACGCTTATCGATGGTTATGCTGTTCACGTAACCGCCGGTGCGCATTAATGGTGCAGTTACATCGCGCGGTGTCGGGTCAGCAAGATCAGCAGAATCCAACATGAAGATCTTGCCATTTGTGGTCCCGTAGTAAACACGATGATGTTTGCCATCATCTGTCAGCGTTGGCGCAATGCACGAAATCTGATTGCTGCCAACATCCGTCGAACCAAGAGAATCCCAGCCGATTTTCGTTGAATCTGATGTACCAATTGGGATCTGTGAAACATCGAGATTACGCCAGAGGGCATTGCCCCCGCCAACGTAGACAACCTTTTGATCGATCGGATGAACCACGTACGGATTTATAAAGAGATAGTCTTTAGGTCCAATTGGATCAATGCGTGTTCGGTTCCTTTCGGATCCGTCATCATTATATGTAACCCGGTAAACACGCCCCTGCTGAGAAGAGTAATACAGCGTCTTACCGTTATCAGCAAAGTAGGAGTAAGCACCGTCTCCACCGCCAATACGCTTCCAAGATGCTTCTGTCGAATCTGTTGATGTCATCCATACTGAGTTGTCCTGCATGCCCCCTACAACGCGCTGGCTTGCATCTGCCTGATCGATGTCTACTGTATAGAACTGTGTTGTGAGATAGCCTCTATTGAGGTCTGTCCAGGCAACATTTTCTGCACGGACATCATCGGTGCGATAGATTCCACCATCGTTGATGCTGACCATTGTGAGCGGACGAGTGGGATGGAAGAACACATCGTGTTGATCTGGATGATGATTGATATACGATGTGTATTTGTCGAATGAAGGAGTCGGCTTCCAGTATCCGCCGATCCAGTTCCACTTCGTAGCGGTAGCAAATCCGTCTGTTGAGACATACAGGTTTGTACCACCAACAACGACAACATTGGGATCATGCGGGGAAACCTTCACGAGTAGATCATAACCGCCTTGAGAGTAGAAATCACCCCGTTGTTCATCGGTTAGAGGAAGACTCTGCGAGATATTTGTCCACTCTCCCGCTGGCTGATTCGCGGCCCCGTTACGCCACAGGCTGTGCCATTCAAACCGTTCTTCACCACGATAGAGAGTGCTGCCCTTTGCTCCTTGTCCTGGTGTTTCCGACAGCGCGTAGATGCCATCGGGCGATTGTGGAATAGGTGCGAGCACGATTCGCTTAACATCGTTACGCATATCAGGGGGCGTTACGTTAGCCCAGGTAACGCCATCGGTGCTCTTGTAGATTCCCCAGCGTGAAGAAACAGCGCCAACGGTTCCAGTATATCCGCTAAAAGCTGCGTAGAGTGTCCCGTTTGGCGTAACAATGATCTCGCTAAACAGTGCGTTGCTACTAATGGTAGTCTTCCATGTAGCGCCGCCATCAACAGACTTGTGCACGCCGGAGCGGGCAGTTGCTACATAGACCTCCTGTGTATCACGGAGTGGATGAACAAGGATTCGCCACGTGTAAGCGAACTGATGGCTAGCCGGAGTGTTTGCAGAAACAGTTGATGCAAGGGGCTTCCATGAAGCACCGTTGTCGGTAGACTTTAGAATGCCGTTGCCGGAGATCTGTGCCGAGTTGCCATAGATCTCTCCGGTGCCCGCATACCATGTGTCCTCATGTCCTGTGCGTGTATCTTGAGCCAAGCATGCAACGGAATGCAACTGCTCAGGCTTTGTTTGCAGCGTCCACGAGCCCCCTTCATTTGTTGAGCGCCAGATACCACCCGACACAGCACCAATAATGATCGTCTTTGGATCGCGTACATCAAACGCACCCGCTCTGGTGCGTCCGCCAATGTTCCAGGGTCCGTTAGATTTCCATTGTCCGAATGACTGAATATCCTCAACATCTTTATTGCCGCCGAGCACATCATTCTGCAAACGCGCTGCAAAGGCAAGTTCACGCTCGCGGATTCCTTCCGGGATAGCTCCTTGATCTGGGTTGCGATACTTTAACTGCTCGAACTCGCGCCTGCCCTGCACCGTCGGACCATCCGGCGATTGCGTTGTTGTGCAAGAGATGAGAAGGAAAGGAAGGAGGAGGAGAAGAAGGAGCATTATCTTCGGATGATTGATTTGAGACTAGCCAATCCCTTGCCAAGTACACGGCCAGAGAGAACAACAAACGCAAAGAACAGAGCAATGCGCAGGACAATAGCAATAGCAACACCATCACTACTCCAGTGCGTTCCCAATACATACGCAAGGCCTGCAGCCACAACTATGGCCCCCACCTTCCCCCACTCATACTTCATGGGGTAGACGCGCTGCACGAAGACATAGAGCATGATGGCGCTGATGAGGTAGGCAGCAACCTTGGCCCATGCAGCACCTGTGATGCCGTAGGTTGGTACAAGAAGCCATGTAGCAACAACGCTCACAAACGCAGCGATACCTGTTGCGAGTGGAAAGAACCCCGTACGCTTTTGGATGTGGAGTCCGGCGGCCATGTTGATGAAGACGCCATTAAAGAAGTAGGCGATCATAACAATAGGTATGATCGTCATGCCTTCCCAGTAGTCTGGGTTGACGAAGCGTCCACCAATGAACGGCATGCGGACGATATACTCGATGAAGAACGACGTAACGAGAAAGATCCCGCCACATACTGCCGTAAATACGGAGAAGACTCGCGCGAACAACTCCTTGGCCCCCGGCTCGTCTCGATGGTTTAGGTAAAACGGCTTCCATGCATACTCGAACACCGTTACGAACATCATCATGGGTATGGCAAGACGAAAGTTCGTCTGATACATACCAACAACGCTTGCGCTCGTAAGCATCAACATGATGGGTCTATCAGCCACCTGCACCATGATCGATGAGAAATTCGATGGAACGGTTGGCAAGCCGAAGGAGAGCATGTCTTTGAGAAGGGGCTTCAAAGAGCCAGGGGTACGAGGGGTACGGGGGGTACGGAGGGTACGGAGGGACGCAAGGGTGCTTGGAATGAAGGCGAGGAGGGTAGCAAAGCTCCCGATGATGCCGCCGAGAAGGGCGCCTTCGATGCGCCAATGGTAGTGGGCCACAAAGAGGATCGTGAAGGCAAAGGTTACGACAACGCTGAGAAGGCGTAGTAGGGCAAAGTTGCGCGGACGCTGCAGCATGCGGAGTCGAGCGAATGGGATGAGTACCAAGGCGTCCAACAACGGTATGCACGCAGCCAACATGATGTACCGGACGCCCCCTTCGCCTAGTTGCAAAACACTTGATGTCGCGATCGGTCTCGCAAATACGATTGTAAGCCCCGTAACAACTACTCCAAGGAGGGCAACCGTCCAATAGGCCACCGAGAAGACACGTGCGTTGTTCTCATCGTTGCCCTTCTCCCAAAACCGCATGAACGCTGGCTCCATGCCGAGCGAATACACAATGTTCACAAATGCAATCATCGCATAGATGCTGGAGAGCTCCCCAACTTCATGCTTGGTAAGGAAGTTCGTGAACAGCGGCGTAAGCAGAAACGTCAGGAACCGCGATACGACGGTTGATACCCCGTATACGACGGTGTCAGAGGCTAGCGATCTTATCGATGGCGACATGAAGCGACGTTGGTACGCGTCAGTGAGAGGACGTAGTTTTGCAGTACTACAAACATAGGCACGGCTCCATGCGCAACATGATGAAATTCCTCGCTGCAGTAATTCTCGCAAATGTCTCTTCAATCGCAGTTCTTGTATCACAACCTGCTACCACTGCCGAAGGAAATCGCATCTATGAACATGTGCGAATTCTGGCATCTGACAGTTGTGCCGGACGCGGTCCAGGCTCTGCAGGTATAGAGAAGGCTGCCGCATACATCAAGAGTCAGTTCTCTGCGCTGCAGCTGCGCCCTGCCGGACGTGACGGATTTGCCGATCCGTTCAGTCTTACCACTGGCATCAAGACCGGAGCCAAGAACTCTGTTTCCTTCGGCGTGCTCATCGAGCGGCCTGGAGTGCCCCTTGAACAGACCAAACCCACAACGATTGGATGGAAGATCGGCGCAGACTACCAACCCCTGGGTTTTAGCGAATCTGGTGTGGCATCCGGCAGCATTGCGTTCGTTGGCTATGGCATATCCCACTCTTCCTACGATGATTATGCAGGCATCGACGTCAAGGGTAAGATTGTGATCATGATGCGCGGTCTTCCCACCTGGGCAGAAAAGAACGATGCCATACGGCAGCTTGGCGCACTGCGCACCAAGACCACAACGGCACGTGAAAAGGGCGCCATCGCCGTGGTCTTTGTAAACCGCAACGGGGATTCAGCAGATGTACTGCCGCGCTTCGGATTAGATCGTCTCGGTAAGAATTCGGGCATCATGGCCATCCAGGCACGCCGTACGCCATGCGCCCGTGTGTTCCCACCAAAGGGTACATCGCTATTCGTTGCCGAGACAGAGATCGAGAAGACCAAGCAGCCAAAGTCGTTCATTTTGACAAACACGACGATCAACCTGAGTGTTGATCTTGAGTTTCAGGAAAGCACAACAAGTAACCTCATCGGTATTGTGCCTGGCACAGACCCAAGCCTTAGCGCCGAGTATGTGGTAGTTGGTGCTCACTATGATCATATCGGTATGGGCGACGAGAACTCACTTGCTACGTCAACAGAGCCCATGATACACTTCGGTGCCGACGACAACGCATCGGGCACTGCCGGGGTGCTCGAGCTTGCAGCGCGATTCTCACGCAACCCTGCGAAACGCAGCGTGGTGTTCATGACATTCTCCGGCGAGGAGAAGGGGCTTCTTGGGTCGAAGCACTGGGTCTCCAATCCAACAATTCCTCTCGACAAGATCGTTGCTATGGTAAACCTTGATATGATCGGGCGTCTCAAGGATGGCAAGCTCAATATTCAAGGCACTGGTACATCAGCAGTCTGGCCTGCAGTGATCGATTCTGCAAAGGCTGGCTTGCCCCTTACAGTAACAACCACGGCCGATGGCTTTGGTCCGAGCGACCACTCGTCGTTTACGGCAAAGAACATTCCAGTTCTCTTCTACTTTACCGGACTTCATGGCGACTACCATCGTCCGTCTGATACCTACGACAAGGTGAATGCTGATGGAGAAGCAACAGTGGTTGCCATGGTCGAGAAGACTGTTCGCATTATCGCAGATTCTACTGCGCGTCCAGTCTTTACCAAGGGCGCCGAGAAGCCAGTAGCACAACAATCCTCAAGCATCGCGCTCAAGGTAACATTCGGTGTTATTCCTGACTACGGCGATGACCCGCAAGGACTCCACATCACCGGCGTAAAGCCCGGCAGCCCTGCCGAGCGAGGGGGCCTGCAAGGCGAGGACATCATTACGTCTGTTGGTGCAACAACAGTCAAGAACATCTACGACCTTATGGCAGCACTTGGAACATTTAAGCCGGGAGATTCAACGACGGTAAAAGTCCTGCGTGACGGAAAGACGATGTCACTGAACGTGACGTTTACCGGAAAGTAAATTCTGTTAGGTATTTGCCTAGCACGTCCGCTGTTGCATCCCACGAATAGCGTGTCCGCTGAACGCGCCCTTTCGATACGAGTTCTTCCCGCAGCGCGCCGTCCAGCATGCGCTGCATGCCCCTTGCTATGTCCTCCACAGAGAAAGGGTCGCAGTAGATCGCGGCTTGTCCTGCTACTTCTGGTAGACAGGATGTGTTGGAGCACAGGATCGGCACATCACATGCCATCGCTTCTACGAGCGGGATACCAAACCCCTCGAAGTACGGCACATACGTAAGCGCTAGAGCTGCTCCAGTAACCTGCTGTAGCTCTTCCTGATCCAGATAGCCCGTAAACGTTACACGACTTGTTAGCTGCTCTGGAACACGCACACCTTGACCTTTCCATAAAGGGGCTCCAACGATCACAAGATCAAGATCCTGATTGTGTTCACAGAACATCGCAAATGCATCGACAAGTCGCTGTACGTTCTTTCGGGGGTGCACAGAACCTACAAACACGAAGTAGGGCTTACCGCCCGTGAGCTGTTGCCTAACCTGCTGCTTGACTTCATCAGCAATAGGTATGTACCCTGCCCCAATGCCGTTATAGGCTACGGTGATCTTCTCCGGAGGAAGATTGTATGCGGAAACGAGGTCGTCCTTTGAAAACTGGGAGACCGTGAAGATGTGCCGAGCGATTTGCGCAAACCGTGGGAAGTGGCTTCTGTAATAATCGCCAGCTCTCTTCGGCAAATCATCTGGGTAATGCTCGAAATTGATGTCGTGTATCGTTGCAACCTGCGGCACGTTCGTGCGAAGCGACAGAAAACCGTCAGGCGACCAAAAGAGATCAACCTTGTGCTTCTTCAATGCTCTCGGCAACACCCAGTCAAACCACATAGTGTACAGCAGCGTATGCCGTGTCGGTGGATGCAGCACAACCTTCTTCGTGTTCGTTCCAAACTCCGGCAGCTCCGTAACGTTCCGATCAAAGAACAACACAAACGTTACGTCCGGATGTTGTTCACATATGCGACGTACCAACTCCAACGAATAACGCCCAAACCCCTCAAGCTTGTGGGGCAGGATGTTGCGGCAGTTGATGGCAATTGTCATGGAGGAGGTACGGGTGCGGGAATTACGGAATTACGGGAATTACGGGAGTTACGGGAATTACGTTCGCTGCTCGCTGCTTACTTATTTGCATAACACCATGCCAGGACAGCCATGGCATAGACGCAATCGTTGACCTCGTGTTCTTTGAGTTTGTCTACCGTATCGCCATCGGTGTGATGGTACCAGAAGTAGCGTTCACCGTGGACTTCGAGTCCGGCCATAACGGCGCCGTGGACTTTGAGCGGTCCTATATCGGCTCCGCCTCCGCCGTCGGTGATACTGTTTGCATGCACTGGAGCCAGCAACTTGGCGATATCCTCAATCACTTCCCTTTCCTTACCCTTGGCATCGGTGTTGAATCCTGTTGGGGCAAAGACACCAGCATCCGACTCGATAGCAAGAACATGTTTCTCGCTCGTTGTTTGTGCTGCGTAGCCCTGGCCCCCTCGCAAACCATTTTCCTCGTTGGTCCAGAAACAGACGCGAATGGTACGCTTTGGATGCAGGCCCAACACCTTGATCATATGCAGGGCGCGCCAGGCTGCAATGCAGCCGCCGGCATCATCCATAGCGCCCGATCCAAGGTCCCATGAGTCGATATGGCCACCCATAACGACAACCTCGTTGGGAAGTTCAGTTCCTGGTATCTCTATGATCACATTACGTGATGGTGCATCAGGCATCCACATTGCATCCATCGACAACGTTAACTCCATCGACTCACCCCGGTCCTGCATGCGCTGCATAAGAAGTGCATCTTCGATTGTGATAGCACCGCACGGGATTTTTGCAACGCCATCCTTATATCCCATACCCCCTGTGTGCACGGTCTGAATGCCGTAGGGCCCAACGCTGCGCACAAGAGTAGCCACGGCTCCGAGTTCGGCAGCCGTCGAGGGACCGTTAAACCTATAATTCACCGTCTCACCGTACGTGGTGAAAGGCACGTTGTAGACCACGATTTTCCCGGGTACTTCGGCCTTGCGCTGCTTAAGCTCGTCGTATGATTTCACGACCAACACCCTAGCAGCAAGGGGCTTACCGCTGGTTCCGATGCTGCCGCCAAGGCCGCAGAACTGCATTGAACGCGACATCGGCTGCGTCATCGACAATGATTCCTTGCCGCGTTTCCAATTCGGCACCATCACCGATTGCGTCTTGACATCCCATCCTTCAGCCTTCATTTTCCCGATCAGCCAATCGAGCCCCTTTTCAAGATTCTCAGAGCCGCTGATTCTACGCGGATAGTGATCAGTGAAATCCGCGATCAAGCTGTAGCACCCGCGGTCGGCCCGGGTCCACTCAAGCATTCGATCGGCATCTTGCCGAAACCGTTTTGACATGTCATCACCGGCAGTAAGAGTTGCGCTGGCTATGACGGCAAGACCTAGTATGATGATCTGTTTCATATGGGATGTAGCGGAGAAAATTCGAGAAAGCAAAAAATACGACGGCCAGCCGTTGGTATCTTTGCATGCGACGAAAAATATTTTTCAGTCTCCTGCACAACTACCATGAGCTTATCCGTCCGCCCAATCCAGCCCAGCGAGACGCTGCGATTCATCAAATCGCAATGGTTGTTCTACAAGAACGAGAAGCATTGGGTACCACCAATGTTGATGGATCGTAAGAAACTGCTCGACACGAAGAAGAATCCGTTCTACCAGCATAGTCAGATTCAGTGTTTTCTTGCAGAGCGCAACGGACAGATCGTTGGGCGCATTGCCGCAATCATCAACGGCAATCACAACAAGACGCACAACGACAACGCGGGCTTCTTTGGGTTCTTTGATTGTATCAACGAGCAGGAAGTGGCCAATGAACTCTTTCGCGCTGCAGAAGCGTGGGTTCGTGAACGCGGTATGAATGAGATGCGTGGTCCGGTTAATCCATCCATGAACGACGAATGTGGATTACTCGTCGATGGTTATGATGGCCCGCCTGTTATGCTCATGACCTACAACCCGCAATACTACGCTGCTCTGATAGAGGGCGCTGGATACGCCAAGGCGCAAGACCTTTATGCATATCTGCTGCGCAACGAGAGCTTTGCCTCGGAAAAGATCCCACGTCTATTTGATGCAATCGTTAAACGCTACGACCTTTCATTCCGCTCTATCAACCTCAAGGGCGGCTTCAAGGCCGATGTTGCAACAATCAAGGACATGTACAATAGGGCTTGGGAGGACAACTGGGGGTTTGTGAAGTTTACGGATGCCGAGTTCGATTTTCTTGCAGCAGATCTCAAGCAAATCGTCAACCCCGAGTTCGTGTTCTTTGTTGAGTCCAAGGGGCGTCCAGCTGGTTTTTGTATCGCCCTGCCAGATGTAAACCAGGCACTGATTCACAACCGTAACGGTGGCTTGCTAAGCGGGGTATGGCACTTACTGACAAAGTCCAAGAAGATCGACCTCGTTCGCATCATCGTCCTTGGTGTACTACCTGAATTCCGTGGTACCGGCATCGATGCCGCTCTGTACATGGAGATCGCGAACCGAGCAAAGCGGCAAGGCATACTCAAGGGCGAGGCATCGTGGATCCTTGAAAGCAATGAAATGATGAACAAGGGGCTAACCCAAACAATGAACGGCGAACGTTATAGAACGTACCGTATCTACAACAAATCGATCTGATACACTCTTTCTGAGAACAATTTGCACCTATGGGTAGAGCATTTGAATTTCGGCGGGCCCGCAAAGAAAAGCGCTGGGCCAACATGGCAAGAACATTTACCAAGCTTGGTAAGGAGATCTCTGTTGCAGTAAAATCGGGTGGAGCAGATCCAGAGACAAATCCACGTCTGCGTGTGATCATTCAAAATGCAAAAGCAGCCAACATGCCAAAGGATAACGTTGAGAACGCTATCAAGAAGGCTATGGCAAAGGACTCGGCCTCTCTGGAAGAAATCAACTACGAGGGCTACGGTCCACACGGTGTTGCCGTATTCATCGAGACAGCCACCGACAATCCAACACGCACGGTTGCCAATGTGCGCTCATATTTCAACAAGTGCAATGGGGCTCTTGGAACGACCGGTTCACTCGAGTTCATATTCGACCGTAAGGGCGTGTTCACAATCCCGTCTGCTGGCGTCAACCGCGATGATCTTGAGCTCACACTAATCGAGGCAGGCGCAGATGATATTGTAGATCAGGACGACGACATCATTGCCTATACATCGTTTGCAGACTTTATCTCCGTGCAGCGCGCTCTTGAGCAGGCTAACGTGACGGTAACAAGTGCTGAGATCAGGCGGATACCGAACAACACTGTATCACTAACTGATGAGCAGGCCGAAGACATCATCAAACTCATCGACAAGCTTGAAGACGATGATGATGTACAGAATGTTTATCACAACATGAACGAGAACGAATAACATGTGCGGAATTGTTGGCGTCTTTAACCACCCTCAAGCACCTGTTCTTACATACTACGCGCTGCATGCTCTGCAGCACCGCGGCCAAGAGGCAGCCGGTATCGTCTCAATGTTCAATGATGAGCGAAATGGTAAGCCCCGTTTTGGCATCCATAAGGGCGAGGGTTTAGTTCTCGATGTATTCTCGGATCATGCTGTCTTTGAGAAGACGTTAAAGGGTACGTCTGCTATCGGACACAACCGGTACTCGACCACTGGCAGCAACTCGATTGCCAATATTCAGCCGTTTCACTTCAACTACACTGCTGGGAACTTCGCTCTTGCACACAATGGCAACCTCACAAATACGCGTGAATTGCGACAGAAGCTTAAGGCAGAAGGTGCGATCTTCCAGTCGACATCGGACAGCGAACTGTTTCTGCACCTTATTGCCAGAAGTAAGAAGCAGTCTCAGATAGAACAAGTACGCGAGGCAGTGCAGACGGCAAGGGGGGCATACTCTCTTGTGATGATGTCCGAGACAGCAATGTATGCATCTCGCGACCCGCAAGGTTTTCGTCCTCTATGCATTGGACGCATTAAGCATGAGAACGGCTACGGGTATGTGATCGCATCGGAGTCTTGCGCTCTGGATATTATCAGTGCCGAGTACCTACGTGATGTTGAGCACAACGAGATCCTCGTGATCGATCAGCACACATTGGAGACCGGCGAATTCACGTCGCACTATATCAACGAGTCGATGGAGACGTCGCGTCATTGCGTATTCGAATATGTATACTTCTCGCGTCCGGACTCCAAGATCTTTGGCCATCCCGTTGATAGAGTCCGCCGCAAGATGGGCAAGAACCTTGCTGAAGAAAGTCCGGTAGCCTCAGGAACACCAGATAAGAAGGTCGTTGTCATAGCCGTACCTGACTCAGGCAACACGGCAACGCTGGGATATTCGCGCGTGAACGACGAGCGCTTCCCATCACGATATGAGATTGGTTTGATCAGGTCGCACTATGTTGGTCGTACGTTCATCGCACCAGGTCAAGATAACCGTCAGTTTAAGGTGAAAACCAAGTTCAACATCGTGCGCGGCGTTCTTGAAGACAACACTGTTGTGGTCGTAGACGACTCAATTGTGCGTGGCACCACATCAAAGTCTCTCGTAGCACTTATCCGAGAGGCTCACCCATCCCAAGTTCACCTGCGCATCACATCGCCCCCTGTCAAACATCCATGTATGTATGGCATGGACTTCCCGAGCGAGGAAGAGCTTATAGCGAATCACTTTGAGACAGACGAAGACATCGCCCGTGAACTTGGAGCAGACAGTTTGCGTTACCTCAGCGTGCAGGGGCTTATGGATTCTGTTCCTCAGGGTCCAGGCATCAATTACTGCACAGCCTGCTTTACTGGATTGTATCCAGTCGAGGTGGACTTAACCGTCACCAAACTCGTTACCGAAGAATGAGCGATCACCTGCAGGACTCCGATGAGTCCATGCTACCAAAGACAACGAAGAACGGCTGGCTCTACATCTACCTCGTAGTCGCCGCGCTGGCCGTTACGGCCGTTATTCTGGGTCAACTCTACCGCGACACCACAAAGCCTGGCGAGGTAATCTCGCGTGATCGCAAGAAGTATGCTTCCAATGTTGTGTACACAATCGTCTACAGCGAAGTACCACCCGCAAAAGCTGATAGTATCATCGACAGCATTACGGCAGACATTGGAAAGGATACGCTCCGCACGGACATGGTCATCGGCTCTCCAACGACGGACCCCTGGTGTGCCTCCATCGGAGAATACCGGCGCAACCTCAAGAAGGCTATGAACACAAAGAAGGTTATACCTCTCGGAAAACAGTCGATCATCGCTTCGATGATAGGGGGCTTGCTCACCAAGAACGACCTGCCCGCTCGCCTGTACCTTGTAGGGGATCTTACCGGCAATGATGCCACAATGATCCTCGGCAGAACAGAGAGTACTGCCTCAGCCCTGGAACTCCGTTCGCGCATCATGGGCGCTGTGGAAGTCATCAGCTTCATGGACACCACTAAACCAGCAAATAAGGCTTATGTGGAGGTCTTTAAGAGGAAGAAGATCGTTAGGGAAAATACTAATGACGAATGACTAATTACTAATGACCATGGTTACTGGTCTTACTTCCCTCAATGCGATCTTAATTCTTGACTCGTGCACCAACTGTCATTACGCATGCGAATAGGGACAAACATCTTTCCGCCATGAGTGGATTGGCGTGGCAAAAGGTAGGCAAGCGAATCAGGTAGCATTTGTACGAATCCGAATATGATTTCCGAGCCAGAGCCCACAGAATTTGGACCAAGAATGGTCACCGTCTTTTTTCTTTGTGTCACGTTCCGTAAATACATCGAATGAACCATAGAGCTCATGAATGCGGTCGTGATAGTGCAGACGGATCGGATTGTCAGCAAACTCCTCCTTGACAGATTCAAAGTTGTACGCTGAGAAGTTGCTCTCGCCACGAACTCCCAAGCCGAATTACTGGAAGACAAGCTCCTCGACACCATCGAACGATACATCCTCAAAGTAAAATGGCATGTTCGAGCTACTATCGTGTGAGTATGTCAGTTCAGTGTGAATGTTCTTCGCCTAGAAAATGAATCCGCTGTCTGGTATGAATAGCTTTTGAGGGAGCAAATCTATCAACACACAGAAACGGTTCGTTGTAAAGACATGCCGGAGGTGCGTCACGGTATCTTCAAACGTTACTTCGGCTGGACCATAAACAGCATTTCGAGACATGTCGAACGGATGCCAAACAACGGAAACATTGTATCCACGAATCGGCTCTTTGAAGACAATAGTGTAGACATCTTCTTGTGTCTGAACTTGCTTCTTTGCTTCATCGCATGAAATGAGCAGATCACACAGCAGCAATGTTAGGCCGCGCATCGTGCTGGAACTCATATGAACACCAGTTCTACTCGACGATTTTCCTGCAGCTGGGCTTTATTCATTTCTTGCTCATAAATGGGCTCGGTCTCGCCCTTACCATCAATTATGATCATGTCGGACGGCACACCACGCTTGACGATTTCACGCTTTATCGCTGCGGCTCGCTTTTCCGAGAGTTTGCGATTGGATTCTTCATTGCCACGGGTATCTGAGTGCGCAATCACAAGGATCTTCTTAGTGTTATCGGTCTTCCAAAGCTGAACAAGCGTATCAATGCGCGACTTCCATTCGGAGGAGTTGACGAGACTAGCAGAGCCGCTACCGAACTGTCCAGCCATATATCGTCTGTTCGTTTCCAAAATTGGTTGCGGTTGCTCAACGAATGAACCTGAAAAGCTTTGCGCTGGTTGTCCTTGAGGTTGAATTGTGATATTCACGGCATGCACATCGTTTGCAGCTTTCGAGGAATACTCGATTACATAGTAGGCTTCAAACTCGCGGAAGATCTCTTCGTAGATGTCATCAAGTTCTGCAGAGGTTTTCGGCTGATAGTATTTACCGTTTGAGTTGAGTGCAATCTTTTGAAGGATGTCTGCGTCAGCATTACCCAAGCCAATGACAAAGGTCCTTGCGTTATTCCTAAAGGAAGCATTCGCAACATCGTATGCGGAGTGAAACAGGGAAGAGTTGTCGTATCCATCTGTAAAGAGTATTGCTATCCGATCCATGTGTGTCGAAGTTGAATTACTCAAGGCGTTAACGCTTGCAGCGTAAAATGCTGTACCTCCGCTGAGTTGGCTAAAAGGTATGCGGGCAATGCGAGATGAGCCTGGTACATTCTCACTCGTAATGAACACTCTATGGTCAAATTGAACTAGGGTATGAATATCGGAAGTATGTAGTCTCGTATGCACAACATCCAGAGCCAACTCGAGTTGGTTAATATCGTTCTCCATGGATCCTGAATAGTCAGCCACAAGACTAACATTCCTGCTAGCGGACTTATCCGTACGGTATTCTGTTACAGTGAAGGAATCAATGGTGCGGTTTGATCCTGCATATTGTTCAGAGACCGACTTCCAGAACGAACCATGCTGGTTGTTATACGGTGGTGCAAGGTTAGCCACGAGGTTGCCATTAGCATCACGAACTGACACATAAATACGAACCTTGCTAGGGAAGTCGCGAACATCAACACTGAAGACTGAGGCGCTCAAACCAGCATTATTTGCAGCTTTATAGTTGACAAGTCCTTTAGCATAGTTCGACGGCTTCGCATGTGGTTCTTCGGCAACTGGGACGTTGACCACAGGCACATCTTTCGCAACAACAGGACGAGGTGCAACACGCACTGTGGCAGTTTTGGAGACTACAAGGGTATCGCCGTCTCGGACATCAAATGTGTACTGCTTTACCCCCTCTTGCGGTACCTCATACTTCACACCTTGGATTGCGACCTTGTCTCCATCGATGAATGGCGCAAACCGAGCTGGTTCGTCATCGTTGACCGCCCAATTCAACGTAACAGTATCACCAACAATGACTGATGCTGGAGTCACGAAAAACTGTGCCTCACGCGGAGGCCGAACACTTTGACAGGCTGTAAGGGCTGTCAGAACAACGAGAAGAATAGCGATTCTATTCACGGAAGACCTCTTTGACATACTATAGTTATTGACGACCAAAATTAATCAGGAACTGGACTGTTTTGAACCTTGTGGCTGCTTCGAGTTTTCAGCATCGCATGAATACCACATTTATGAAACAGCGAGACTCTGATATGTTTCATATAAATCAATATCAAGCGATTCGGATCAGACAAGAATTGAATGGAACCAAGTCAACCTACTATACATGCCGAAATCAAGGTCCTACATCTCCAAATCGCCGTGATCGTTGCGATCCGTGGATGGAAATTGTCAAAGGCACTTGCTGCTGCCTTAAAGACGCAAGGTCAGGACAAGAACGTGGAAAATAATTCTGGTAGCGAACCTGGGGAGTATAGTTGATTAAGCGGAATTATAACGGACGCTTTATCAATTGGGCTTTGTAAAAGGTTATTCAGCTTTACAACCACAACCGCATTGGCGCATATTTCTATTATCCAGTGGATCATTGCCAGCTGATTTGTTATCGAGATGTTTGCGTATTTCTTGAGTCATGTTTTCAAGTGTTGCTTTTCGACAACAGTCTGATCTGCACAAACACTGTAGGCCCCGAGTCGTCTTCACAATCTGCGCACAGATGAGTGTTGCGTAGACACCAATTCCAAAGGGTACCAAGGAACATAGCG
>JBEBCJ010000167.1:0-40416 GCA_041157865.1 Bacteroidota bacterium
GCGCGATGCTTGCTGTCAACGACAACTTCTCTCTGCACACGGCCATCCGCATTTCGCTTGTAGAGGTGTTCAACACCTGGCTCGATCTGCACCACGAACGCATCCACAGCAGTTGTATGTCGCCATTGATGCTGCTCACTACCATGAATAAAGTTCACGGCGGCTCCATCATTTGCGGAAACCGACACGACCTTTGCCTGCGCAACGGAGAACATGAAGTTCTCTCTCGTTACGATACCTGTTCTCGTGCCCGATACTGGATCTACGGTGTACTCATCAACTACCGTACCATTGGTGGTGATCCATATAGTCGCATGTTGCTGCACTGCCGCAAACAAAACATGAGATGGCCATTGCCCAGCATTGGGAATAAAGCCCGTTATTGATGGAGTTCCAGCACCGTACGTAGCAACGAGGGAGGCTGAAAGAGTAACGATGATGCAAAGTAGACGCAGTGGTGTTCGCATTGCTGTTGAAACCGGTTGGTTGAATGGATGTTCCAACCCTCATAAACACAGCACCACCGTATTAGTTACAAAAAGCCCCTTCCATCGTACCATGATGAAAGGGGCTTGCACTGTGAATTGTTTCGAATGTTATCTGACGACGAAACTCGAATGAAGCACGCCGCCATTGAGCGTTACACGCAATGTGTACGAACCAGATGCTAGCGATGAAACAGGTAGTTGTACGTCTGTAATTCCACTAATGACCGCACCAATGTTGTGCACTGTGATCGTTCTACCTTGCATATCGATGATCTCTGCATGTGCTGTGCCACCATCGTTGGATACGATTCGCACATAAAGTATCTCGTCGGCAGGCACCGCGCCGGTAACACGTAATCTCTGTGCGATTGTCTCCTCCGCATCAACAGATGTTGGATCCTTGACCACGACACTGACTGGCGCGGTTGCAACGGTGCCGCAACCTCCTGTTACCTCGCATACATACTGTCCGTTATCTGCTGCTGTTGCCTTAGCAACCGCATACGTAGCTGATGTTGCCCCATCAATGTTGGTGCCGTTTTTCTTCCATTGATACGCAAGTGCAGAGCCCGTTGCCGAGACCGACAGAGAAAACGGACGATCCAGATCCACCGTGACTGCTGCCGGTTGCTGTGTGATAACCGTTGGTGTTCCAAACGCCACAGTAGCTTGAGAAGACGTAATGTTCGGTGTGCACGTGCCGGAGATTACAACATCATACTTTCCTACACCGTTGGCATCAAGAGCTGGGATCACTAGAGAGTCGGCAGTTGCACCCGGGATGTTAGTGCCGTTGCGCCTCCATTGATACTTCAGGCCTGCCCCATCAGCACCAACCTTCAGCCTGATAGTACCCCCTTCACATGCAGATGCATCTTTGGGCTGTTGGGTAACTGTTGGCGGATTTGAGATCGTGAATGGTGTGGTAAGCTGGCTCAGGTGACCACGGCTTGTCGTTACGCGGATCACGTACTGTCCGGTTGGCAAATTGGCAACCTTCCAATTCAAACTGCGTCCTGCGGCTGAGTTTGATACCGACGTCCACTTGTCGGTACCAACTTGCGAGATATCAATGGCGAATTTCATTGTGTCAGGCACTCCGAGGGCCGCCCATGAAATCGGACGATTTGCACCTACACACCAGGTCTCACCACCTGACGGAGTCATCAATTCGAGAGTTCCGAAGGCATACTTACTCACAAAGCCCGTCAGGCCACCAGCATTCTTTGTTTCGGCACCGTAGGGATTTGTTGGGAAGTCGCTTGACGTCGTGGTACCAGCTATGTAGAGATCGCCCACCTTGTCTACGGTAGCAACGTAAACACTGTCGTCGTTCTCACCACCGATTAGTGTAGTGTACTTATTTGTCGACGTGTTCAGCACTGCAATGAAGCCGTCGGTTGTGCCAGCACGGTTGCCGCTTGATCCTTCGCCACTAACTGGGAAATCTGTTGACTGCGTTGTGCCAAAGAGAATAGCAGCGTTTGCAGCTTGATCATAGGTCATCCCCAGAACATCGTCCTTACCAGTACCACCGAAATACGTTGCGCCGTTGAGCGTTCTTCCATCGTCTGGCAACAGGCCATAGAACAGATCCTGGTCTCCGATCTTCTGTGTAATCAGCGTGCCTACTGTCTCGAGATTCTTAGAGGTCGTAACACCAACAAAGTGGGCACGACCAAGATCGTCAACGTAGATGCCTCGACCTTCATCATCTCCGTCACCGCCAAAGAAGGTTGAGTATGTGCCGTCGTCGGTCTTGGCCAACGCCAGCTCATTGTTAAGCTTTACGATGAACGCGTCCGTCGTTCCACCGTTGAACGTTCTGTCGTAGGGCAAACGACCAGATGCAAAGAATCCTGATGTAGGAGCAGTCTCAAAGTTTGGCGATGTGGTTGACCCCGTAATGTACACGCCGTTGGACCTATCAAGGCACATTGCACGGAAGTACTCATTGCCTTCGCGACCAAAGTACCTGGACTGCTGGATCGAGCCATTGGCTGAGAAGAAGCATACGAAACCGTCGATCAGACCTTGATTTGCACCACCGCCCGGTTCGGTTGTGGTGCGCCCGCGCCAGTCACGCCTTGAGACAGTTACGGGGAATGTGACAGGTAGTGCTGAGGTTGAATTTGTGTAACCGCACACAAAGATCAGTCCATTTTGATCGACCGCTATAGCAGTTGCTTTGTCGTCCTTATTGCCTCCGTGATAGCCACTGACGATCAACTTTGTCAATGTGCTGTCAACCTTGCATATAAAGGCATCAATACCTCCCTTAGGAAGTTGGCCTGAAGCTCCTGATGTGATGGGCAGGTCTGTCGATGTTGTTTCACCAGTTACATAAATGTTGTTCATGTTATCGGCAGCCAGAGCAGTAATCTTGTCGTCATTGGATCCGCCATAGAACGTGTACGACAAAAACTTCTCAAGTTTTCGATCAAGCCTGGCGATGAATCCGTCGGATGTTCCCTTTATCGCTGTTTGGTATCCACCCGTGGCATCCGGGAATGTTATCTCAGGGGAATTGCCCGCTATGATCACCTGACCATTGGTCAAATACTCGACCCCTACGAGGTTGTCCGCCTCTGTTCCTCCGACAAATGAGCCATAAACAACTGACGTTACAGGCGTAACGGCAAGAGCCTCGCCACGAGGCTGGCTTTCGGCTGAGATACGTTCAACACGCAGGCTGCCAGGGACATAGTTGTCGCGGTATTGGATCGTCCGCTCAACGCCTTTGGTTGTATACACATACTGCAGATCCACCCCTTGGATAACATCTGTTAGCGTAACCTCCTGCACAACGGATGTCGTCAGTTGCAGCTCTTTTGCCCCACCCTTGATCCACGTCATCGTGGTTAACGGTACAGCCTCATGTCGCTTGGCGGCCGGATTCGCATTGTCGATAACCTCTCTGACCACGCTGCCATTTCGCAGACCCAAAGACCGATCCACAGAGAATTGATCGACAACAACCCCAGTACGTGTGATCCACACATGCCCTGCTGGTGTGCGGGCCAGATACAGCACTTCAGTAGGCCACTGTCCGGCATTTTTAATGAATCCTTTCAGTTTCGCCGCAACATGCGGAGAGGCCTGAGTGGCATTGGGAGCACAAAAAAGGGTAAGGCACGCCAAGACGGCCAGCCATGTACGGACGAAAGACACAAGACCTCCTAAAAATCAGTAGTTTAGCGTGCAGGTAGGGCCAGCCATTTGATTTATACGCACGTCTAAATCAATTGACAAATTACAGAGAAAAAAGTTGCATGCGATTAGCAGTTAACATCGATCACTTCGCAACAGTTCGCGAAGCTCGGGGTGGGATTGAACCCGACCCCGTCCACGCGGCAGTAATTGCCGAAATGGCGGGCGCTTCCGGCATTGTATGCCACTTGCGCGAGGACCGACGTCATGTGAACGACCGTGATGTTCGCGTCTTGCGTGATGTCGTGTCCACAAAACTGGATCTCGAAATGGCCGCAACGCCAGAGATCATCACAATCGCGTTGGAGGTTGTACCTGAGCTCGTTACTATCGTCCCGGAAAAACGCAGCGAGCTCACTACTGAAGGGGGCTTAGCAGTAGCCGGCAATGAGGCTCACTACACAGAGCTAACACAGCGCTTTCATGATCGTGGGATCGAGGTTAGCCTGTTCATTGAGCCCGAGGCCTCGCAGGTTGAGGCGGCAGCAGCTTGTGGCGTCGATATCATCGAATTGCACACTGGCACCTACGCCAACGCACGAAGTCAGGCAGCCCGTGATCTGCAGATTGAGCGAATTCGTGTTGCAGCACACCTTGCCGCGCATGCTGGCCTGGTGGTAACGGCTGGACATGGTCTTGATCTTCGCAACATTGCGCCGATTACACAGATCGCAGAGATCGAGGAAGTTTCGATAGGCCATGCACTTGTGAGCCGTGCGATGTTCGTCGGACTCGAACAAGCTGTCCGCGAATTCGTGCTCGCTGTCAGCTGAGAGCACAAAGATTACTTGATAATGGCAAGGGGCCTACAGAGAATGCTCTGCAGGCCCCTATATGCAAATGTCGCACTCTACGTCTGTCTCAATCGCGTCCGGCGAACACCGATGAGATATAGTCTTTGTTCATCTGAGCGATAAAGTCAGCACTGATGCCTTTCGGGCAGGCTGCTTCACATTCGTAATGGTTAGTGCATGAGCCAAAGCCCTCGGCGTCCATCTGGAGAACCATGTTCATCGCACGAGTCGACCTCTCTGCCTGACCCTGCGGAACAGACCCAAGATGTCCGATTTTGGCGGCAGTGAACAACATTGCCGATGCGTTCGGACAGGCTGCAACACAAGCACCGCAACCAATACAGGCTGCTGCATCCATTGCGCGGTCTGCATCGGTCTTTGGTATCGGGAGGGTGTTGCCGTCTTGAGCATTGCCCGTGTTTACGCTTACAAATCCACCCTTCTGGATGATACGATCGAACGATCCACGGTCTACAACGAGATCGCGCACCACAGGGAATGCACGAGCCCGCCAAGGTTCAATGTAGATCTCATCTCCATCTTTAAACGTACGCATATGGAGCTGACAGGCAGTGGTCCGGGCCAATGGTCCGTGCGGACGTCCGTTGATAACCATGCCGCATGTGCCGCAGATACCTTCACGACAATCATGATCAAACGCAACAGGTATCTCGCCTTTGGCGATCAGGTCTTCGTTCAGTACGTCGAGCATCTCGAGGAAGCTCATGTGTTCGCTCACGTTCGAGACGTCATACGTCTTGAGCATGCCAGTGTCCTGCGGACCAGACTGACGCCAGATGTGCAGTCGAAGGTTCATTATTTGTAACTCCGTGTAGCCAGTTGCACATTTTCAAATTCGAGGTGTTCCTTGTGAAGCGTTGGCTTCGAACCGACACCCGTGTATTCCCATGCACCTACGTATGCGAAATCCTGATCATTACGCTGTGCTTCGCCGTCCTCCGTCTGATATTCTTCGCGGAAATGTCCGCCGCACGATTCGTTGCGGTGCAGCGCATCATAGCACATCAGCTCTGCGAACTCAAGAAAATCTGCAACGCGCAGTCCGAGTTCGAGTGACTGATTGAGCTGTTCTCCGCTTCCTGGAA
This sequence comes from Bacteroidota bacterium, assembly GCA_041157865.1. Taxonomy (GTDB): domain Bacteria; phylum Bacteroidota; class Ignavibacteria; order Kapaibacteriales; family Kapaibacteriaceae; genus UBA10438. Next base: position 5,599 of record JBEBCJ010000167.1, read on the forward strand.
TAACGACGTTCTGCCAGAATTCCTCACGAAGCTCAGGTATACGCGTAAGAGCCTCGGTTAGCCCCTTTTCGTTGCGCGCCATGCCGCACTTGTCCCACATGATCTTGCCAAGCTCTCGGTGGAACGATGTTGGTGAACGCTTTCCGTTGATCGAAAGCAGCTTTTTAATCTTTTCTTCGGCCTCATGAACCGTTGCCTGAACAACCGGTGAGTCTTGCGGCACTGGTGAGAAACCACCCTGTGCGAAGTAACCGCCAATAGTATACGGGATCACGAAGTAGCCGTCGGCAAGTCCTTGCATCAGAGCAGAGGCTCCAAGTCGGTTTGCACCGTGGTCGGAGAAGTTGGCTTCACCGAGGACAAAGAGTCCTGGTACGTTCGACATCAGATTGTAATCAACCCACAGACCACCCATTGTGTAGTGGACAGCTGGATAGATGCGCATCGGCACTTGGTATGGGTTCTCACCGGTGATGCGCTCATACATTTCGAACAAGTTACCGTAACGGTCGGCGATGACCTTTTCTCCTAGACGCTTGATAGCATCCGAGAAATCAAGATAAACGCCCAAGCCGCCTGGCCCTACTCCGCGGCCATCGTCACAGGCCTCTTTGGCGGCGCGAGATGCGATGTCACGGGGCGAAAGGTTACCAAACGATGGATACTTGCGCTCGAGGTAGTAATCACGCTCTGATTCAGGAATCTGGTCCGGTGGGCGGGTATCTCCCTGCTTTTTCGGGACCCAGATGCGTCCGTCGTTTCGAAGCGACTCAGACATCAGCGTCAGCTTCGATTGATAATCGCCACTCTGAGGGATACATGTTGGGTGAATCTGCGTGTAACACGGATTTGCAAAAAGCGCACCGCGCTTGTGAGCGCGATAGGTTGCTGTCACGTTACAGGCCTTGGCATTTGTGCTCAAATAGAAGACGTTGCCGTAGCCGCCAGTTGCCAGCACCACTGCATCTGCCATATGCGATTCAACCTTACCGGTGATCATGTTCCGTGTTACGATACCGCGCGCACGACCATCGATAACAATCAGGTCCAGCATTTCTTGTTTGTTATGCAGCTTTACTTTACCAAGCCCAACCTGACGCATCAATGCTTGGTAGGCGCCAAGCAGAAGCTGCTGACCAGTCTGCCCACGGGCATAGAATGTACGTGATACCTGCGCGCCACCAAACGAGCGGTTACTCAGGTATCCACCATACTCACGTGCAAACGGTACGCCCTGAGCAACGCATTGGTCGATAATGTTTACCGAGACTTGCGCCAGCCGGTGCACATTGGCCTCTCGCGCCCGGAAGTCTCCGCCCTTGACCGTGTCATAGAACAAGCGCCATACGGAGTCGCCGTCGTTCTGATAATTCTTCGCTGCATTGATACCACCCTGCGCTGCGATCGAGTGCGCTCTCCGTGCCGAATCGTGGTAGGTAAACGCCTGCACGTTATACCCCAGTTCTGCAAGTGAAGCTGCTGCAGAGGAGCCTGCCAAGCCTGTGCCCACAACGATCACGCTGAACTTACGCTTATTGGCTGGGTTGACCAGTTTCAGCTCCGCACGATGCTTGTCCCATTTCTGCTCGATAGGACCGCTGGGAATATGATTCTTCAGATCCATGTTAATGCTATGTCCTTCCTTATTTCACAATTCCGGCAAGTATTGCCAACGGCACCGACGAGAATCCAGCCGCCACAAGTATTCCAAGCAAGGGGCCAACAGTGCGCACGATCGGTACAAAGCGCTGATTGCGCAACCCAAGTGTCTGGAATGCACTCGCAATTGCATGATTAAGATGCAGACCAACCATGATCATGGCCAGCACATAGGCCACGCTGATCAGCGGCTGTTGAAAGCTTGATACGATCATAGTGTACACATCCGGTATGCACTCTGCACCGCTGCACTCTGCATTCGGTGGGCAAGACTTGGCATAGTATTCAGAGTGGACCACGCCCCATGTAAAATGGGCTAGATGATACATCGCGTAGGTTAGCAGAAGCAGGCCCGAATACAACATTGAGCGTGAAGCCACAGTAGATGCTCGATGCTCGACGGTGCTGTAGGCATTGGGCCGCGCCGTGCGGTTACGACGCGAGAGCTTGATAGCAGAAGTCACATGCAGCACGAAGCTTGTAAGCAGACCCAGGCGCACGATCCAAATGGCCGCACCATGAAGCATTGTGCGAAGTCCGTGAGCATACTCGTTGATGTGCTCCGGCCCCATGAAGACCAACAGGTTACCAGAGAGGTGTCCGAGCAGAAACCCAACCAACAGCAAGCCGGTGATGGCCATGAGCCACTTTTGAAAAACGTTCGAATCCCAGACCTCGCGAAATGCTCTCATTGTTCACCTGATTGTTGTGTCTTGATGCCGCCGCGATAACATCGCGGTTCTTCAAAAAGTGCCACAAACTTACGAATTGCCGTAGCTTCGCAGCTATGCTTACTGTATCCAATGTTTCAAAGCGTTTTGGCAGTCATGTAGCCAACGATAACGTGAGTTTGTCCGTGCGCCAGGGCTCCATTTTTGGTCTGCTCGGACCAAATGGTGCCGGGAAAACAACACTCATTCGGATGATAACACAGATAATCGAGCCTGACCAGGGCTCCATCAGCCTACAGGGCATTGCCGACGGCGAACGCAGCACCCGCATAGGGTATCTGCCCGAGGAGCGGGGTCTGTACAAGAAGCTGACTGTGCTCGAGCAGATCGTCTACTTCGCTACTTTGAAGGGGCTATCCCCTTCCTCGGCGCAGCGCCAGGCGCGCACGTGGTTAGAGCGCATGGATGCCTCAGGCTGGGAATCCAAGAAGGTGCAGGAGTTATCCAAGGGAATGCAGCAGAAGGTGCAGTTCATTGCAACGGTAATGCACGCCCCATCCTTGTTGATACTTGACGAGCCGTTCAGCGGACTTGATCCGGTTAATGCCGATCTGATGATCTCAGTGATCAAAGAGCTTCAGGCAGCCGGGACAACGATCATGCTCTCTACTCATCAAATGGATCAGGTTGAGAGGCTCTGCGACGACATTGCCCTCATTAACAGGGGCAGGGTCGTTCTCGATGGGCAGCTAAGTGCCATCCGTTCTGCCAATGCTACCAATCGTCTGCGATTCCGCACGTCCGGTTCGGCAGATGCGCTGCAAGGCATTGCCTTGACGTCGGTTCACAGCATTGGACCCGATTGGATCGAGCTGGAATGCGGCGAAGGAGCCAATGCAAAGGGCGTGCTGCGTCAAGCGCTCGAGCACGCCGATATTCTGCAGTTCACTGTTGTCGAACCGACATTGCATGAGATCTTCGTTCGCACTGTTACAGGCGCAGCAGCCGAGGCTCTGGCATAGTCATGAGGAGGATTGGTCTTACGGCCGGTGGATTCTGCGTTGCCGTAGTGATAGCGAGTGCAGTGTACCTCTCACAGCACGCTGCAGGCACCGGCTCGGTGCTCGTTGAGCGCACACAGTACAGCGTAGCATCTGTGGTTGACGAGCTTTGTGCTGGCGGCGCCCTTGATAATCCCCGATTCATGACGTTCGCCATCAAAGCTGGTCTGCGCCTTACCGGACGGAACCTCACACCTGGATGGTATCACGTTACTGCAGACCAGTCACTGCTTGATGTGATCGGGATGATTGTCTACGGTAGGCGGGAGCCTCTTGTGAAGATCACCATACCCGAGGGCTTTACGATGTTTCAGATTGCATCGCGTCTGAAGTCCCGGGCACAGATAGACTCGGCGGCATTTCTATCCTGGGCTACATCCGTGAATACACTGCAGAGGTACAAGCTGGCATCACCATCGATGGAGGGGGCGCTGCTTCCTGCCACATACCATGTAATTCGCTCCGAGAGTCCCAAGGTGATCGGTACGATGATGGCCGACGAGTTTAATCGTATGTGGAATGCGCTGGACGGAGCAATGAGCAGGAGCCGAGACAGCGTCATCACACTTGCATCGATCGTTCAGAAAGAAGCTGTTCGTTCCGACGAGCTACCCACGATCGCCGGCGTATATGCCAACAGGCTGCGGATTGGAATGCGCCTCGAGGCAGACCCTACCCTGCAGTATGGCCGAGACCTTACGATAACCCGTGCCGATTTGCGGGATGCGACGAATCGTTATAACACCTACCAACACCAAGGCTTACCGCCTGGACCTATCTGTAACCCCGGTAGAGGCGCCATTCAAGCTGCCATCTCACCTGAAAGTCATGATTTTCTGTTCTTCGTTGCAAGGGGCGATGGAACGCGCGGCCATCGATTCGCACGCAGTTATGCCGAGCATCTCAACAACGTTGCAATCTATCGGGCCATGTTGGCACGACGCTAATCTTCTGCAGCAACAGCGCTGGCTCGACCGCGTTCGTCGAAGGCCTGCACGCGAAATGTAAAAGGTCTTTCTTGGTCTTTGCGTGAGACCTCGAAAACCTCGATCCACGATACAGTTGGACGCTGATTATCTGCCGGACGTAGGAAGCCCGACAGACGCCTCAGATTGACGGCATTGCCATCGATGATCTTGAGAGTAGGTCTGTTGGAGCCCCGTTCAGCAGCAAAAAACTGAACAACGACATTCTTCACATTCACGTCGCTGCCACGGCGAATCTCGCGCACCACTGGCGGCGGGAACGAACGCACGAGGATCTTTTCCGAATAATCTACTTGATTGTCGATGTACCGTTCGAACAGCAGCACTTTTCCTGTATCAACATTCGAGGGCTTGTATCGCAGCATCCCATTTGATGCATAAGCCACTTCCCTATCGCCATCCCGCAGAACGGCCTTAGCTGCCTCGACCGACGGCAAGAGTGGGTCGATCTGAAACTCGACACCCGCATAGACAGCATCGGGGATCTTCGGTGTTGCAGTTACAACCGTCTGCACCGAAAATGTTGCGCGTGCCTGCTTGCCATCTGTTCGCGTGGCCGTTACTTCTACAACAGATGTGCCATTGAGTGGTGCCTTACCCTTGATGATTAGGGTGCGCTGTTCAAAGTACCGAATAACATCAACCATTTGTCCGCTAACGACACGTACACTCGGCAATTGAATCAAGTCTCGGCTTGGATCTGCACCGCCGACACTTACCCTGGTTACCCACTCTCTTCCTGCAGCAGCCATGATCGTTGGTCGCGACGGCTCGATCCAGAATTCGGCACTGAGCTGCTCGCCAAATTGCCGTGCCGACGTATCCCTCATGATCAAGGTGTCTGTACCTCCGCCAAGCAAAACAATCTGCGGCGGCAGCTGATCGTTCACAACTGTCGTAAGAACGAACTGCGTACTTCCCAGCGCTGGTGTAGAGCGCGTCTGGTCGCCTTGCGGGATGCCGCTTACCTGCAGTGTAACTCGAAACGTCTTCGACGTCATTGTTGTAACTGGCGGTCTCCATGCAAACGTAATGATACCTCGTTCAGGTACAGCGGTAAGTGAAGCAAACTGTGCGCCGTTCGATGATGAGTCGTCGATGGAGAGAATCTGACCCGTTTCGATGTCTTCGATTGTTGCTCGTACCCGCATTGCGGAGAGCGCCGGCGAATACCTGATCGTGTTGATGGTATCGTTGGAGAGGACATTGATTGGCCCACCCGAATCGCGTTCGATCTTGCACTCGAGACGGATCTTTTCAGGATAGAGCTCGATGAGCTTCTGCCCTGCATCGGCACCGGCATTCCTCAAACCCATGTCGCGATCCGGCATAAGAAGCACCAGTGCTACAAGGTAGAGCACAAAATAGATTTCCACGCTCTTGCGCCGTTTAGCTGCCTTTGCCATCCCGTTCAACGATATTGCGTGATAGCAATTTCTCAAGCTCTATTCGCACGAGTCGCTCAACTTCCTGACGCTCAACAGCCTGAAGCCGCTCGCCAAGAGTATTCACGCTGCTGGTGAACAAGCTTAGCGCATTCGTGGTCTGCGTCATAGCTCCCATTAATGCGGGATTTGGTGCCACGGCCTGCACGGCTGCATCTACGCTTGTCTGCATGCTTTGCGACATCTCGTGCTGACGCTCAACAACATCCTGCAGCGTTCCTGCGATTGCTTCCAGTTGAACTGCCATGGCAGCATAATCTCTGCTTATCTCGCCAAGCTCGCGAAGAAGTTCGCGCGACACATCATCCTGTGCCCCCTCGGCAGACATTACGTCATCATCGGGGGGGGTAAAGAACATCACAGCAAAGAGAAGCACCAAAAGCGATGCCTCAACTATGATGGCCGCAACAACAACACCCGGCGAGTCAATGATCTTTGTTCTGTTGAGTCCAATGGCCACCAACAAAAACGCTGCACCTATGTATACAAATGCATTGATGGCAGAGTAGAAATACCTATTCACGATCTCCTGCATCCATAATCCTGTGCCGGACCAGACACCCAAAGGATGAAGGACGGTTACATCGCGGTTGATCGTACGAAACAGATCTCGTTCCTGTGTACAGATACGCCACATCAGACCGAGGGCGGCAAGCGCCCCCAGGTGCTTTTCAAAACGCAGATCCCGGTAGATATCACGAAGCAATGCCCTGCCCGGAGGGGTTGCAAGTGTCTCGTAGGTTACCATAACTCCATCATGCGAAAGATTCGATGCTCCAATGATACGCAATAGCGCTGGTTGTCCCTTGTCTATCCGGCCATTGTGTCGTATTCTCGCCCCTTCTATACACCAATTTCGTTCGTTTGGAGAACCGTATGATCCTCTCCAGGATGGTTACCTCATTTGCATTGCTTATCTGCCTGGCCTTTTCTGCACAGAATGGCATTTCGCAGTCTACACCTCGCCCCCTTCAACGAGGTGCGCAGAGCCTAATCTACTTCGAGAAGAACGTCGGACAGGCACATTATGAAGGGGGCCGGCAGGAAACCTCCGTCGATGCCGTTGTTAGGGTAGGTGGCACTGTTGCATACATTCACCCTAGGGGCCTGCATATGGCTCAGGTGCGGATGTATGCATCTGAGATACACAGCAAGAATGATCCGGACTACGAGATGGACAGATTTCGCGTGGACATGGAGCTTATCGGCAGCAACCCGGCTGCTCGGTCTGAGTTCGGTGAGCAACTCCCTGGCCTTGTGCGCTATATCAATGAGCACACCGGTATCACGGGCCTTGAAGCTCCAAGGTTCCGCTCTATCACATACCGAGAGGTGTATCCGAAGATTGATCTTCGCATGTACCTTACCACTGCTGGCGTTAAGTACGATTTCATCGTGCATCCCGGTGGAGATCCCTCTCAAATCGCCATGATGTACAAGGGCGGCAGCGCGCCGGCATTGAACGAGGCAGGAGGCATCGACATCGCAACCCCTCTGGGAGAGCTTGGAGAGCAGGCACCGGTTGTGTTCACAAAGAACGCGGCTGGAGATTTTCATTCCATGGTTAAAGCATCGTTCCTAACCTCGGGACACTCAGTACGCTTTGACATTGGTAGCTACGATCGCACAAAAACACTGGTTGTAGATCCACAGCGGTTGTGGGCAACCTACATCGGCGGCTCGCTGTCGCTATATACGGCCATCAATGGCACCTCGCCCACATCTCTGCGTACCACCTTTGATTCGACAGGCAACACAATTCTTGCCGGCACGACGTATGCAACCGACATGCCGAATGTCGCTGGCGTCTTGCAGCGTCGTCTCAAAGGCCGCATGGATTGCTTTATCGCAAAGTTCAGTGAATCTGGCACGTTCCAGTGGCACACGTATTACGGTGGATCCCTTGAGGATATTCTGCACGATGTAACCGCCGATCCCGCTGGCAACATCTGGGCGTGCGGACAGACGAAGTCGCGTAATCTTCCCGACACACTCTTTGTCGGAAGTAACGAAGAGCTTCAGGCATGGGCATTTGACGCATCAGGAAAACGTATCGACTCCATTGCCTTTGTTGCTGGATTTGTTCTCAAGCTCCAGCCAGATGGCAAATGGGGCGACAGCTGGAAGGTTGACGATCGAGAAAACGACATCGTCACAGGTATTGCCGTAACAAAGGACAAGATCGCCATAGTCGGCTCTACGAACAGTCCACTTCTCGGCCGCATGAATGGTGACGGTGGTTTTAAGAAGGACACCGCGATCTTCTCGAAGAACTATGACATCTTCCTTGCTGTCTTCAAGCTCAATCCACAAGGGCGCTGGGTGCGCAACTACCATGTATTCTATGGTGGTGGCGGGATGGACTACGGTGGCAAAGTTGGTGTTGATACCGAAGGCAACATCGTCTTCAGCGGTCTCACGCAGTCAACCAATTTCCCAGTTACCGACGGATCCACGCGCAAGGGAGACGACGACAACGTGATTGTGAAATTCGGTCCAACGCCAACGCGCATCTGGGCCACACAGTACGGCAGCACAGGTCAAGATCAGATCTGCGATCTTTCATTGGACGGAACAAACGCAGTTGTTGTTGTGGGATATACATTTGGCACTGACTTCCCTACTACGGCTGGTGCGCTTATGACGGCCAGGGGTGGACCAACCGACGGTTATGTGCGTAAACATAACGCGAATGGTGTTGTACAATGGTCTACATACTACGGCGGAGACTCGGTAGACTATGTCTATGGAGTTGCAACAGACAAGAACAACAACATTTGGGTTTCAGGCTCTACATATGGATCGCCAAACATCCCCTTGACCGCTGATGCCATGCAGAACACACCAAATACGGCCGCTGGCTTTGTTCTCAAAGATGGATTCATCGGCAAGCTCGATTCTACTGGTAGGAAGGTGCTGTACGGTTCATTCTACGCAGCTCCGGCACAGAATACACTTCCAGTTATTGATCGCGCCAACCCAACACCAATTCCGCCGAATACCGATTTTGGTGCTGACGATGCCGTAGATATTGCATGCGATCGCAGCGCCTATGTGGCAGTGGCAACTATGGCCGAAACATTCCGCATGGTTACAACGCCGGGTGCATTCCAAGATTCATCGACGCTGTACAAGGACACTACCCGCATACATCCATTTGTATCCTACTTAACGCAGTGCAAGGATTCCGTCATTAGCATTATCCCTAACGGGCCGGCAACGCTGTGTGATGTTGATGCCAGACAACTGCTTGCTCCAAATGGTTTTGCCCGCTACCAGTGGTCTACGGGCGAGAGCACTCGAGTAATTACCGTTCGAGACACTGGATCATATATCGTGCTGTGCACAACAGCAGAAGGCTGTCGATATCGCGACACCATCTTCATTGGACGTAATCCCCGACCGAGCGTTGTGGCCAGCAGGGATACGAACCTCTGCAACAAATCATCGATACAGATAAACTCGGTAGCATCAGGGGGTAAACCACCGTACAAGTACAAATGGAATCGGATTGAAACAGGTGTTGAATTCATCGACAACGACACGATCCCAAATCCATTTGTCAATCCGGGCTCTACATCACGGTATGAAATCACGGTAACCGACAGCAATGGATGCGCTGCCCGCGACACCGTCCTTGTGAAGGTTATAGACCCACGGCCGATTGTTTCTCCTTCGTCAATTGACTTCGGATCGCTTGATGCCTGCACGTCTACGGCAGAGCAGGATGTAACCGTGAACAATCCACACGATTACGAGATTCGTATTACCGGCATGACGCCTGACGATCCACGCCTGAGTTTGGTCACCAACCTTGCAGGGGGCATTGCAGTCCCGCCAAAGGGTTCAGTCAACATTCGCATCAGCATCACTGCCTCCACATCCGGTCTTACGACAGGATCGTTCAACGTAACAGGTACCCCATGTTCGTGGACTGCGCGTTCAACCTACAGTGTAACCAAGGCAGCAGTTACAGCAGTGGTCGTGCCAAGCACACTATCGTTTGGTGCGTCTGTCGAGTGTGAGACCACGCCAAGAACTGACACGGTGGTCATACGTAATCGTGGCATCGAGCCATTGGTTGTTAAGCCGGGCATCATTGCAGCTCCGTACTCGATCATTTCGCCAACAACAGAGATCACAATTCAACCCGGACAGGACGCAACGGTCAGGTTCCAGTACACTCCAGCTGTTGGTATCTACAGTTCCGAGGCCAAGTTTGCATACACATCTGGAGCATGTAAAGACACTCTGCGTGTTAAGCTAAACGCCGTAACGTCCTCCATTACGGTGGTTGCAAATGCTGCGAATCTCAATGTCGGTACGCTCTCGGGGTGCGACAACCAGAGGGATACTGTCATTACTCTCACAAACAATTCAGATGTTGCTGTAAAGGTCACGCTGCCGAGCGATCCTGAGATTGTTTACACGCCGTCGGGTGTGGTTGATATAGGCGCAAAAGCGTCCGTCGAGATTCAAGTCTCGATCCGTCCGGGTGCAACTGGCGTTTTTGCAAAAAGCAGTGTGTTGGCTGTTGAGCCGTGTGCAAAGACTCTGACAGTGACCTACTCGGCACAAAAGAACGGCGTTGCATTTACGACTCCTTCGTCAATCGATTTTGGCGAATTCTCTGCATGTGCGCCGTCGCCAAGCACCACACGCACTGCGTCATTGTCGTTCGATGGTACTGGCAGTGCCTCTATCAAGAGCGTATCGGCAGGGCCTACATTGTCGGCTACGTTATCGCAAGGCCAGCCGCTTACGCCGGGTACGCCCCTAGCATTCAACGTAACATGGACACCAGCTGCCGAGGGTCTACTCAGCGACAGCATTGTGATTGTGTTCGAACCGTGTGATGTGCGACGCGTCATACGTGTGACAGGTTCACGAACTCGTCCAGCATTGCGTGCAGATAACCCACTAACGTCGCTTGGTACGATTTCAGGAACAGCTAACGGCACTGTGCGGTATACTAATACCGGATCCGACACTCTGGTCGTTGGACTGCGCTCTTCAACTGGTACTGCTGTTACAGGAACACGTCCACCAAATTTCTCGGTACTGCTTCCGGGAGCGCAGGTAGAAATCGACTTCACCACAGGATGTGATACGCGTGTCGCAGTATCCGACACCATTTATGCTGTTGCAGCTGGTTCATGTCTGACGGACGTGGCATCTGTGATAACAGGAACATGCGAACAGACCACGAAGGTCTCAACCAACATCGTGATTGATTCAGTTGCCGTCAAGGTTGGCGACCTTGTCGTAGTTCCAGTACGCATCGTTTCATCTTCGGGCCTAAATGCTTCAAAGGCTAAGACATGGTCTGCCAAGATTACCTACGATCCGATGGTTGTAGTTGGGCGCGGCAACACCCCGGATTGCTACGTGCCTGCAGGAACAGGAACATGTACATCACAGATCAGTGGTGTGCGCGGCAACGATACTACAGGCGTGCTGTTTGCTCTGAATTTCACGGCGATCCTGGGAACAGCCTCAACGTCATCTTTGGTGATCAGCGACTTCGTCTGGGCAGAAGCTTCCGGCGCTTCGATAACCTCTGCTCCGGGCAAGGTCACCATCACAGACATCTGTCAGGAAGGGGGCTCGCGTCTCCTCAAGCCACGCACATCGGGAGTGCGGCTTCACGTGTATCCAACTCCAGCTTCAAACGACCTAACAATTGATGCTGCAGGCATGGGTAGCGATGTTCTAATGTGGATGATCACATCATCGCTTGGTCAGGAGGTTGCGCAAGGTCAAGCTACGCCTGATGCTGGAGGCATTCTGAAAGAGAGTATCGATGTACGTTCCCTCCCGTCAGGAGTATACGTTTTATCGATCGCTGCTCGCGGCGAAACGTCCCACACAACTGTTTTCATTCAACGCTAATCGAAGAGGAAGACTACTATGAACACGAGCACAACCCTCCGTCGATATGCGTCGGTCATCATCATAATGTTCTCTGCGAGTTTGGCGCTGATGGCTCAGGAGACTCTCTCAAAACAAAAGCCCAAACCCAAACCTGAACCCGAGGCACCCAAGCCGTCCATGGTAGAAAAGCGCACGCTTTCTGTTGGCCTCACGGTGCTGCTGGCGCCAATGATTGGCAATGGTGTAGAGAGCGGATTTCGGTTCCCAACCGTACCATCGTGCTGCCCTGGTTATGAGGGCACATCCGGTTCCGGTGTTATGGTCGGTGCTGAATTGCTGATGCCACTTTCGGCAGGACTCGAGTTTGGAGCTCGGGTAGTATATCAGAGCTCGAGTGCGAACTTCACTGCAAATGAGCCAATCACGGTGCGTGTGGGCAACAATGCCGTTAGCTCATCAATCCAGCACGGTCTCAACACAAGTGTCGGTGCGTTATTTGTCGAGCCAACTATCAACTACGAAATCACTCATGGAGTCTTCGTCACGGGAGGACTGCGTCTCGGCACGATCCTGAGCGGCACGTACGACCAAACAGAAAAGCTGGCAGACCCAACGCTCCCGTACGACTTTAGCAATGGCAGTGCTCTCTGGAATACTTCTGATGGCAGCATTCCAAACACGAGCGGTTTTCAGTTCGGTGCTGTTGTCGGTATTAGAACAGCAGTTGCATTCGGCAGCAGCCTAACCATCATGCCGGAAGTTTCGTACGCACCAATGTTCACAAGTGTGGTCTCGGATGCAACATGGACGGCCTCGCCGCTGCGCGTTGGCGTAGATGTTTTGATGAACATTACTAAACTCGAGGCCGTTTCTACACCAATCGCACCGTAAGTTTGTTGGCTATGGCCAACAGACCTGCCGAAATACAACGTCGTCGAACCGTTGCTATCATCTCTCACCCAGATGCAGGCAAGACAACGATGACAGAAAAACTTCTGCTCTACTCTGGGGCAATCCATGCTGCCGGAGCCGTTACAGGGGGCAAGCACAGTTCGACTACGTCGGACTGGATGGAAATCGAACAACAACGCGGGATCTCTGTCTCTTCAAGCGCTATGCGGGTTGAGTATGGAGATCTTCTGCTGAACATTCTCGATACACCTGGCCACCAGGATTTCTCCGAAGATACCTACCGCACACTCATGGCGGTAGATTCAGCCATCATGCTTCTCGACGCAGGACGCGGTGTTCAGGAGCAGACATTGAAACTGTTCAAGGTATGTCGCGACCGTGGCATACCGATCATCACGTTCATGAATAAGATGGACCGCCCTGCACGCGATCCACTTGAGCTGCTTGACGAAGTAGAGCAGACACTAGGAATCACTGCCATCCCTCGAACGTGGCCAATTGGGAACGGTCCAGACTTTCGCGGCATCTACGACCGAGCAACGGAGCAGTTCTTTGAGTTCGAACGTACCGTTGGTAATCGGTATAAGGCTCCCGTGTCCATTGGGGACATTCGCGGACAGGAACTCCGGTCGTCCATTGGAGAGCTGTCGCACGACAAGCTGCTCGAAGATCTCGAGTTTGTTGATCATGTTATCCCTGAGTTCGACCGTCAGGCATATCTGCGCGAAGAATGCACGCCTGTGTTCTGGGGTTCCGCAATAACCAACTTTGGTGTCGAACATTTTCTCCAGTCAATACTGGATCTTGCTCCGACTCCGCAGCCCTATCAAACGTCTACGGGTAGCATAGCCCCCTCTGATGAAGAATTTGTGGGCTTCGTCTACAAGGTTCAGGCCAACATGAATAAGGCCCATCGTGACCGCATCTCATTCGTGCGCATTGTTAGCGGAACATTCGAGCGCGGGATGACCGCCTACCATCCACGGACTGGGAAGGAAACTAAGCTAACCTACCCGTTCGAGATCTTTGGCCGGGATCGTAAGATCATTGATGAAGCATTCCCGGGCGATGTTATCGGGTTAACAAACCCTGGCTTGTTCCAGGTCGGCGATACCATCACACAACGAAGTAAGGCAGAACTGCCCGACTTCCCACGCTTTGCTCCCGAGATCTTTGCAAAGGTTTGGCCTTCTACAGGTTCATTCTCAAAATCTTTTCGCAAAGGTATAGATCAGCTTCGCGAAGAGGGTGTCATTCAGATTTTCACAGAGTCAGATGGAAACCCTGTGCCCCTTATCGGAGTTGTCGGTGAACTGCAATTGGAACTCTTTGCCTGGCGGATGGAAAACGAGTACAATGAAAAAGTGAAGCTCGAGCGAATGCCGTTTACACGAACGCGTTGGCTTGGTTCCGACGTCAGACCTGCAACGGCATCGCCTGTTGTAATCGATGACAAGGGGCGAATGGCTGTCTTGTTCAAGAGTGACTGGGAAGTAGACTACACACTTCAGCGCACGGAGGGACTGCAGTTACTTGAACGACCGCCCCAAGCAACTGCGTAACATTTCATCGACAGAAAGGTCGATCGAATTCCGTAATGTGGTAACGATGGATACGTTTTCTGTACAGATGCGACGTTTACTGGCAGCGTTGATGATGATCACCGCAGGCGCATCCTTTTATGGTCCACTCAGCGCACAGTCTACCATAGGCGGCGTCATCAATATCTACACGCCCGTTCTGCAGATAACGACGGACGCATGTGCCGCTCTGCTGGAGGTCGAGGATACGACCGGGTTTCGAGCAGGAGACCGCGTGTTGCTGCATCAGACCATGGGCTGTACTGGTGCCTCAGACTATACAACAGATGCTGTGGGACTATTTGAGTTTGCTACCATCGAGCGCATTCGACCCAACAGAGTGATAGAGCTCAGGCGCACACTCGTACATACCTACCAGCGCTGCAATTTCGTTCAACTCGTGCGCGTGCCTTCGTACAATGGAACAACGTTGGTTACAACCCCGCTGCTCGGTAAGCCTTGGGACGGCAAGGGTGGTGGGATCATCGCTCTCGAAGTGCGGGGTGTGCTCAGTTTACGGAGCACAATCGATGCATCGTCGATCGGCTATCAAGGTGGAGCAGTGCGCAACGTCAATAACGCACAATGCTCAACCACGATTGGTAACACAACCATAGCGAACCCCGAAGCTGCTATGAAGGGTGCTACCTTCGTCTATCCCCGCGTGGACAATGTTGCGGGGAATGCAGAGCTCTTCAGTGCTGGCGGTGGTGGTGTTGGTCACAACTCAGGCGGTGGTGGTGGCGGCAATGGAGGTCGCGGCGGCAACGGAGGGAGTCAGTGGCAGGGTTGTGGTGCGCCGTTTGACAATGGCGGACGCGGTGGTATCAGCCTTCCAATCCAGTTCAATGGCCTACCGTATGTACGCTTTGGCGGCGGCGGCGGCGCTGGTCACATGAACAATAATACAGGTACGGCAGGCGGCAGTGGTGGCGGCATTGTCATCATCAAAGCCGATACACTCTATGGTAATCAAAACATCATCCAGTCAGTTGGCGCAGCCGCACAGACAGCTGGAAATGACGGGGCTGGTGGTGGCGGCGCCGGAGGCTGCGTGTTGATTTCAAGTTCGGTGCTTGTTGGCCCCCTGCATATTACTGTCAATGGCGGACAAGGCGGGAACATGTCGAATGGTGGCCTGCATGGTCCTGGTGGTGGTGGCGGTGGTGGCGGTGTGCTGTACTCAGGAATATCCCTGCCGGCAGGCGTAACCTTCAGCGCCGAAGGCGGTGTTTCCGGCCGTTGTACCGCGTTTACCGATGCAGTACAGGCAGCACATCTGGCCAAATCCGGAGACCCCGGGTCTGTCGCGTTTCGGGCTGTCATTCCGGAGAACACAACTCCCAAGCCCGTGCTCGGTGTCACGATTCTATCCGACACCACGATATGTCCGAATCAAACAGTTCAGCTTTCGCTGCGCACAGTTGGCGCAGTAGCGCGAATCGAATGGAGTGAGCTCAACGGTAAGACATTCGCCACCTCGAGTGTTGTCGACGTAAAACCTACGCGCACTGCGTCATATGTGGTTACCATCTCAGATCAGACTGGATGCATAGCACTCGATACTGTTACTGTAACAGTGCTCGATGGTTGGAAGGGGCTTGCCCGCACTCTCGATCTGGGCGATGTTTTCTGTGATAAGTTCATCGACACATCGCTGGTGGTCGTTAACCTCGGAAGTGCTCCTGGTTTTGTTAGCAAGGTGGTGTCTACCAATCCCAATGCAATACTCTCTGATAGCCTGCCGCTTCGCATCGGCGCACGAGACAGCGTCCGCATAGGCATGCGCATTGTTACCGGCAATCGCAGTGGGAATAACACAGCAGTTGTTTCCGTGACGCTATCACCATGCGACTCCGTGGTAACGGCAACGATCACATGGAACCGTCAGAATCGTCTGAATACTCTCACTCCGCGCACAGTACGCATGCCGGAGATATACTCATGCATGGGTGCCACTCGTGATACGACAATTGAATGTCGCATTACCGGAAGCAACGGTCTGGTGCGCCAGATCATTGGACAAGGAAGTGTTGTTTCAATGACGAATGTACCCTTCCCTATTGCCGATGGTGTACCGTTCCAGCTGGCACTAACATGGGTACCAACGGCGCAGCAGTCTCAAGGTCGTGCAGGTATTGTCTTCGAGTTCGAGGGCTGCTACGATACGCTATGGGTTGACGTCGATGGCAAGGTGCAGATGCCGCGCATGAGTGCACCAGACACAGTTGAACTTCCCGATGTTGTGCTCTGCCAGCGTCTACCTGCAGTTGTGAGTATTCCACTTACATCCATTGATTCGACAACGTGGCTGGTGGATACTGTCATTACCCCTCCAGGTGTAACTCTTGATCTTGTACGAGGCGACTCGTTACAAGGCGTGCGCGTTGTTAATGCCAACGTACTGCCTGCAACCCTCGGTCGTTATACAGTGACGGTTGCGATCAGGCTGATTCCGTGCGATACGATCATTACTGTTGTACTTGTTGGCAATGCCATCGATGCCAGACTGACGCATTCGGACACGTTGATATTTACCCAGCCTGTGATCGGCAGAAAGCAGTTACTAACTGCTCGATACGTCAACACTGGTGACGTCACAATAGATGTTCTGTCTGTTGAGCCCCCTGCACCAACACCGTTCTCATACGTCACAAGCAGACCGTCAATTCCCTGCTCACTGCTTCCGGGAGATCTACTTGAGTGCGATGTCGAAATCACCCAACGCTACGGCAAACATGTAGATTCTCTTGTGCTGGTCACATCCAATCCGTGCATGGCGCGCGAAAAGGTTGTCTTAGTCTCCGAAGCATACGCAACAACCCGATTATACATGCCCGACATTTCATCGGGTATCGGCAGAACAGAGCTTGTGCCTGTGCTCATGGATGGACGGCCATCAATAGATTCCGTCCTGCTCGATTCGTTTCATCTTGAAATTGCGGTCAGATCTGCGGACCTTGCCGTAACCGACGGCTCGTCTGCGCGGGGCAGATGGAGCACCAGCACAACTGACTCACTGACACAAATATCGATTGACGGTCGTTGGTTAGGGGGCGATACAGTCGCAGTTCTTCCAATGAAGACGCTTTTGTCTACGTCGACAACCACACCACTCATGTTTGTGCGCCAGCCAGGCTTTCAATGGAATGATCAGCCGTGCGATGTACTCTACGAAGATGGATCGATCGTACTCGGTGATATCTGCTCGGGCCGAACTATTCGGCTCGTCAGCATTGCTCAGACGCGTCCTGTGGTTATAAGTCCGAACCCCGGTTCTGATGTTGTTCTCATACAACCAGACTTAGGCGTATTTGCAGGTGTCTATGAGATCACATTGTACGACGCATTAGGCTGCATGATCTTTACGGTACCGGGACATCGCCAATCCCACATAGATGTAAATGGCATTGCATCAGGGATGTACATGCTCTGCATTTCTGACTCGTCCAGCATGTACTCGATACCATTCATCAAGAACTGATCACGAGTCCAGGTAGCCCATCCTGCCGTTTCTATAGTCCTCAATTGCCTGATGAATCTCTTCTTCCGTATTCATCACGAATGGACCGTATTGCACAACAGGTTCACCAATTGGTTCGCCGGCGAGAATCAACACATCTCCTGCCTGCTCACTGCGCAATACGATCTCCGTTTGATCAGAGCTATCATCAAACACGACCAGCTGATGTCGTTCGACACGATGTTGATCATTGACAACAAGTGAGCCGTTGAGCACGTAGATCGCAAACGTAGACATTCTTGGCGTTTGCAGTCTGTGGTCGAGATTTTCTGTGAACGACCCCATAGCTGTTGCCACAACTGAATGCGTTGTCGCAGGTCCAGCTACGTCGAACAAGCTGCCAGAGACGACCTTCACGACCAGTTGACCGTCGCACAAGACCGCAGCCGGGATATCAGCCTTTCGTATCTCCTGATACGATGGCTGACACAGTTTATCGCTGGCCGGTAGGTTAACCCACAATTGAATGATCTCTACCTCTGCACCCGAGCGCTGGAGTTCTGGGGTTGGTCCTTCACTGTGTATGATGCCGGAGCCGCTTGTTATCCATTGCACTTCTCCTGCATGGATAACCCCGGAATTGCCCAGTGAATCCTTGTGGTGTACGCTTCCTCGATAGACAAATGTTACCGGTTCGAATCCACGATGCGGATGTGGATCAATCCGATGCATTTCGCCTGATGCATCGAATCTTTGAGGGCCTGCATGGTGGAGAAGGATAAAAGGGTCAAGCCCTCTGAGAGCATTCACCGGAAGGGGCTGAGCTACTCGCAGAGGGCCAACGCCGGTATAGATCGAGTTGGTAATGATTCGGACAGATCGAAACAAGGTCACTGCTTCTGAAGTTGAAGATTGATTACAAGTTTAACATTCTCCGACACGACAATGCCGCCTGCCTCAGTAACAGCATCCCAAGCCAGACCGAAGTCTTTTCTGTTAATGCTGCCAGTTATCTCGAAACCCGCTTTGGTGTTGCCGTAGAAATCAACCATTGTGCCGCCGTACTCAACATCCAACGTTACAGCTTTGGTAACATCCCGGATAGTTAAATCACCAGTAAGATCATAGCGACCATCGCCTTTGGCCGTCATTGCATTCGATACGAACGACATCGTAGGATACGTTCCTGCGCTGAAAAAGTCATCACTCTTGAGATGCCCATCCCTCATCTCGTTCTTCGTATTGATGCTGTCAACGTCGATCTCAAACGAGATGGATGCATCCGAAAAGTCCTCTGCTCCCGCTGTTACTGCTGCACGATATGATGTAAACTCACCAGTCACCGTATTGATCATAAGGTGCTTCACCTTGAATTGCACATCCGAGTGCATAGTATCTACAGTCCACGTTGCCATATTGGCCTCCTATATAATGTGTGTTTCAACACAAATATACAACCAATGCGTGTTTTCACACACATTACTCTATAAATGATGATCTGGCGCTTAGGTAGTGAGGATCTTGACGCCAGACGAGGTACCCAACCTCTCCGCGCCTGCCTCGAGCATTTCCAGCGCGGTTTCTCTATCGCGAATTCCACCACTGGCCTTAACCTTTACACTTGGGCCCACGTATTGACGAAGCAAACGGACATCGTCAAGAGTGGCCCCACCGGTAGAGAAGCCCGTTGATGTCTTGATGAAGTCTGCTCCTGCCTGCGTAACGATTGAGCACATACGGCGTTTCTCGTCATCTGTAAGTAGACATGCCTCGATGATGACCTTAACGATGCCACCAAGTGCATGTGTTGCCTGTGTAACCTCGCGAATGTCGTCGTAAACCTCATCGAACAATCCACTCTTAAGCGCGGTGATAGAGGCAACCATATCGATCTCGCGAGCCCCCTGCCGAAGTGCTATTTCTGACTCTGCCACCTTGCTCAGTGTCGTAGATGCGCCTAGCGGGAATCCAACGACGGTGCACACAGGTATGCCCTCCGGAGCAAGGATATCATAGGCCCGCTGCACATACCATGGCAGGATGCACACACTTGCAAAGCGATGTGTTACTGCCTCGAGGCATACATTCTGCACATCCGTTAGTGTTGAATCAGGCTTGAGAACCGTGTGATCGATAGTAGCTGCAATGTTCATAAACATCCTTATTGTCTGTCCATATCGCGTCCGTACACATCTGGCGGACGGAACCGATGCTGCGAGAACGCCGAAAAATGTTGACTTACAGAAAATATTACTCCCGCCCACTTCTGCGTCGTGCAGTTGTAGGCAAAATCGAATCGGTACAGCGCATCCTTACCTGATTGCTTCAGATTATGGATGCGCAGTCCAGCACCAACCGAATTGTAATAGCGTGCATTCAGGTAATTCGACGATTGATTGAAGGCCGTTCCGATATCGTGAAAAACAACGCCGCTAAGTCCGTAGATCCATATGTTGATCTTTGGGAACCAACGGAGCTCGGTATTGGCTACTACCCTTCGTTCACCGACCAGCCAGTTCGCGTCATATCCTCGCAGACCAGATTGCAAATCAAGCACAAGCTGACGGTACCCAGTCCAATTCCAAATCGATTGCGTCTTTACCTGAGAGGTCACCACGAGACCATCTGCAAGGCGCATGTACGAAAGACCGTGTATCTCTAGGTAGGTGTTTACAGCCCGCGCTCCGGTTTGAAATCCAGAACCGGCGGCAATCCGTCCAAACAGATAGAGATCCTTCGTAACGTTTGCTGACTGTTCTCCCTCGGCACCCAAGTACCACATCGAGAGCCCACCCTGCCCCATAGAGAATACACGTCCCATCACAACCGAGCCCCAAGCACCGTGCATCACGTCTTCGGTTTCATAGCCGTTCAGGAACTGCGCACGCGAATACTCCTGCCGTATCGAAGAAAAACCGATCAAAACATGACCAGTGTTGTCGAAGGCCTGCTTCGAACTTGGTAAGGCACGGGAAACATCAGAAAGGCGGATACCCACATTCGAATAAAGCTGATCGCGAACCCCATACGACTGCGATATCCATCCATAAAGCTCACGAGAATGAAACGGCAACAGACCAGGAATCCTACCATCATTATAGTACTTGAAGTCACTGCCGAATTCGTTGAGCAGTTGGAACGAGTACGCATATGGTGTAGAGAACCATCTGTAGGGCTGCGCTACTGTAAGTTCTTGTCGTGTGCGCACCCTGTTTGATAAGATCGTACCTCCAACGTCAACCAACGAACGAAACACTCTGCGCCAGTGACCTTCCAGAGTCCCTTCGAGTCCTATCTCATTTTCCGTCCTGTAGATTCCTTTCAATGCAAGCGTAGAACCTGTCCCGAGTACATTGTATTCTTCAAGCTGACCTCCAAAGGAGGCTATGCCCCCTCCGGTATTGAAGATTACGGCCGGAATAAACGAAGATCGGTCTTGGGTGGTAATCTGAATATCAGCCTGCCCGTTGACAACCGTATCTTCAACGCGCACGCTGCTGAATATGCCGATACGACGGAGTACACGTTCTGTCTCGAGAAGATCTACCGAGTCAATCTCATCACCAATTCCGAACAAGAGCTCATCATTGATCACATATTCATGGGTCTTGACGTGAAGCGCATTCATCAGCTTAGCAGCGAAAAACCAATCTTTCTGTGTCGTATCCCACACATCAATGCGCTTGATTCGAATACTGCGAACTACAGGTGGTGCGTCGTCCAGAGCCGCTGCAATGCCCGTAGTTGATCCGCAGACCACACATGCAAAAAGAATCAGCAGGTAGGGCTTCATTGTGCTCTCATCCCTGTCTGTTGGATTGATATTGTGCTATCGCAGCGCGCACATCACTGGATGTCTTGCATGATGCAAGACTATCGACCAGCTGCCTGCACGACGCTATCGATGTGCCTTGAATTCGACGCTGGAGTTCTGGTATCATGTGCGGTGTAACGCTTAGACTGCGAACTCCAATGCCCAACAGGATATCAGTGGCCGAGAGCTGAGCGGCCATTTCGCCGCAGACGCTCACAGAAATGCCGGCATTGTCTGCCGCCCTTACAACGCTGCTCATTAGTCTGATAACCGAAGGATGAATGCAGTCAAACATATTCGATACAAGCTCATTCGTTCTGTCGGCAGCAAGTGTATACTGGGTTAGATCGTTTGTACCGATTGAGATAAAGTCAACGTAGGGGGCTAGCAGGTCGGCCATGACTGCAGCAGCAGGAGTCTCTATCATGATACCAACCGGTAGGTCGATCGGACTATCATACTCAGACTCAACATCTACTCTACAGGCATCAATGATCTCACGTGCAGCAACGATCTCCATATATGAGGTGATCATCGGCAACATCAGCCTGGTGCGTCCCTTGGCTGCAACGCGTAGGATTGCCCGTACCTGTTGCTCAAAAATCCCAGGCTGGGCCAGCAGAAATCGAATACCTCTCAGGCCAAGCACTGGGTTCTGCTCTGTGTAGGGTGAATAGTTCCCGAATTTGTCTCCACCGATATCGAATGCACGAAATGTAACGTGAGCGTTGGGGCATCGTTGCAGTATCTCGGCATACCAGACTGATTGTTCGTCTACTGAGGGGAACGTGCCATCTCCTGAAAGCATAAGCTCCGTTCGCACAAGCCCGATACCCTTTGCACCATACGAATGTGCTAAGTCGGCAGCTGCTGGCGTATCCACATTGGCAAGAACATCAACCGCAATAGAATCTGTGGTCGCAACTTCTGTAAGCACAGGCATGCGTTCATTATGCAGTCGGATGCGCTCCTGCTGGTAAAGATCATTGTACTTGGCCCCTACATTGTCCGTGGGAGCTATGATGCACTCGCCCTGAGCAGCATCTACAATCACCTGCTGTCCGGTTTGAATGCGCCGAGTGGCATCGTGTGCAGCAACAAGAGCCGGCAGACCCAGTTCTCTGGCAATGATAGAAATGTGTGAGTCTATTCCGCCTTCTTCGAATACGAATCCCAAAGCCCCCTGCTCGGCCATGCGGAACATCTCTGCCGGCGTGAGAGTCGAGGCAACGATTACGTGGGGATGCTCAAGGCGTACCACATGTGTTGTTGGCTGAATCTCTGCCAAGAATCGCTGCTTCACATGCTCAATGTCTGTTGCTCTGTCTCTGATCAACGAATTTGTTGAGAGCAGCATCAAGCGTGCCTGCTTCGAGAACTCCAGCTCGATTGCCTTGCCAGCCGACTCGCCAGTTGCGATACGAGCCTCTATATCACCGGAAACAACAGGGTCGTTTACGATCAGCACATGTGTTTCGACGATCGAGGCCAACGTTGGAGCGTGGGCCTGTGCCCTTTGAACTACATCGAGAAGCTCACGTTCTATGGCCCGTTGTGCCTTGCGAAACAGTGCTGTTTCATGCTCAACATCTGCTGCCTCGACGACGGCTGGGGTGGCTCCTGGATACATGACCCATGCCTGCCCAACGGCAATCCCCTGCGAAGAACCTATGGCTCGAAGAACATGCACGAATCAGTCTTCCCCGAAACCTGATGTGAACAGTTTGATGATAGCAGCAGAGGCTGCCTGCTCATCAGATCCGTCAACTTGGAGCACAACCTTGCTGCCGCACTCGGCTGCAAGTGTCATCACACCGATTATACTCTTGGCATTAACGTGGAAGCCGTCTTTAACAAGGTAGATGTTGCTGGAAAACGTCGATGCCAACTTGACCAGCATCGCTGCAGGCCGTGTATGCAGACCTGCACGGTTGACGATCGTCAATGTTTCCTGGATCATAAAATCAGGGTCCCTTGCTTTCTAATCCTGCAGCCTTCGTAAGCCTGTTCATCAGCGCTTCATCGGCCAGTACGGCATCGTCACAAAGTACCACAATCACAGCAGTCTGCAAGAGGTCTGCCTGACGCAGTTCGTTGTACAGCGTTGATGTTTCCAAGACGTGTACATGATCATGCTGTATATGACGGATCCAATGCTCGGGCGCAAGCACAAGGGTACGTTGGTCGGATCTGCGAATGATCTGATCCAGCTCCTGCAGCGACGAGCATAACTGCAGTTGGGCCTCCGGGGCGTAGTGCCGATACTTCATTCCGGGCGAAGCTGGAGCTGCTTGGCCTGCGAGGTTCCACGACGGAACAACGGCAAAACCGGCCACTGCCTGCAGGTCCTCGACGCGCACGGCTCCCGGACGCAGGACGTGTATGATGTTCCCAACAACACGCACAACGGTACTCTCGATACCATGCTGGCATGTCCCACCGTCAAGTATGAATAGGTCATCTCCCATATCGTGACGAACGTGCTCGGCACAGGTAGGACTTGGCCTACCGGAAACATTGGCACTCGGAGCTGCAAGCGGACATTCGACAGACTGAAGTAATTCCTGAAACACCGGATGAGCCGGTACACGAATCGCTACAGTGTCCAGACCTGCACGCACAATCCCAGCCACCCTATCCACACTCGGCACGACGATCGTCAGTGGCCCTGGCCAGAACACTTTCCCAAGTGCAAGAAGTGCATCTGCCCCCTCAGCATGCGTGAGTTCGCATGCCATATGCACATCTGCAACATGAACGATAAGCGGATTGTCTTGCGGACGTCCCTTACGGCGAAAAATCTCTTCTATCGATTCGGCCCTATTGATTGAGCCAGCTAGCCCATAGACCGTCTCGGTTGGAACGCCCACTACCTTTCCCTTGCGCAAGATCTGAGCAGCTGTAAGGATATTCTCGGGTGTAGGCGGGAAAATCATACGACAAGTATAACTCTCATGAACCATGCCCGCTACCATGTGTAGTTTTGCGCCATGATTCGCCCCGTTTCAACTTTCCTTGTCTCTGCAACGATTCCAGACCAACTTCGTCAACTCGCAGATTTATCACGCAACTTTTGGTGGTGCTGGAACACCGATGCTATAGCTCTGTGGGCATCAATAGACCGCGATCTGTGGAACTCTACACATCACAACCCGGTACTACTGCTTCAGCAGGTCTCACATGCCCGTCTGCAAAGTCTGCTCTCGGATGAGCAGTTTCTTCAGAACATGTACAGTGTTCACGCGCGTTTTACCGACTATCTGTCGAAATCCTGCGAACCAGAGATTGCATACTTCTGTGCTGAGTTTGGTCTGCACGAGAGTTTTCAGATGTACTCGGGTGGACTTGGTGTGCTGGCAGGAGACCACCTCAAGAGTGCAAGCGACCTAGGCGTGCCGCTTGTCGGGATTGGCCTGCTCTATCAAGAGGGGTATTTCCGTCAGTACCTAACCGAAAACGGCTGGCAGAACGAGCACTATCACGAGTTGGACTTTCATGCCCTGCCGATAGAGCAGGTACTTACAGCTGATGGGAAGCCATTACGGATAATCGTCGAGATGCCACTTGGGATGTGTCATGCGGCAGTGTGGAAGGCTGCTGTTGGACGTGTTTCCCTGTATCTGCTCGATACAAACGTTGATGAGAACAGTGATGCAGTCCTGCGAGACATTACCGACCGTCTCTACGGCGGCACGACCGATACACGAATCATGCAGGAGATACTGCTGGGTATCGGCGGCATGAGGGCACTCGAGGCCATGGGTGTTCATCCTCAGGTTTGCCATATCAACGAAGGACATGCAGCATTTTCTATGCTCGAGCGCACACGCCAGATCATGCAGGCTCATCACCTATCATTTCATGAGGCTTGGAAGGTGATGCAATCAGGCAGCATCTTTACAACGCATACCCCCGTGCCGGCAGGCAACGAGGTCTTTGATATAGCAATGCTAGAGCCGTATCTGCGCCGGTTTGCAGCAGCCATGGGTGTTTCGTGGGAAGAATTCGCAGACCTCGGTAATGCTGGAGAGGGTGCCCATAGCAGCTTTTCAATGACAATTCTCGGCATACGGGGTTCGTCGTTCCGTAATGGTGTCAGTGCACTCCATGGGCAAGTTGCACGTGAAATGTGGCACAAGATTTGGGCGGACTATCCTGTGGACGAAGCACCCATTCACGGTCTCGTGAACGGTGTGCACACAGCTACCTGGATAGCACCAGAACTGGCCCAACTCTACGATCGACATCTAGGAAGTGCATGGCGAACATCACCATGGCATGAGTCCTCTTGGAGCGATGTTGTCTCGGTGCCTGATGAAGAATTGTGGACTGTCCATGCGCAGCGTCGCCGACGGCTCGTTGATGGCACCCGCAAGCATATCGTCGAAAAGCATCATGCTTCGCTAACCCAGAAACAGGCACTAACAATTCATCGATGTCTCGATCCGGAGGCTTTAACGGTAGGGTTTGCGCGACGCTTCGCTACCTACAAACGAGCAGATCTGCTTATGCGGGATATGGATCGACTATCGAGTATCGTCCGGAATTCATCACGTCCAGTGCAGTTCATCCTTGCCGGGAAAGCCCATCCGCGCGACGTACAAGGCAAAGAGTTGATACAGCGCGTACATCAGATGATTCGTGAATATGATCTCGACCATAGCATTGTGTTCTTGGAAGACTATGAAATGGACGTAGCACGACTGCTCGTACGAGGATGTGATGTCTGGCTCAATACACCGCGAAGACCCCATGAAGCATCAGGCACATCAGGTATGAAGGCTGCAATGAACGGCGTACTTCATTGCTCGATCCTTGATGGCTGGTGGGCAGAGGCATACAACGGCACGAACGGGTGGGCCATTGGCAGAGGTGAGATGTTTGATGAAGACGAGCAGGACAATGCAGACAGTGCAACATTGTACGACATACTTGAGTACGACATCATTCCGCGCTTCTACGATCGCGGCAACAGCGGCGTTCCGCATCAATGGGTTACGATGATGAAAGAGTCGATACGCACCAATGCCTGGCGTTTTGCGGCAGAGTGCATGGTTCATGACTATCAGCAACGAGCATACCGACCTGCTCAAGAGCGCGCACGTCGCTACATGGCCAACAACGCAACGTTGGCTCGCGACCTTGTTGCATTCGAGCAACTTCTCAAGGAACAGTGGAGCACGGTGCGTATCCATCGGGTTGAGTCGCATACAAACGAGCACTCCCGTGTTGGCGATGTCATCAGCGTTCAGGCACACATTGAAATTGGTACCTTCCTGCCCGAAAATCTGCATGTGCAGATCATCAGTGGTCCTGTAAACTCGCGACACGAGATCATGAAAGAATCAGTATCTGAAATGTCGCTTGTTTCACATAACGGCCAGCATGCGCATTATAGCGGAACTACTACCTGCACTTCCAGCGGGTTCCACGGCTGCACGGTGCGGGTCATGCCAACCCACCCGGGCATGCTCAGCCCCATAGAATCCGGATTGCTGCGCTATCCAGAGAATGCCTGAAACTTTCTTAAGTTTCCGGGCTTATTGGTACTGACTGGCCTACTTCGATCGATTTACTGGAGATCTTCATGATTCGTGTTCTGCTTTCGCTGTGTCTCTGTGGAATGGCCGCTTACAGCGTGTCGGCCCAAACCAGCTTTATCACCTTCCTGCACAACAGTCCGGACCCCGAACTCCGCACAGTGGACTTGTACATCACGCAAGCTGGTATCACATCGAAGGTAGAGGACGTTAACTGGCAGAGCGCAGACAACCTTAACTCCGTTGCGATCTTCGGCGACCTCGAAGTCGTTATCGGTGTTGCGCCTGCAACCAGCTCAACAATGTCTGAAGTGATTCTGGAGCATGCCTTTACGCCTGCACCTGATATGGGATACATGGCGATCATGCACGGCGTTCAGTCCAGTCAGAGCTATGCGGCAAATCCCGACGGGAAATCAACAAAGCTTGGCATCACATCGTACTCGGTGGAGAATACCAACACCGATCCAAGTAAAACAGCCGTGTATTTCTTTCACGGAGCAACAGATCTTGAGAAGTGCGACTTCTGGGTTCGCGGGGGTGCAAAGGTTGCTGCAGCAAATGTTGCATTCACCGAGCGGAACGTCACAGCAGCTGTGGTCGAGCGAAAGATTCTAACGATTGACTGCACAAAGCCTGGCGACAAATCCAAGGTGCTGGCCTCGTTCAGTGTTGATTTCGCCTCTTTGGCAAGTTCGGTTATCGTTTGCGCTGTAAGCGGGTTCAAGACCCTTGAAGACAATAACAAGAGCACTGACACACTAGCCCTGCTCTCGGTGCTCGAAGACGGACGTGTCGTGCGTTCACCACTCATGGCCGGCTCGCAGACCTGCCGCGTACAGCTTGTGCATGCTGCGGCAGACCCTGCACTGACGCAGGTCGATATCTATATCAACGGCATGAAGGCTGCTGATAACCTGGCATTTCGCAAGGCCACCGGATTTACCCCGGTGATTGCAAACTCGCCTATCGTTGTTGGTTTTGCTCCAGCAACCTCTACGGGCTACAAGGACACGTTACTTACGATCACGCTCGATCCTTTGCGTCCGTCGCGTGCCTATACAATCGTTGCCTCAGGCGTTGCTGACACATCAAAGTTTGCAAAGAACCCCACAGGTGTCTACACCGGTGTAAACCTGTCGGTAATCGATGGTGCCCTTGAACAGTCTACTTCTGGTAAAACGTCAGTACGAGCAGGACACTTTGTGAGCGATGCACCGGTTGCATCGATCATGAGCAGCAAGGCTACCTATGCCTCCAAGGTCAAATACACAGACCAGTCTCCAACATATGTTGATGTAGACCCCGCAATTGACACATTGTGGCTTACTGATGCAGATGGTAACAAGCTTAAGGGATACGTTTGCGACCTGCGAGGTTCGAACAGGGTAACACTTGCCCTTGCTACAGGTTTCCTGAATCCAGCCAATAACAATTCAGGAGCAGCTCTTAAACTGATCCTTGTAGACGCCAATGGAAGTGTGAACGCCTCCGCTGAAGAAGTTGACCCAGGGGGCAATACATCGGTTCAGGAAGATGTGCTCATTGGACGTGGATGGTCTGTTGGTCCTAATCCAACATCTCATATCCTGAGGGCGCAGATTCCAGCAGGAGACAACCAAGGAGAACTTCGCTATGCGCTGGTAAATGCGGCTGGACAGCAGGTTTTGTCCGGCAGTGCCGCACAAGTCAATGCCCAGTATGCACTTAGCCTGGATGTGAGCACTATTCCACAGGGTGCATACAACCTCGTCGTTACTTCGACTGACGGTTCTACCCGAGCAAGCTGGGGCGTAACGATTACACGCTAATTTTTTCCTATCTTTGCGGTCCTTTTCGGGACCACAATGTTTGAATCACTAAGCGACAAGCTCGACTCGGCCCTTCGGGCGATTCGAGGTCAGAACAAACTCACCGAACAGAACGTCGACGAAGCGTTGACGGAGGTTCGTCGTGCGCTTCTAGACGCAGACGTGAATTTCAACGTGGTCAAGAAGTTCATCGAGGATGTCAAGGAAAAGTCTCTTGGTATGGAAGTCAAGGGCAACGTTCTGCCCGGACAACTCATGATCAAGTTGATCCACGACGAACTTGTTTCGCTGATGGGATCATCAAAATCTGACCTTATCCGCGCGCAACAGGCCCCGACAGTGATCATGGTTGCCGGTCTGCAAGGCTCGGGTAAGACAACGTTCTGTGGCAAGTTGGCAAACTCACTGAAGAAGCAAGGGCGCCTGCCGCTGCTGGTAGCCTGCGACATCTACCGTCCTGCCGCTGTTGATCAGCTCAAGACTCTTGGTCAGAGCATAGCATTGCCAGTATTCTCGAAGGAAGGGGCTAAACCCTCTGAGATCGCGGAAGAAGCAATGGCCTATGCACGGAAGTTTGGACGCGATACCGTTATCGTTGACACCGCTGGACGTTTGACGATCGACGAAGAGATGATGAAAGAGGCCGAGGATCTCCGCGATCAGCTTAAGCCGAACGAAATCTTGTTTGTATGCGATGCCATGACGGGTCAGGACGCTGTCAACACAGCACAGGCGTTTCATGACAGACTTGAGTTAACGGGTGTTGTGCTTACAAAGCTCGACGGCGATACACGCGGGGGTGCTGCGCTCTCTATTCGTGCGGTCGTTGGCAAGCCGATCAAGTTTGTGGGTGTCGGTGAGAAGATCGATGCGCTCGAACCGTTCTATCCAGAGCGCATTGCATCGCGGATTCTCGGCATGGGCGACATTGTTACCCTTGTCGAAAAGGCACAAGCACAGATCGATGAAAAGGAAGCAGAGCGTCTAGAAGAAAAACTCAAGAAGAATGAGTTTAGCTTCGAAGACTTTCTTGATCAAATGAAGCTCATCAAGAAGATGGGCTCACTCAGAGATTTGCTTGGTATGATTCCAGGTGTCGATAAGGCTCTGCGTGGTGTTGAGATCGACGACAAGGCCTTTGGCCGTGTAGAGGCGATTATCCTGTCGATGACCAAGGAAGAACGTGGCAATCCGCGTCTTCTGAATGGAAGCCGTCGCAAGCGCATAGCAAGCGGCAGTGGTACATCCATTCAGGATGTGAATCGCCTGATTAAGCAATTTGAAGACATGCAGAAGATGATGCGTAACATGACTAAGGGCAAGATGGCGAACATGATGGGTGGTCGCCTTCCACAAATGCCATTCGGCATGAAGCGCTAATTGATTTTTATTCACTTACCAAGTTCTAGGAGAACATCATGGTAAAACTCCGCTTGCGTCGCAGAGGTCGTAAGAAACATCCGTTCTACGACATCATTGCGATCGACGGACGCGACCGTCGCGACGGCGCCTCTATTGAACGCGTTGGGTTTATCGACCCAATGACAACCCCAAAAGCAGTCACACTTGATGCTGACCGCGCACTGTACTGGCTGAACGTTGGTGCACAACCAACAGAAGTCGTACGCGAAATCCTCAGCCGTGAGGGCGTGCTACTTCGCCGTCACCTTGGCTTTAAGGGAGCAACAGCCGAAGAAATCGAGGCCGCAGTTGCTAAGCATCGTGAAGTGGCCTCAGCTCGCTACACACGCCTAAAGCAGCGTCGCGCAGACCGCGCCCGTGCAAAGGCAGAAGCAGCCAAGGCACCGGCTCCAGTTGAAGAGGCTCCGGCAGCCGAAGCACCAGCTGAAGAATCAGCTCCTGAAGCAGCAGCAGAATAATACTGCCGCTCATACGCTCGCAAGAAACGAACAGCGCGGTCATAGTGTTATGATCGCGCTGTTGTCTTTTCGTCCAAATTTTTGACGACCCAACCAATTCCTATGCTACACGCATCGTTTGCCCCCTATATCAAGCAGCAAAGAGCTTTCTCCGTTGGTATTAAGTGGCTCTTTGCTTGCGCAGGTTGCTACTGGATTTTGATCTATGGACTGCAACTGATGCAGTCGATAGACCACGAAACCCTCAAGAATCTACGTGGCGGACAAACGATGATCTACTTTGTTCTGCTAACGCTCTGGGGTATGGAATACATGCGCGAAACAAAGCGCCTCAAGAGACTTATAGCCTTAGCTGATGAATTGGGCTGTCGGGTGCAAGATATCATGGCCTCGCAAGTCCCTTCTCCGGGAGCGATGTTCACCATAGTGAGACCCCTTGGGCCGGGGGCACCAGCGTATGCTGTTGCTGCAATTAATGTTGTGGGACTCGCGCTGGCAGGATATCTCATCGGCATGCGATACATCGCCGCGTTCAGCGCGATTTGACCACCTAAAACAGGCTCCGAGCTCGTGATTCGATAACGATTGTTACGAGCAGATCACTTCCGCGTCTTCTTGACCTCGATCTGCACAGTACGACTCAAGAATCGTTCTTCTGGGGTGTTGTACGACTCAATGCCCGGAGGGAACTTGTCAGTGGTGATGTCGTTGCACTGAATGTCAACCTTCTTACGAAGATGCTTCTTGATCGTCTCGCAAACTGCATCAGCGCGTTTCTGAGAGAGTTTCTTATTGAACTCAGCATTACCGAGCATATCGGCGAAGCCACGCACGATAACAGTTGAGCCTGTTGGGACATTCTCAACAAAGGATTTGATCTGTTCTTCGGCAATTGCAGAGATCTCATCCGATGCCACTTCGAACAATGTCAATGTCAAGCGCTCGAGCTCAACATTCATCGTATCCTTCCTAACCATCAGCTGTGTTGTTGCAGAGGCAGTTGACCGACGGATACCATTGATCTTTAGACGAACGTCGACTGGCTCCTTTGAGCGCATTTTGTCTGCTACAGCAATCGAAAGGTCCTGCATAGTTACCGTTGGCAGCCCCTTACCACTTTGTGAGAAAAGTTGCTGCGAACCTGATGTTGCTTCAAGTTCCCAATCCGTCACAAACTTGCTACTCGTTCCTGTTGGATCAAACTGCAGTCGGGGCGGATCGATCGTACGAGCTTCGTTGAATCTGCGCTTGGCAACAGATGCCAGCACCTCAAGATTGTCGGAATAAATTTCAACCCGTCGGTTCTCTGCATATCCTTCTTCAGACAATCTCCTTGTTGGCCTATCTGGAGCACAACTGCCGCTTCCGGCCTGAATCGTAATGCGCGAGTCTGCAATGTCCCATACGCGAATCAGATACTCTTTTACCGCAGTGGCCCGCCGTTGCGCGAGTTCACAATCAGAGCCTTCAGTAGTTGGATCTGCTGTACCACGAAGTCTGATAGTTGCCGAAGGCAGCTTCTGCATCCGTTCGCCAAGAATATTGAGGATGTCTCTGTGCACAGCTGTTGTGCGCGGCGCTACATCGGCAAGTTTGAACTCTGTCCCTTTACCAACCTGATGGTATCGTGAAGAAATCGTTATGGCCTGAGATTCGAAGAACAGCGCTGGCAATACCGGCAGAGCCTCTGTAACGTACTGAGTTGAGACGTTGATGGTAAACACATCTTTGAGCGATCCCGATGCTTCGACTGCTCTTGCCTTAATGGCAGCAACAAGTTCTGGGGGCTTCGGATAATAGACCGTATCTGTGCGATACGCTCGCTCTGTGATCGTTACCAGGTCTGTTCCGACGATTGTATCAAGTACAATACGATCGATCCCACGTACGCGAGACTCCTCAGCGTCTGGCTCAACTTCAACAAGCAGTGAGTCTACGAAATCTTCCCTTCTGCGTTCAACAGGTGTAGGGGGCTCTGGGGCATTCATGGTAAAGGCTACGCTTACGCCAGCGCGAATGAGATTCGTTTGCCATTCTAGTCCGTCAACATTCTTTGACAACGGCAGTGTATACAGCAGCTCTGGAGTAAGAACAACGGAGTGGTTCTCGGTCATCGGCAGATCATATCCAATTCCAACAACTGCTCCCAATGCCGGCGAGACAACGTTCTTGAGCTCTTTATTCGTGGTGACGTTACGCTCTCGTAGGCCATTCTCAAATGTTCCAACAGCTGGCTCCAGGAGCACTTCCTTCTGCGAATATGTTGGACTGAGATAGCTGCCAAATGCCAGGCCACCCATAACACGGAATGGGTTGATAGCACGAAAATCTATGAGGAATTCTCCCCCAACCCAATTCATCTTGGTTTCCAGGTAATTCCGCGTCAGCGCCGTCTGCCCGCCCGTTACCAATAGTCGTTGCTCTTGCGAGAATGAACCGCTGATCGGAACGAATGTTCCGCGCAGCGTAAGGCGCATGTGTTTTGTGATCTCGTGCCTAGCAAAGGCCGAGATCGCAAATGTCGTTCCACTGGCTCCGTCGTATGGACTGCAGCAGATGGGTGCCTCTGGGATGGTAAACACTCCCTGATGCTGCAGCATGCCAAAGTTTGCGCTGAATCCGATCTGCGAAAGCCAAACATCTTCTGGCAGGGTAACCTTCCACCACTGTGCCTGCACAGATAAGTGCGTTGAGACGACCACGAGTGCAATTAT
This sequence comes from Bacteroidota bacterium, assembly GCA_041157865.1. GTDB lineage: Bacteria > Bacteroidota > Ignavibacteria > Kapaibacteriales > Kapaibacteriaceae > UBA10438. Next base: position 39,009 of record JBEBCJ010000167.1, read on the forward strand.
GAATATTCGCTTCATCATCGCGACACCTCAACAACTAGTGTTGACACCTGCTGACGCTCGGTTCGAACGATGATAAGGCCCACTCCCGATAGAAGATCCGGAGAGATCTGGCGAGCATATCTACGCTGTGCTCCCTCTTCGGCCGTTGTACAATCGGACCACAACAAGCGCCCTGTGAGATCGAACAGCTCCAACGTAGCCGGAGCAGCTTCAGAAAGTGTTCCCTCGACGGATATACCTACTGGTCTGGCAATGGCTCTTACCGTAAGGGGCTCAGCAAGCGGATTGAACATTCGTGGACCTTCACCGATACGGCAGATCCCGCGAATCAGGATAGGCTCACTGCGCTTCTCGACGCGCATGCCGGGGCCCGCACCGATTTGTGAAATGCGGTCATAAGTCATGGCAGTGATACTGTCCTGACCCAACGTAGCCTGAAGGGTTATCGTGAACAGATCAGCATCAACCGTATCAAGTGGAATTCGGAAGAACACGATGTCGCGCATACGCTTGATTCCCGCCGAGTCCGTAACGATCTCATCAAGCGTTGCCGTTGGGGTGATCGAACTGGAAACCCACAAGAGCGCAGATGCGTCGTAGGATATCCGCAACTCAACACTGTCGATATCTGCAAGCCCTAGAAACTGTGCACCCTCTGTTCGGAAATTGATCGTGGTCTTGTCGCCGATCTCGATCGTGTCACCTGTCGCTGTAAACCGGACAAACGAAGGTGGAGGAGGAGCAATAGCAAAGAGCTGACTTGTGTCTGCCTGAAGTTCGACGGGTAAAACCTGCCATACCCGCGCTGTACCGTCCCTTGAGGTCGTAAGCAGACGATCTCCACGCTCCGACCAACGCGCAATGTTAACGTCGTTGCCGTGCTGATAATTACGAAGGGGCGAGCAGTCTATTGCTGAGTGAATTCGAGCAAAATTGTCATCCGATGCTCCCACGATCATGGTGCCATCCGGCGAGTATGCTACCATACGCACAGCACCGTTATAGCCTCTGAGCTTGCCTTTGAGCGCACCAGTTGCTGCGTCCCAAATGGTAACAGTAGAGTCCGACATTCCTACGGCAATTGATTTGCCATCCGGTGCAAATGCAACGCACCGCACACCCTCGTTGTAGGCCGAATCTTTGGTGTTCCATATTTCAACGGCCGTGGACTGGTCCCAGAGTCGAATTGTGGCATCACCGCCGATCGAACAGATCTTTGTTCCGTCGGGCGAGAATGCGGCACTCAGTACGGCAATTGCATGTTTGTTGAACGTATTCGGGAGACCGATCTTCCGACCAAAAACACTTGCTTCGGTTGCGCACAGAACTACCCGTGTTCCGTCGGCATTGATCACCATGTCATCCATTGGTGAACGGGCGTTATGAACTGCTTGCGGCACGGTGCCGG
>JBEBCJ010000168.1:0-4941 GCA_041157865.1 Bacteroidota bacterium
GCTGTTGAAGAGCATAGCCATGCAGCCGTGGGCACAGGAGTTTAAATCAACTCTTGCCATTGCAGGCTCAGATGGTACCATACGCAAGCGTCTTACCGGTACCTATGCAGCTCACAACGTACATGCAAAAACGGGCACCCTGCGCAACGTGAGTGCCTTGGCAGGTTACGTTGTTACCCGTGATGGAGAGCCGCTCGCCTTCTCATTTATCAGCAATGGCAATAGCGTATCGTCCTATAAGTACACTGAGGATATGGCCGCATTGATCCTTGCGTCGTTCTCGCGTAATGCTTCGACCACAGGACAGATGCCGACGTTGCAGCAACATGTGAGTGATAAGGACTCTATTCAGGCGAATGGCTCTGGCCAGTAATAGCTGCAAGCACATCGCGAGAAGCGCCGATAAGCTCGTGTGCCATCAATGTTCTACGTCCTGTCTTCTGAACGATATGTTCGCCCCCTACAGCATGCAGCCATGCCCCGCAGCGCGCAGCCTCGATAGGCGGCAGGTTCTGGGCCAAAAGACCTGCGATAAGTCCGGTAAGCACATCGCCCGAGCCGGCCGTTGCCATGGCCGGTGTTCCCCGCGTTAGAAATGTAGTATGTCGTCCGTCAGTTGTAATCGATGGAACATTTTTGAGATGCAGCACGAGGTTGTGCTCTCGTGCGTAGTCCTGTGCGATCTTTACATATGTTGTTTCCATCGTTGATCGCTCGGTCTGCAGAATCCTTGCGAATTCTCCCATATGCGGGGTTATCACCATGGAGCGATCTTGCGGAAGAAACTTCAGACATCGGAGTCCGTCTGCATCAAGAACAATTGGTATGGTATTGTCAAGTCTTGTCAATACCCGTGATATCATCTCAATTGACTGCCTATTGCTGCCCAGGCCAGGCCCGACGGCAACAGCCGTGGCACGCGACAGCAAGTGCTCAAGAATCTCTTGAGCGCTTGTATCGATGCTCCCTTCCGTGTTGCTTGGCAGCTTATGTGTCATGATCTCTCTGGGTGTCAACGGATGTATGGCCGGGGCAGCGAGATCAACGATACCAGCCCCTATGGATATTGCCGCGTGAGCCGTCAGTGATGGCGCGCCCGGCATGCTGCGTGTGCCTCCGATAACGACCAATCGTCCGTAGTCAAACTTTGAAGTTTGACGCTCACGCGGCTGAAAGCGCGATGCAACGTCGCGTTCACTGAGCACATGACTCTTAGATCTAGCGGAGAGCAATTCGAACGGGATGCCAATATCGACAGTATGCACAGTTCCGCAGACTAATGGCGCATTCCCAATCAGCATTCCAACCTTGCGAGCCACCATGGTTATTGTGTGCGAGGCTGGAACAACATACTCCGAACACTCGCCTGTAAGAGCATCAACTCCGGAAGGAAGGTCAATGGCGATCACAGGGGCATTGATCATACGAGCACACGTGATCAGATCGACTGCTGCCTGCCTTAAGGGCAGGCGGCCCCCCACGCCAAGTACGGCGTCGACGACGAGATCGACATGGTGATCAACTGACTCTGCGGGTGTCTGCATTTTGACCGTTCCCGGTAGTCGATCACAATTGTGCCTTGCAGCCTGAGTAAGAGCATCAATCGAGCCGGACCAGATGACGCGTACGTCGAACCGTTCGGCAAGCATGCGTGCTAAGCAGAATCCATCGCCGCCGTTGTTCCCATTGCCACAGACCACACAAATGCGTCGTGCAGTTGGATACTGCTGGTCTATGATCCTAAGTATTTCTTGATGAGCAGCCTCGGATGCCCGATCCATTAGCTCAAATGGGTCGATACCAACGGAATGAACCATCTCGTCATCGAGAGCCGATACGTCGTCGGGTGTGAGCAAAAGTTCCACTCTGCAAGTATAGATGAATTGTTGTTTTTGCGTTGCAGTTTTGTGATCCGTACTACAAGACAGGAACAGATACCGTGATCAAGATTATACTGTGTGTGATGATGATAGTGGCATCAGCTGTGGTGCTGGCGCAGAATACCGCGCAAGCCCAGTCGCACATGAGATTGGGTCACTTTGAATTACCAAATTCTCGGCGTGCAACCATTACTGCACTTGAAGAACGACTTGAACCATTTTATCATGGTGTCGCAAGCGGTGATCCAACCTCTGACGGGGTTGTTATTTGGACGCGGGTAACACCGCGAGACGCGGATGTATCGATCCCAGTGCGTTGGGTGATTGCGCTCGATACGGGGCTGACACAGCCAGTCAAACAGGGCTCGACTGTTGCTCTGCTGGAGAAGGACTATACGGTAAAAATTGATCTCACGGGTCTGCAGTCGAACACCGTTTACTACTATGCGTTCCAAGCATACGATAAGGCCTCATTGATCGGTCGTACGCGTACCTTCCCTATCAGCGGCGCAGAGCATGCCAGAGTGGCAGTCGTGTCATGTTCGAACTATCCCGCAGGATACTTCAACGCCTATGGTGCCATTGCCAAACGCAATGATATCGATGTTGTTCTGCATTTGGGCGACTATATCTATGAGTACGGAGCCGACTCGTTGTCGTACGCTGGTGCCACTGGTAAACAGCTCGGACGCATGCATGCGCCAGCTAACGAGATCATTTCGCTTGCTGATTACCGGGCTCGTTACAATCAATACAGACTCGATCCCGACCTGCGCGCATTACACCAACAGCATCCAGTCGTGCATGTCTACGATGATCATGAATCCGCCAATGACAGCTATACTGATGGCGCTGAAAATCATCAAGCAGCAGAAGGAGACTGGCAGGTTCGTAAGGGGCTTTCACTGCGCGCGTGTCAGGAGTGGATGCCCACGCGTGAGTATTCTGGCATGAGGATCTATCGCAGATTGCTCTACGGAGAACTAGTTGATATTACGATGCTCGATACCCGATTAGACGGACGAGATAAGCAGATTGAGGATCTGGGCAAGGATGCTTCGGCATCTGCAAAGGCCGAATTGGAGAGTCCTACCAGAAAGTTGATCTCAACGACACAGTTCGATTGGCTTGTTTCTGAACTAACCTCCAGCGCTGCTCAGTGGCATTTGATCGGCAATCAGGTTCTGTTCACACAGTTTAATGTTGAGAGCATTGACACCGCATACATGTTCAATGCGGTTGGACCGCTGTATGCCGCGTTTCTGCGACCGCAAGTACCGGCTCTTCAGAACCTGATTGAATCAGCATTCTATGGCGATGTCTGGTCTAATTATCCTGCGCAACGCAAGGCACTTTGTGATGCATTAATGCTTGCAAAAGTTAACAACGTTATCATCTCAACTGGTGATTTTCACTGTTCCTTCGCAACGGATGTCGAGCAAACTTGGAAGGGCGATACCACATCAGTTGCTGTCGAGTTTGTAACTCCATCTGTTACATCGCCCAATTTTGATGAAAATCTTAGTTCGCAAGCCTTCCTGCGTCCGATACTTAATCCTTTGCTGGCAACCATCGATACGACTCTCTACAAGTTGAATGATCATCTGCTATGGAGCGATATCGTTAATCATGGGTATCAGATCATTGATATCAAATCAGATCGGGTACAGGCGGATTGGTTCTTCATGAAGACCACTACGACAAGAACGACGGAAGAGTCATGGGCTCGGGGATACGTCGTAAACCAAGGTACGGCACGAGCGTTGCTGACAGTAGAACAAGCACCTGGAAAGCAGAGACAGGATGTGCCTGCTCCATTTGACCCACCGTCTATACAACTGAGCGCAGGTCTTGATGAGCCCCTTGTGCAGAAAATCAAGCTTATGTCGTTTGGTCCTGTTCCTGTTACATCTGCGCTGTCACTAACACTCCATGCAATGTCAGATTGTTCGGCAACTGCGTATGTGATAACAACCTCTGGAGAGCGAGTCGTTGAGCAAGATGTGTCGCTGCCTGGAGGCATATCTACCCTGGCCATTGATACCGGCAAACTATCACAGGGAAGTTATCTCGTCGCATTGCGCTTTGGCGATCAGCAGATTGCATTTTCAGTTGTTGTGAAGAGATAGTTGAGCGTTGGGCTTGCAGAAGACGATACGATGTGTGATGTTTGGCGTATGACGCGTTCTCTCCGCAGCTTCCTAGTCTTCGCATCTGCCATGTTTGTGGTCGCTTGCGGTGGTTTAGACCCTGAAATTGTAAGACCATTTAGTGGTTTGCGTGGAACGATCACCTACGTTGGTGGTCCTGCGGCGTGGCCTACCGACACGATCTATGATCTGCGAGTTGTGGCATTTGAGAAGAAGCCCACAGAACGCAATCAGGTACTTCTGGCTCTGGCGGCTCAGACAGCCGCCTACTCACCTATGATGTTGCCAGTTCGCGTTGATTCAACTCCATACGTGCTCGAAGTCTTGCTCACGCCCAGATCATTCGAGTATGTTGTTGTGGCGATGCAGAATGGTCCGGACTTTCTGAAGGATTGGCTGATGCTGGATGTCTATTCAAAGAGCGGCGATCCTGCAGACCCAACGCGCATCATTGTGCCTTCGGGAGGAACAGTACCGGTTGACTTTACGGTCGATTTCTCTAACCTGCCACCTCAGCCGTTTCCATGAAGAACTTCAGCAGGCCTCTTTCGGTAATTATTATCTGGCTTCTGCTAGCACCGGTTGCTTCGGCTCAGTTGTCAACGAGAATTACAGGTACTGTAGTTGATGGTTCGACATCAGATCCGATACGAGGAGCTGCGGTGCGAATCATCGGACAAAAGTCGGGTACATACACGAGGGCAAGAGGTGACTTTGCCATCCAGTTGCCAACTGCATCGTCGGTTACGACGGCACCCATTATTCTTGTGGTGTCAGCTATCGGATATACAACTGATACGATAGAAATCGCCAAATCAGGCGAGTCTTCATCAGGACAACTATTGATTTCATTGATGCCGTCTACACTTATGCGCGACGAGGTTATCGTATCAGCCAGTAAGCGTGTGCAG
>JBEBCJ010000169.1:0-4504 GCA_041157865.1 Bacteroidota bacterium
AAACAATTTCAATCTCATTTTCGACCAGCTTGGCTTCATCGAATGATGGGAACCGGGAATGATGCACAGAGCCTGTATACCCAAGCACCTGCCAAAGCTCTTCCGTGATATGCGGAGCAAAAGGGGCCAGGCACTGCACAAATGCCGTCATTGCCTCATGATCGCGCTGTTCAGCCTTTGTAAACTCATTGACGAAAATCATGAATTGTGCGATAGTCGTGTTGAAGCTCAGGTTCTCGACGTCTTCGTGCGTCTTTTTGATTGTGGCATGGAGTACGCGATCAAGTTCCGGGGTGCTGGCCCCCTTTACGACAGATGGCGAAAGCGCGCCATCTTCAGTTACGATCATGCGCCATACACGATCGAGGAAGCGTGTAATTCCATCGATACCACGGGTGTTCCAGGGCTTGGATGCTTCGAGTGGACCCAGGAACATCTCGTACAACCGCAGTGCATCTGCGCCATGGCTGGCAATGACTTCATCTGGATTGACGACATTGCCGAGCGACTTCGACATCTTGCGTCCGTCTTCGCCCATGATCAGGCCCTGATGAAAAAGCTTCTTGAACGGCTCGGGTGTCGAGACATATCCGTAGTCGAAAAGAACCTTATGCCAGAATCGTGCATAGAGCAAGTGCAGCACGGCATGTTCACCGCCGCCCACGTAGAGGTCTACACCATGACTGCCCATCCAGTATCGTTCATTATCTGACGAGCAGAACTCGTTCATGTTGGTTGGGTCTGTATAACGGAGATAGTACCAGCACGAGCCAGCCCATTGCGGCATTGTATTCGTTTCAAAACGAGCGCGCTTGCCAGTCTTCGTATCGACGAAATTCACCCAAGACTCAACGGTGGCAAGCGGAGACTCTCCCGTTCCGGCTGGTTTGAATTCTTTGACATCCGGCAACAGCAGCGGAAGTTCATCGGCTTCGAGCGCCCGTTTGGTACCATCTTCGAAGAACATAATCGGAATGGGCTCGCCCCAGTAACGCTGACGTGAGAACAGCCAGTCGCGCAAGCGGAATTGTATTCGCCCCTTACCCTGATGTGTTGATTCGAGCCAAGAGATAATGGTCCGCTTTGCTTCTTCGGTAGGAAGCCCGTTAAGCGAGACTGCCTCGCTAGCAGATGCCATACTAATGCCGTATGTGCTGAAGGCTGACGCAACTACATCAATCGAACTTCTATCAGTGGGTTCAACCACCTGAACGATCGGCAAACCAAACGCTGTTGCAAACTCGTGGTCTCGCTCGTCATGTCCCGGCACGGCCATGATGGCCCCTGTGCCATAGTGTGCCAACACATAGTCAGCCACCCAGATAGGCACATCGGCACCTGTTGCCGGGTTAACTGCAAATGCACCTGTGAAGACGCCCGACTTTGTCTTGTTGAGCTCTGTACGCTCGAGGTCACTTTTCAGTGATGTTGACTCGCGATAGGCGAGCACTTCCCCTCGCTGATGCTCACTAACAATGTGCTCTACAAGCGGATGCTCGGGCGCAACGACCAAGTACGTAGCGCCGAAGAGCGTATCTGGGCGTGTCGTAAACACTGTTATCGAACGATCCCTGACCGCCACAGGAAAGACAACTTCAGCCCCTTCACTTCGGCCTATCCAGTGGCGTTGCATGTCAAGCGTAGAAGATGGCCAGTCAAGCAATCCAAGATCTTCGAGCAAGCGTTCGGCATACTCCGTAATTCGCAGCATCCACTGACGCATCGGACGGCGCTCGACGGTGTATCCTTTGTCCTTCCATTCATCGACTTCTTCGTTTGCCAGCACTGTACCGAGGGCCTCGCACCAATTCACAGGGCTATATGCGATGTAGGCCAGACGATGATTGTCTTTGTACTTTTCAATGTTGAGATGGTCGGTGATGTCTGAGGGGATCGGCAACTCATCAATCGGACGAGCCTTCTGAGCCGCGCGATCGTACCATGAATTGTACATCATCAGAAACATCCACTGCGTCCAGCGATAGTACTCTGGTAGAGTGGTGTTTACCTGACGAGACCAATCATAGTCGAAGCCGATTGCGTTGAGCTGACGCTTGAACGTCTCAATGTTCTTCTCTGTTGCAACTGCAGGGTGAATGCCAGTAGTCATGCTATAGCGTTCAGTCGGCAGACCAAACGCATCGAAGCCCATAGGATGCAGAACATTAAAACCGCACATGCGCTTATAGCGACTTACGATATCAGTTGCTGTATAACCCTCTGGGTGACCAATGTGGAGTCCTGCTCCAGATGGGTACGGGAACATATCGAGCACGAAATACTTCGGCTTTGATGTACCGTCGCTTACCTTATACGTGTTGTTGGCTGCCCAGTGCGCCTGCCACTTTTCTTCAATTCTCGAAAACGGGTATTGCATACCGCAAATATACGGGGCTGGCTGCGCACGTTATTGCCGTAAACACTCACGCATATCGGCGGGGATATCGGCAATATTCACTATCAGGAAGCCATCGAGTGAATTGTTGAAGTTTGGGTCGCAGTTAAAGGTCAAGATCGATCCATTCTGGGCCATGTACTTTTTGATCAGAACAGGCACGCCAATCCCGCTTGGTTCGTTATCTGCGATAACACGGTCAAGAACTTTGATGTCGCCCTGCATACCCTCTACGAGATCTGCAACTGCAGGCATTGCACAACGTTCGTGATAAGGCGTAAGGGGCTTGATGTATCTGCGCAATGGGTGCTGAACTGCCTGACGGCGAAAGAAATTCATCATGAGCCGTTTCGAGGACACATGATAGTCGCTACTGATGCTAACTGGACCGACTAGGTGAAGCAGATCCTTATGTTTCGATAGGTATGCTTCGATACCCTTCCAGAGGCTGAACAAAGACAATCGGTGACGTTGGTAGTCTTGCACAACGAATGAACGACCGAGCTCTGCACTGCGGCCCAGCATATCGCGTGCAGGACCCTCAATTCGGTAAAGAGTGCTGAGGTAAAAGCCCCTTAGGCCACGGTGTTTCATGATTGTTGGACCATGGCCTATGCGGTATGCTCCAACAATCCGATTACATGCTGCATCCCAAACAACCAGGTGCTTGTAATATTCATCGAACTCATCGAGGTCTGTTGGTAGCCCCGTGCCTTCACCAACACTCCGGAACGTGATTTCCCGCAATCTTCCTATCTCGCGCAGAATGCGAGGTGCTAGTGATTTCTCAAGTTCATATACTTCGAATGAACCGTGGCAAGCGATGCGTGCTGCTTTGTTTACTTGAAGTTCGGCAATGAGATCAGCAGTGGCAGTAGGCGCAATGATCTCGTGCATCGGTGCTGCTTCGTGCATCCCATAGACAGCCGGACGTGCAACAGCTTTGCGATATCCCACCGCATACGTGCGCGAACGTAGGTATGATCCGGCGTGCTCAGTCTCTTCGAAACCGTTGAGCTCGTTGGGGTGAATCGCACGTCCGATCGAGAGTGTGAGTGTTGATCCTGACTTCTTTAGTAGCTCAGCCGGCAGTGCCAAGGTGCGCAGCCGAGGGTGAATCAATCCCAGCGCATGAAAGGTAATCGAGTTCTGTCCAGCAAAGTGTACCGGAACCACTGGCACACCTGCCTTCTGGATCAGTTTGATTGCACCGTTGCTCCACGGCCTGTCCACTACAGCGTTTTCCTGTTTGTCATACGTAGAGACCTGGCCTGCAGGAAAAATGCCAAGTCCGCCCCCTTGACGCAAATGCACAAGGCAGTCTTTAATGCCCGACATATTGCTGTGCGAGGCCCGCAGTTCCTCGAATGGATTGACGCTGAAAAAGGCATCTTTCAGAGGTTGAACGTGCTGCAGCAGAAAGTTCGCCATGATCTTGAAGTCTGGTCTGCGCTGGCGTATGGTCTTCAACAATGCTAGACCGTCGATCGCACCAAAGGGGTGGTTGGCAACAACGATGAATGGTCCTGACTCTGGAATGTTTTCGAGCTCGCGCTGCGAAACGTCGATGCCGACACCAAGCTCTTGAAACACGAGTTCAAGAAACTGCCCTGAATCAGAGCTCCATGATCGTCGATAGATTTCGTTGATGCGCGGGATCTTTGCCGCAGTAGAGATAAACGAGACGATTGGGTTGCTTGTCGAGAGTCTAGTGGCACGAGCCAATGCATCGCGCGTTATGAGATCTTGCATGGACTGCAACATATCGGCACGCAAGCATCAGGGCCAGTAACCATGACGTTACGCATGTTATGACTTCTCAATACGGCAACACTGCAGCAACAATTGCGTATTCATGCGTTAACGCAACAATGAATGTTATGTTTGCGCCTATGGAATACGTACATCTCGGCCGCACTGGTGTTAAGGTTTCTCGCCTTTGCCTTGGAACAATGAATTTTGGATACTGGATCGAAGAAGAAGATTCGTACCCCGTAATGAGTCGTGCGCTTGAGCATGGCATCAATTTCTTTGACACAGCCAACGTTTATGGCTGGGACAAGGGCAAGGGACGCACCGAGGAAGTGATTGGCAACTGGCTTAGCCAAG
>JBEBCJ010000170.1:0-6008 GCA_041157865.1 Bacteroidota bacterium
GTGGGCATTGGTTTAACAGACGACGCCTTCCACATCACGCAGCCTGCTCCTGGCGGAGAGGGTGCTGTTCGCTCGATGAAGCTGGCCATACAGGATGCAGGACTATCACCGACCGACATCGACTACGTCAATGCCCATGGTACGTCAACGCACTTCAACGACAAGTCAGAATCGGCAGCTATCCGCGCAGTCTTTGGCGACCATGCAGACAACCTGCTCGTAAGCTCTACGAAGTCCATGACAGGTCACCTGCTCGGCGCAGCCGGCGCCATTGAAGCCATTGCGAGCGTGCTTGCGATCCACAAGGGTATTGCACCTCCAACGATCAACCAGATCACACCAGATCCTGAGTGCACGCTGAACTACGTTCCAAACAAGCCGCAGGCAAAACAGATCCGTGCGGCCATCAGCAATACGTTCGGGTTTGGTGGACACAACGCAACGTTGTGCTTCAAAGCCTTTGCTGAATAAGATCCTATCACCAGCCGGATAAGGTCGTGAAAGATATTGTTCGTCAGCTCTATGCGAACCTCATAAAGTTCACGGCACTTCGCGGCAACGCGTCGAATGCCGCATTCAAAGAGATCTTCCCACCAATGGGACTGCTGAGCGATGAACGTGTGCACGAACTCGAAGAGATCCTTGGTGTAACAATCCACCTGCCATCACTCTACGAACAGGCTCTCACGCATCGCAGTTACCTGCAGGTGGCCAATACACCAGATCATCGTTCGAATGAGCGACTCGAGTTCCTCGGTGATGCAATTCTAGGCATGGTCACGGCAGAGTATCTCTTCTACAACAACCGCGAAGTGCTCGAGGGCGAGCTCACCAAGATGCGGTCGTGGATCGTAAATAAGAAATCACTTGCTGTCTGCGCACGCGACTTGAAGCTGGATTCGTATCTGTTTCTGAGTTATTCAGCCAATCAATCCCTGCAGCGCGGCAACGATTCTATGCTTGCTGATGCTCTCGAAGCTGTGATCGCCGCCATCTATCTCGATCGTGGTTTTGAAGAGGTACGACGGTTTATCGTCGAGAAGCTTCTGCCGATCATGGTGCGTGAGTCACTTGTGCACGACACGAATTTTAAGAGTCTGCTTCTCGAATCCGTGCAGGGCAGGGGGCATGCAGCTCCACGCTACGTCGTGGTCAAAGAAGAAGGCCCAGATCATGAGAAGCACTTTACGGTAAACGTACTGGTGGACGATCGGGTTATAGGTACCGGCTCTGGCAAGAACAAAAAGGAAGCCGAGCAGGCAGCGGCCGAGAACGGGATGTCGTACCTGACAACAAATCCAAAGTGGAAGCGTCAGCGTGAAAAGTCATCAACCGAAGTAGAATGAAGCCCCTAACCAACATACTTCTTGCGCTTGTCTTAGTAGTGGTTTCCACTACGCATACGTCCGGACAACTGCTTGGGGGCGGCACGTCATTTGGGAAAAACAAAAAGCAATACGAGAAGTTTTCTTGGCGCTATATCTCGTCGGCCAACTTCGATGTCTACTTCCATGGAAGCAAGCCTGATCTGGCGCGCTACACATCACGTGAAGCAGAGATTGCACTTACGACCATTCAAGAGGAACTCGGATACACGCTGTCTAAGCGCATTACGTTTATCGTGTATAACTCGCACAATCAGTTCCAACAGACGAATGTAATCAGCGAGATGATGACCGAGGGCATCGGAGGCGTGACCGAGCTCTTTAAGAACCGCATCGTTCTGCCATTTGAGGGAGACTACAGCAAGTTCCGTCACGTAGTGCACCACGAGCTTGTGCACGCCGTCCTGAACGATATGTTCTACGGCGGCAGCATTCAGTCACTGGTAAACAACCCCAACGCCGTGCGCATACCCCTGTGGATGAACGAGGGCTATGCAGAATACTCCAGTGCAGGGGGCATGGACGTCAAGACCGACATGTTCATGCGCGATGTTGCCGTGAGCGAGTATCTGCGGGGCTTCGATCAGCTGCGTGGGTATTTCGCATACCGAGGTGGACAAGCCTTCTGGACGTATGTGGCCAACACCTATGGCAAGGCCAAGATCGGCATGGTGTTCAACGCGTTGCGTATGACGCGCGATCTGGACCAGGCGTTTATGTCGGCCTTTAAGATGAATGTCGAAGACATGTCTGAACAGTGGGCAAAGGAAGAGAAGAAGTATTACTTCCCAGACGTTGGGAAGTATGAGTACGTAGAGGATTACGCAAAGCGTATCACGAACCATCAAAAGGACGATAACTTCTATAACACGTCGCCGGCGATCTCTCCCAATGGAGAGAATGTGGCGTTCCTCTCCGACCGCGGCAGCGGCATGTTTGGCGTGTGGCTGATGAACCTGAAGACAAAGCAGACGCGAGAGCTGGTAACAAGCGGACGCAGCGCAGACTTTGAAGAGCTGAACTTTCTTACGCCCGGTATATCATGGAACCCTAAGGGGACGAAGCTTGCCGTTGCCGGTAAGGCCCCAGGACAGGATGCCATCTACATCGTTGATGTTGCTTCGGGAGACTACGACCGCATCCTGCTGAATATCCAGACGATAGGGGGCGTGGCATGGTCGCCAGACGGACGCCGCATTGTATTCGATGCCGACACTGGTGGTAAGCACTCAGACATCTACGTCTACGACACGTTCAAGAAGACCACATCCAAGCTCACAAACGACGTCTTCACCGACCACTCTCCTGTATGGTCGCCCGATGGTTCGTATGTGTACTTCATCTCCGACCGTAAGTCAATGCTCACGCCGCAGGATATTCCGCTCGACTTTGACCTAGCTAAGCATGACGTAGACGCTCGGGACATCTACCGCGTTAGCCTGGCCTCTCGCGAGATAGAGCGCATTACGTCTGATCCTGACGTTGGAAAGTACTCAATAGCGATCGCTCCGAATGGGACCACGATGCTCTACGTTGCCGACTACAACGGCATCAGCAATCTTTGGAAGCTCGATCTGACAACCAAGACCAACGTGCCGCTTACGAACTCCCTGCAGGAAGTATCGCAGATATCACTCTCTGGCGACGGCACAAAACTGTTGTTTGCCTCGCAAAATCGTGTCGGCTACGACCTTTTCCAGTTGGACTTTCCGCTTGAGCTCAAGGCGAAAGATTCTCTGCAGGCCACGGTGTTCAACAAAAGGCGCATGCAGGAGCGCAACGCTCTTACAGAGATCATCAGCAAATCGGCGCAGCCATCAGTGAACAAGCCGCTGAGCTATGGCAACTTCGATGTGGACATAGCTGATCAGAAGTCGGTGCAACCCAACGAAGACCTTGTCATCAGTCGCGACGGAGTGCTTGGAGAAGATGATGCCGCGCGCTACGACACAGTCTCTAGTGTAAAGGACTACAAGGTCATGTTCTCGCCCGACATCATCACGGGCAATGCGGGATACAACAACTTCCTCGGCGCTACAGGTCAGATCGATATGCTCTTCTCCGACATGATGGGAGACCATGAGATCTACCTGCGTGCTAATCTCTTTTATGATCTCAATAACAGCAGTCTGTACCTTTCCTACAGCTATCTGCCGAACCTCGTAGATCTGCGTGTAGCTGCATATCAAAATGCAATGTGGGCAGGTTATGAACGGGATTCGCGCGTCCGTACGTACGGCATCGATTTCTACGCTTCCTATCCGTTCTCAAAGTTCACGCGACTAGAAGCCGGCATGCAGTTCATGGGGCTCTCACAGACGTACATGTTCAGTCCACAGATCCAAGTGCCTTCCATTTTCGCCACCATCCCGAGTGTTTCGTTCGTTCTTGACGACGGTGTATGGGGCATGTGGGCTCCTATGCGCGGTACGCGAGTCAACCTAACCGTCGAGGGATCGCCCAAGTGGGCAGGCGAAGGCATAGAGTTTGCGACTGCGCGTGTCGATGGACGACACTACATCCATCTTGGTGGACAGTACTCGATAGCCATGCGCGGCTCAGCAGGAATGAGCAGCGGTCCGAACGCTCAAAAATTCTATATCGGTGGTACAGATAACCTGATCTCGCAAACAGGCTTTGCCATACGCCAATGGCCCTTCCTGAGTATGGAAGATGTTGCCTTCGCACGGCCCGGCTGGCCGCTGCGGGGATGGATGATCAACGAGCGTAATGGCTCGTCGTACTTTGTAACGAACCTTGAGTTTCGATTCCCATTCTTGTTTGCATTTCAGGCAGGCCCCATTCCATCGCTGTTCCAGGGCATGCAGGCGCAGTTTTTCTTTGATGCAGGCAATGCATACTGGGAGTCGTTCCGTCAGGCGCTCGATCGTGGCGGAGATTACATCGAGGGCGATATGCTCAAGAGCGTTGGTGTTGGCATTCGTAACGTAGCGTTAGGTCTGCCCCTTCGCGTCGATGTTGCATGGCGCTTCGAACCTACTGGTGGTATGTCTGCACCGGTGTGGATGTTCTCACTCGGTGGAGACTTTTGAGAAGCCCGCTCGCGCATTTGTGCGTGAGATGATCTCTGCCTGCAGAAATTCTCTATGTGCTTCTGCAATGTTCACATCAAACGATACGGCATCGCCGTATGTTGTTTCAAACTCAGCACCGACTTCCTCGAGCAGACGCGTGATCGTTGAGACGTCGTCATACGAGCAGTGCACCGTGATGGCCATGCGCGGCTCTACAAGTATTGGAGTGCATGCTGCAATCGCCCCCTGTGCAGCCTCTGCATAGGCGCGGGCAAGAGGTCCAACCCCAAGTTTTACGCCGCCGTAGTAGCGCACAACAACCACAATGCAGTCGGAGAGTTTCGCACGCTGCAAGGCAAAGAGAAGGGGCTTACCTGCCGTGCCAGATGGCTCGCCATCGTCGGAGAAACGCGATTCGAGTCCGAGCGGACCCAACCGATATGCATAGCAATGATGGACGGCATCCCAATATTCTCGTTTGAGAGAATCGAGAAACTCCTGCGCCTGCTGTTTCGTTTGTACACCAACGAGAAATGCCCGAAAGACTGACCGTTTGATGGTAATTTCGAACTGCGTTTGGCTCGACACAGTATGGTAGGGTTGAAACGACATTACATGCAAAGGTAGATATGCGCATCGGAATGGTCTGCTATCCAACGTATGGCGGTAGCGGAATTCTTGCAACAGAACTCGGACATGAGCTGGCAAAGCGTGGACATTGCGTCCATTTTATCACGTATGCACAGCCCATGCGGCTTGATAGGTTCCAAGACAATATCTACTACCACGAGGTAGAGACACCGTCGTATCCTCTGATGGAGTTCAACCAGTACACGCTTGCGCTTGCAGGCAAGATTCTGGACGTAGCAAAGTACGAGCAGCTCGATGTTGTGCACGTGCACTATGCAATCCCGCATGCTATCAGCGCATATCTGGCCAAGGAGATCTCGCAGACCACACGCCCCTTGAAGCTTGTTACAACACTGCACGGCACCGACATTACCCTTGTTGGAATGGAGCCCACGTTTCATCCAATCGTGAAGTTCTCTCTCGAAAAGTCGGACATGATCACGGCCGTATCGGGGTTCCTTCAGGAGAAGACACGTCAGAGCTTCGGCAACGAACTCGACATCAAGGTGATTCCCAACTTTGTTGACACAGCAGTCTATCAGCGTTCAGAGAACGCGCAGGTAGCAAAGCATCTGCGAGGTGACGCCGACTTTGTGCTCATGCACGTTTCGAACTTTCGTCCGGTAAAGCGCGTACAGGACTGCATTCGCATCCTGGCTGAGGTGCGCAAGAGTGTCAATGCGCGTCTCGTGTTCGTTGGAGACGGACCCGAGCGCTCAGACGCAGAGCGTCTGTGCCGCGAGTTGGATGTTGTAGATCATGTGCTCTTCCTCGGAAAGCAATCAGGTCTGCCCGAGCTGTTGTCATCTGCCGACATCTTCCTATTGCCATCACAGCAGGAGAGCTTTGGACTCTCGGCACTCGAAGCCATGAGCTGCTCCGTGCCTGTGGTTGCCACCAACATCGGCGGCATACCCGAAGTGGTGCGTCACGACGAAACAGGCTTTGTAGCAGAGCT
>JBEBCJ010000171.1:0-6450 GCA_041157865.1 Bacteroidota bacterium
TTGGCAAGCATGAGATCTTTACACCAACCCAAACATATCCGCCGGTGACCTTGGCAGACTTAGCAGGTATAAACATCGATAGCTGAAGAAAGGTAGTGTATGAGCGAGCGGGCTACATGGAGCCTACGAGGTCGAAATCCGGATATCCTTTCGTGTATTGCCAGTCTGTCAAACGACGAGGTGTTTACGCCGCCGGAGTTCGCTAACCGCATGCTGGACACGTTGGCCGAGGCATGGGCGGAGAGCAACAACGGAGCGAATATCTGGGCTGACAGCACAGTGACGTTTCTTGACCCCTGCACGAAGTCCGGAGTCTTCCTCCGCGAGATAACACGGCGGCTGACCGAGGGGCTTGCTGTTGAGATTCCCGACCTACAGGAACGGGTCGATCACATCCTAACGAAGCAGGTGTTTGGGATCGCAATTACGCGTCTAACGGCACTCATGTCACGTCGGAGTCTGTATTGTTCGAAACATGCTAAAGGCACACACTCTATTGCGAAGTCGTTTGCGAGTGACAACGGCAACATCTGGTTTGAGCGCATCGAGCATACTTGGAATAACGGTCGATGCTCTTTCTGTGGCGCAAGCGCGGGTACGCTGGATCGAAGCAGTAATCTGGAGACGCATGCCTATGCATTCATACACGAGGATGATTTGAGTGCCACGATAACCGAAATGTTTGGAGTAGACATGCAATTCGACGTAATCATTGGAAACCCGCCATATCAGCTAAACGACGGTGGTGGGGCAGGAACCAGTGCATCGCCACTTTATCATTTGTTCATTCGACAGGCACAAGAACTATCACCTAGATATTTGTCCATGGTCGTTCCATCCAAGTGGTTTTCGGGTGGTAAAGGTTTGGACTCATTCCGATCTCAGATGTTGGGAGACCGTAGGGTCCGCTTTATTGCTGACTATCCGAATTCAAGGGATGCTTTCGAAGGCGTGGACGTCGCTGGTGGAGTGATGTACTTTTTATGGGACCGTGATAATCCAGGCACTTGTGCAGTGGAAACGATCTCTGGTGTAAATCGAAACCTAGCTGAACGAAATTTGGATGAATACGAGGTTTTCATTCGTGACAATAGAGCCTTAGAAATTGTAAAAAGGATCCAGGCATTTAATGTCCAGTCGATGGCTACGATTGTGTCTGCGAGGCAGCCATTCGGCAATGTTACTTGCCTTGAAAGTGGTCAGAGGGGCGATACCTACATCTACGCAAGTGGAGGGGACGGATTCGCTAATCGTGACACAATTACAAAGGGAACTGACATCATCGACAAATGGAAGGTATTGCTGTCAAAGACCTCAAGTGAGCACGCCGGGCAAAGTGATCGAAGTGGTAGAAAACGTGTGCTATCGCGAATCGAGTTGATGAGCCCTGGTACTGCGGCTACTGAGTCATATTTGATAGTAGGTCCCTTTGATTCAGAGTATGAGGCTGCAAATGCAGCCGATTATCTGCGCACTCGGTTCGTCCGGTTTCTTGTCTCGACAATTCTGCTCACGCAGAACATTACAAGGGCGGCTTTCTCATTTGTTCCCTTACAGGATTTTTCCAAGAGTTGGAGTGATTCAGATCTCTTCCATATGTATGGTCTAACAGAGCTCGATGTAGACCTGATAGAGAAGACTATTAAGCCGATGATCAAAGATGAAAGCTAGTGATATGAGTAGGGATACTGATAGATTGTTTGAAACCAAGCCAGAAGCTAGACTTCGCATCTACGCCTACACCATTCACGACGAAGCCCATGCCGGCCTCCTGAAGATTGGCCAGACGACGCGTGACGTCAAGCAACGCGTGGAAGAGCAGCTCAAGACGGCCGGCATCATGAACTACACCATTCATGTCGATGAGTCGGCGGAGAGGTTCGACGGTTCGCTCTTCAGAGACAGCGAAGTACACAAACTGCTCAAACTGAAAGGGCACGAACAGGTCGTCGGTGAATGGGTGCGCTGCTCTGACGCAGACGTAAGAAATGCCATAGCGGAACTTCGTGCGGGACGATCCTATGCCGGAACGCATCATGTCGATTACAAGATGCGCGCTGAGCAGGCGCAAGCTGTCAGTCTCACGCATGCGTATTACCTATCGCGTTGGGCAGAAGACATGCACGCAACGCCGCGTTTCTTGTGGAATGCTAAGATGCGATACGGCAAGACCTTTACGGCCTATCAGCTCGCAAAGAAGCTTGGAGCAAAGCGTGTTCTGGTTGTCACATTCAAACCTGCGGTGGAAGATGCTTGGCGAACAGATCTTGAACAGCATGTGGACTTTAGTGGTTGGCAATACTACTCGCGGAAGACAGATGGCGACCCGCGCAAAGCGGACCCGCGCAGCCCCCTTGTGTACTTCGGCTCATTCCAGGACCTGCTTGGTAAGGACGAGTTTGGCAATATCAAGGCACGGAATGAGTGGGTGCATGATCTTGAATGGGACTTGGTGATCTTCGATGAGTATCATTTCGGTGCATGGCGAGACACGGCAAAGGAACTGTTTGAGGGCGAAGACACGGTCGTAGGCAAGCGCGAAGCGGCGCTGGAGTATGATAGCGGTCTTGCCATCATGAACGAAGAACTGGGCGAGTTGTCCGAGAGCGAGAAGAACTTCCTGCCGATTAAAACCCGTGCCTACCTCTACATGTCGGGTACGCCATTCAGAGCGCTTGATAGCGGTGAGTTCATTGAAGAGCAGATCTTTAACTGGACGTATACCGACGAGCAGCGTGCTAAACGAGAGTTTGCGCAGAAGCATCCTGATGCATGGAATCCGTATGGCGCGCTGCCCGAAATGCGGCTACTGACGTATCAGATGCCTGAGGAGTTGCTGGCAATTGCCAGCGGTGGCGAGTTCGATGAGTTCGATCTGAACGAGTTCTTTGCTGCATCAGGCACGGGTGACAAGGCACAATTCAAGCACAAAAACGAAGTGCAGAAGTGGCTTGACATCATTCGAGGTTCCTATGCGCCCCATACCTACGACAACTTGAAGACGGGTAGCCGACCGCCATTCCCGTACTCAGACGTACGCTTGCTACCATACCTCCAGCACTCGTTTTGGTTCCTACCGAACGTGGCATCGTGCTTTGCTATGACCAACTTGTTGGCCGAACGTCACAACGTCTTCTGGCACGAATACACGGTCGTTGTAGCAGCCGGTGCAGCTGCCGGTATTGGTCTTGAGGCACTACCGCCGGTTCGCACTGCTGTTGGTAGTGGATTCACGTCCAAGACGATCACCCTATCATGCGGCAAGCTGACGACGGGCGTGACGGTGGCGCAATGGTCGTCCATCCTTATGCTGCGAAACCTGAAGTCACCAGAGACCTATTTTCAGGCGGCCTTCCGCGTGCAATCGCCATGGTCGATCAAGAATCCGAACGGCGACGATCCGCATGAGGAAGAGATCCTGAAGCCCATCTGCTTCGTCTTTGACTTTGCCCCTACGCGTGCCCTAAGGCAACTATCGGAATATGGTGCAAAGCTTGCACCGCAGCAGACCAATCCCGAACAAGCAGTGAAGGACCTTGTGTCTTTCCTGCCTGTGTTGGCCTATGACGGTGCGAACATGATGCAGATCGACGCAGGCGCAATTCTTGACATTGCGATGGCTGGAACATCTGCGACGCTCCTTGCACGGAAGTGGGAGTCGGCAGCACTGGTAAACGTCGATAACGATACATTGCGTCGCGTGCTTGCGAGTCCCGAAGCCATGGAGGCCGTGGAGCGCATCGAGGGGTGGCGGGCGCTTGGTGATAATGTCATCGAGACCATCATTAATAAGAGCGACAAGGTCAAGGAGCTGAAGAACAAAGCCAAAGAGGGCAAGCTTTCAGCTTCGGAAAAGCGTGAGCTCACCACCGAGGAAAAGGAATACAAGTCCAAGCGCAAGCTCATTCAGGAGAAGCTTATCAAGTTTGCGACACGGATTCCGGCTTTCATGTACCTGACGGACTTCCGTGAGAACACCTTGATCGATGTGATCACCAAGATCGAACCCGACCTGTTCCAGACAGTGACGGGTCTGAGCGTAAAGGACTTCAACTTGCTGATCAACCTGCGTGTCTTCAATACCGAGCGTATGAACGAAGCCGTCTTCGCCTTCCGTCGCTACGAGGACGCCTCGCTCAAATACACCGGCATCGAAAGTCATGAAAACCTGACGCATTACGGAGGGTTTAACACGGTGACGGCGAAGGAGTGAGGTACATGACAGTCGCCTTTCTTATCGAAGGCAGTTCGGGGGGGCAGGTATGGTAATGTTTGCAATTCATTTACCTGGGACATCGCAGACAAGTAGGATCAGCCGATGATGTAAACATATACTCGTGTCCATACCCTATACGAGTGCAATTCTCCTTAACTCGTCATTGGTAATTCGTCACTGGTAATTCGTCATTGGTAACTCGTCATTGGTCATTCGTCATCAGCCTCCCGTCCCTCCTGTCCCTATGTCTCTCTTCCTCCTTCTCCTCCTCGCCTCTGCCTCTCTCTTCTCCCAATCCCTCGACACCTTCACGGGCGTCTACAAGGGAACTGCGCGTAACCAAGGTGGTGTGCTCCAGTTAGGGGGCGCATCATCAAGTGCAACAGTGTTTATGCTTGCGCGCGCTGGAGACAGTCTGCACCTGCGTGCAGTCGCAACAGGTGGCACAGAACGCACGGTTGGGTCGTGGCCGGTGGCTCGTGTAAAGACAGACAACCAAACATTCACCGCAACGGGGCTAACCAAAGGCCCCCTTCATCTGCGTCGCACCCTCACATGGACGCAATCTGCGGGCATACGTGTGAGTGCATCCGTGCGCACGAACGGGGCATCCCAAGCACCTGATGATTTCTTCGGTGGTGGGGAGGTAACGCTGACGTTGATGAAAGCGAGATGAGTGGAGAGTGGAGAGTGGAGAGTGGAGAGTTGAGAGTGGAAAGTGGAGAGTTGAGAGTGGAGGCTTTGATCCCGTAAATGTCACGTTTTGGAGTTCTCACAGCACGTAGCTGTGATGAACACACCCTTTCTTCTCGTCGTTGCCGGACCCAATGGGGTAGGCAAGTCAACATTTGCGGAGTGGTATCTGCAATTGTACCCAGATTGTATCATGATCGTTGATCCTGACGCGATAGCGCGTGAGTTACATTATGTGCGAGATGAAGAGCGTCAGATCAAAGCTGCGCGTATTGCAATAGAGCGCATCAATCTGCTCATCGAACAACGCATGTCATTTGCAATCGAGACAACGATGTCTGGGCGCACCCTCGCATCCAACCTCCATCGTGCAAGATCGGAGGGGTATTATATTGCGATTGTCTTACTGTGGGTGCCGTCAGTACGAATTACTGCTGAACGTGTAGAGATGCGAGTTGCTTCAGGTGGACACGACATTCCCCTGATGGATCAGTTACGACGATTTGATCGAAGCTACATTAACTTTTTCTCGCTCTACCAAGGACTCTGTCATGAATGGAGACTTTTTAACGGAATACCTCAGCCAGCCGAAGAAATCGCCTCAGGAAGTGGTGGATTCGCTCAAGACGGATCTGTTGTCCGATGACGTTGAACGCAGCAAGCTTGCAGCAGCGTTAATCAGAATGAGCTTGTCCATCAGCGAGCGAGCACGCATCCACGGCACCAAGATTGTCACCATGATCGATGGCGAAGTACGCCACCTCGATCCAGATTCACCTCTCATCCCGGACGTGTCTGTCCTACTGCCTATTGTGGATGAAATGTATCCATTACGAGATGATAGAGTGGCGAACAGCCGGTAGGGGCGACCCTACGTGGTCGCCCTATCTTTTCATTTCAACTACTGTGCGTTGCGTCATCCCGAGGCACGAAGTGGCGAGGGACCACATGCTAATACATGTGCTCAATGCGTTCAAAATCAAACTCACAATCACTCAAGGTCCCTCGCTGCTGCGCAGCTCGGGATGACGCTCCCCAAAAAACATGTGCGCCGTGTGTCATACTTCGTTCTCAATATCAAACCACGGCGGTAACAATGAGCTCATGGTTGGATTACTTCTCGTGATTAGGGCAAGCTTTTTCATGCGTGAGTATGCTTTGATTTGCTTTTCACGTGCAATGGCGTCAGTGATGTTGTCGAACCACTCGACGTAGATAACGTCAAATGCACGATATCGACCACAAAACGTATCAACGCCTGCCGCACGATGCTGCAATCGGCGCATCTGAAGGTTTGATGTCACTCCCGTATACAGAACCGTTCGTCCTTTGTTGGACATGATATAAATGCAATTCCGCTTCATACACGAAAGTGCATTTAACAGCGAGCAACGTGACATATCGTCATCCCGAGGTCCCTCATAACTCGCGGTGCACCACAAATAGCATTATCGGCGGCTCACAATCACGTGAGGTCCCTCGCACCTGCGGTGTATCATACAACACCAAGCGCATCTCACAATCACATGAGGTCCCTCGCT
>JBEBCJ010000172.1:0-10557 GCA_041157865.1 Bacteroidota bacterium
CGCTCTGATAGGCGGGATGATAGGGGGCCACGCACAGACCGGCGCGATGATAGGGGGCCACGCACAGACCGGCGCGATGATAGGGGCCCACGCACAGACCGGCGCGATGATAGAGGTCCACGCCCTGAAAGGCGCGATGATAGAGGCCCACGCTCTGATAGGCGCGATGATAGAGGTCCACGCTCTGATAGGCGCGATGATAGAGGTCCACGCCCTGAAAGGCGCGATGATAGAGGTCCACGCTCTGAAAGGCGCGATGATGGAGGCCCACGCCCTGAAAGGCGCGATGATAGAGGTCCACGTCCTGCAGGACGTCGTTACGGAACTGATCAACGTCCACAGCGTGATGACCGTTCGCCACGCGAGCGTTACCGCGATGGGGATGAACGCCAGCCCCTTACCAACGAATCACCTTCCTTACGCGGGAAAGGCGGCAGACCGCCAGGACGCGGCGGGCGGGGTGGTGCTCAGGGTGGCAGACGTTCTGGACCGAGTGCTGGTGGTGGACGCGGCATGGGCGGTGGACGCCGTCGCGAGGGATTCTCATCGTCGTCTGGACCTGTCCGGAAACGAGACACCGACGAGCACAGATCTAAAGCATATGCTTCAGACATCTACGTGTTCAAGGAGAACCTTGACGAAAACAAACCTCAGGAACGCAAGATGCGAAGCCGCCGGAAGAAGTCTTCATCCGACGGTGAAACTTCGGAATAGATACTTTTGTCACAAACCACACGAGTACTTTCAAAAGGCATTTTATGAAGATGTTTATTGTTGCTGTTGTGATGGCATGCATAGTTGCACCTTCGGCAAGAGCAATGCAAAAGGACACCACAGATCAGCTTGATTCGCTGATGGAAATGTTCTTTGATGACCATCCAGACCGCATGCTACGGTCTCGTAGCCCGAGATTGCAGGCGCTGTATGGCACAGTAGATTTCTCGCGCAAGGGATTGACCGGCACGGTGAATCCAATTGCTGTTTACGGAGCATCTGTTGGTATGGAGGATTCCCGTAGTATCCGCGATAACCAAAGCATCGTTCGATATCAGAACAATGGGCTGTTTTTTAACTACGGGCAAGCCAAGCCTGTGAGTGGTCTTACACCTATTGATGATTCAATCATTGATGCGTCAACAACGTCGATGAATCTGTACACATTCGGTTTCATTGATGAATCAGGCTACGGATACAAGCTGGGCAGTGGCAGTGCACTGAAGTTTCTGGTAGCCAAGAAGTCTGTTTGGTCCAGCGTAGATCCAATTTCATTTGACAACACGATCTCTGGTGAGGCGCGACAAACAGTTCGCGACTTCACTGGGAGCATTCGGTTCGGTGCTATGATGAGCCCGACTGTTGAGTTCCAGATAGTCAAGCCGCTGAGTATACGTGCCAGTTATACGTGGACGCAGATCTATCCGCGTCACATGTTTTGGTATTGGGCCGGTAGCGAGCTGATCGAAGGAATTGCAGACGGCATTGTCATGGCCTCTGTCAAGGCCTTTGGCAAGGCGTCGCCATCGTCGTTGCCGATCATGAATTTCGTGCTGCGTAATGCAGTGGCATATGGATTCAAGACGCTGCGCAAGAACCAAATGAACTGGCCATTCGACACGGCAGCTCCGATGAACGTCACCGGATATAGTCTTGGAGTAAGTCTGAACTTTTAAAGTTCGATGTCAATCTCTGTTGCAAGAACATCATCAAGCGTCTCTGGCCTGCGGATCAGAGACGCTTTGCCGTTATGCACGAGTACTTCTGCAGGACGGAGCCTGCTATTGTAATTGCTTGCCATCATCATTCCGTAAGCGCCGGCATTTGCAAATGCTAGAATGTCGCCCTCGCGTATCTCAGCGATCTTTCTATCCCAGCCAAAGGTATCTGTCTCGCAGATATACCCAACAACTGTATATACTCGTGGTGTGCCGCTGGGGTTCGTAACGTTTGTGATGTGGTGATATGCATTGTAGAGCATCGGACGAATCAGATGATTCAAACCCGTGTTGACGCCTGCGAACACGGTGGCTGTTGTTTGCTTGATCACGTTTACGCGTGCAAGTAATGTGCCTGATTCGCTCACGAGAAACTTACCGGGCTCAAACCATATCTCGATTGGCTTAGAGCGTGCAGAATTAAAGGCAAGAACCCGATCCGATAGTTTATCTGCAAGATCTTCAATATCGGTTGAGATATCCTCTGGCTTGTATGCAACCTTAAAGCCCGATCCAAAGTCAACGAACTCAAGATCAGGGAAGTCTTCGGCGATCTCAAAGAGCATTTCAGCCCCTTGCAGGAATACATCTGCATCCAGGATGTCGCTTCCTGTGTGCATGTGAAGTCCGTTAATACGCAGATTCTGCGACGTTACAACACGAAGCACATGACGCATTTGATGAATAGAGATGCCGAACTTCGAGTCGATGTGCCCAGTGCTTATGCGCTCGTTACCCCCAGCCATGATATGTGGATTGATTCGAATACACACTGGCACTGTGTTGGCGTATTCATGTCCGAAGCGCTCGAGAACAGAGATCGTATCGATGTTTATATGTACACCAAGAGCGACTGCCTCCTTGATTTCATCAAATGAAATCATGTTGGGCGTGAACAGGATCTCGTTGGCGGCGAAACCAGCGTGTAAGCCTCTGTGGACCTCTTGAATAGAGACTGTGTCGAGCCCCGTACCTAGAGATTTCATAAGCCGCAAGATGCTTGTATTTGTCAGTGCCTTGCACGCATACATGAACCTGGCGGGAATGCGAGAGAATGCTTTGTTGAGACGGTCGACGTTGCGTGCTATCACATCAGCGTTGTATACGTACACAGGTGTGCCACCCAGATCGCATATGGTGTTGATGTCTACCCCGCCTATCGTAGACGGCATGGGGCTTATCCTTCGTTAGACGTTGAATCGGGGGAGTTTCTGCGCATAATGGCTAGCGGCACGAGAATGCAGTATCCAATGACGAGAACAACTGGCGCCACGTCCACAGAGAGTGGGTCGTCCCATGAAGAATACATTCCTTTTGCCAAGAGCAGAAAGCCAACAACGATCACCGCTACGGCACCACCCAAGTAGGTAAAGTGCAACGTGGTCCATGGGCTCTTCCAGTTTACGGACGTGCGTGAAGTTGATGTGCGCGAAGTTGATTTTGCCATGACGTGCTCTCCAAATAGAAATGTCCTGCCAAGGCCGATAACACAGCCATTGGCAGGACAAATCTACAAACTCTTCCGTGTTTCAGTTCAACCCCAGTTAGACCCGCGATGCAAGAAACATTGTGAGACTTTCATGCGGTGAAAGGTGAAATTTCTTACGCATGCGTTCGCGGTGCTTCTCGACGCTGCGCACTGAACACGAGAACATGGAGGCGATCTCCTTGGATGGCATTGGCAGCCGTAGGAACGCCGCCATGCGCAGTTCTGTTGGTGTGAGTGTAGGAAAATCCTGGGCCAAACGACGCAGGTAGCCATCGTGCATAGACTCCATGATCTGCTCAACATAGGCCATAGAATCTGTCTCAAGAACCTCGCCGACCTCGCGCTGCAAACGCTTGGCCGTCATACGATGCTCATGAGGGAGGGCAGATTCCAGCTTTGCCAAGTCTTCTGCGACATGCTTCAATACGCCAGTGTAGCGCATCTCGCGCAACATCAGTGCTCGCGAAGCTTGTGCGTCGTGCTGTTCGATGATCGGCGCTATATGCTCTGCCGATGGTTGTTGTGGAATTGTACGCATAGGACACCCTATAGAAATGTGATGAGAAAATCCCTTTGCATGCAATCTCGCATCGTACGTAAGCCCAGACTATGACATTTGTCAGGGTTATAAACTTTAATCATGAATGTTTGCGATTCGAGCAAGACCTTTCAGGTTTGTAAGCCGTATTGATCTACCGTTTGTCGAGATCAGTTTGTCTGCTTTGAACTCCGACAACGTTCGGATTACACTCTCGGGTGCAGTACCAACGACTGATGCGATCTCTTCACGCGTCAGAGGACTTGCAAGCGTTAGGCCGTCTGAGGCAAGGCCAAAGACTTCTTTCAACACTAGCAGTGTCTCTGCAAGTCGCTCTCGTATCGTCTTGTGGGCTAGCTCAACGATCTGCCGTTGTGCATCCTGAACTTCCGTTGAAAGTTGTTGCATCACGTGAAGGGCTAGCCGCGGGTTCTCACGAATTTGATGAAACAGCACTGGGGCTGGTATCGAACAGACTATTGAGTCGTCAAGCGCAATACAGCTTGTGGCATACTTTTCATTCGTGAGCAGTGAGCTGTAGCCTGTGATATCTCCTGCTTTGGCAAACCGAACGATATGATCGCGGCCATCGGCCCCAGAGCGCACGATCTTAACGTGTCCATGATGAATGCAGAACACGCCATGCGGATATTGCCCATGTTCGTAGATATATGAGCCGCGTCGATGAATAGAAGTTTGTTTTGTTTGTGTAACCTGAAGTGCGCCGTCAATGCCTATTTCAAGCATGCCATTACGCAAACGGGAACCACACTGCATGCACTCTGGAGTTGCACATACCATACTTGAGACCTTTCCTACCACATTGGGCGAACAGTTCCAACATACGAGAATGAACTTCTCGCATTCAGCAGGGAGGTAGAATGTCGTATACGTATTTACGAAGTAGACTACGATAACATTTCGGCAGTGCAGTTACCTGTTCGCAATATAGACCTACGCTTTACCTGGAAACAATACCTGAAAGTAGGTATTAAGTGGTAATGTTATCGGATAACCGTGATCGGTATTGTACTCATGCCGTGGATGAGCAGATACGTGCCAGGCATGAGTGTCGACACATCAAACTGATGTGACTGCGCGCGTGGGCTACCATCTCGATGTATCGCACCAAACACATCATGGAGTTGTATTTGACCACACTCTGAATCTGTCTTGGTGCACTCGATGGATAGTATCGAATGACATGGATTAGGATGCACAAATGTTGTTGACGTATGGCTGTCTCTGCCGTGCATACCTGTTGTAGCATCAAACCAAACACGACGCGAGATTGTGCTGCCATGCAGTGTTACACATCTGACCACCGCGTAGGCAGAATCTGTCGGATTCAGCCTTTTGATGTGGGCGATGCTGCCATCAATTGTTGTGGTGCAATTGTATGATGATGCCTCATACAGCATGGCAATGCCTATCTCATTGCATGCGTCGAGCGCAACTGGTGTGAAGGTGATGTTCGCAGAGTCTGCATACAATTGTGTTGCAACATCTAAGCTGTCCATGCATGGATGTTGAAGGCTAATGCCGCAGGTACTTGCATATGCATTGCACAGCTGGAGTCCGTCGAGGTTGCCATATGTAAGTGTCATGAATGTGGCGTCATTCGACGTAGTCGTAACCTTATGGCTACCAGTGCCAACCATCGCACGTGCGCATGCATAATCGCTACCTGGTATGGGGCTGATGTTCATCGTACTCGAGATTGATTTCCCATCAAGGTATAAAGAACCGATATGTTCTTGTCGAGCAACGATCGTGACATAGTTGATCAGATCCTGAGGGCATGTGAATGTTGCGTGCGATGTCCACTGATTCGTACTAGGAATGCTCACAAGCATCGGCAGCCCAGCATCGGTAGATGGATCGTCCTCGGGCAATGTTGCTTGCGAAGTGATATGGCCATAGGACTTTCCATAATGCGCACACAATACCTGTCTCGAGGCATTCCAGAGACGAGCCGTTTCGACCGACCGCGCGGTGTAGACCTCTCCCTCGCCGATCGTGTCTACAATTACATCGCCTGTATCCGTTTTGTATGACAGCACGGCTGGGGTTGTTGTGCCGATGAAGCGTATGACATCTCCGCGATCATCGGCTATACCCACCTTAGAGTTGTCCTGTCCGCGTTTGCGAGTAGGCGAATACTGAAATGGGACGGTGACAAACGACGTGCCTGCGTGTTCAACAGGTATCATCGACTCCATCAAAGTACCGCGAGTACGGTTGGCTGGTCGTGCGTACGGACCGCTTGCAGGGAGAGCATCGGGATGTTCGAGAACTGCCGTCTTGCCATGGCCTGAAATCACCATGATAGGTTTGTTCGCATTGAAGTATTCACCTGTAAGGTCGGACGCTGTGTCGCGCACGTAGGCCGTATCGAGATAGAATGGCACATAGCTGCATTCTCCGGCATTGAGCTTTACTTGAAGCAGCCCAGACTTTCCGGTGATTCGTACGACTGTATTGTTTTCCCGAGCTATCACGAGACGCTTGGCATACGCATAGTGCTTGGTATCGATTCCGTACCTATCCGTCCACCATGTAAAAGCACGATATCGTGTGCCCCATGCAAACGTTGGAATCTGAGTTGCTTGTTCGCCGTTGCCCTGCATCAGGACGCGTGTTGAAACGGTGATGGGCTTGTCGCTGGTAACGAGCGCAACATCGCAGCTATCGATAACAACCTCAATGGCAGCGTTCGGCTGGATCGAAACCTCTTTACCTGCTACGATAGCTCGTGCGGCAAAGCGCGAAGCAACAATGATGCGGTAGGCATCTTTGGAAAGGGGCTCGCCAGGCGCACGTTCCGGGTGGATGAAGCCGGCAAGGAAATGCTGCCCCTCGTGCAGCATTCCTTGAGCTGATACTTGCATGATCGTTCCGAGCATGAGACAGATCACTACCGTGGCGGCGACCGCTGATGCAGAGCAGCGAGGCATCTTCATAAGTCGATTCAACAGAAAATCACGAGTTTTGCTGAGCATTACTGCCCAACCTTGTTAACATACTTCCATAGCAAAGCTAGCGCACTAACTCCCAATCCCGGGGAGTTTTTGGCGTTCCTGCACCTTCGTTTTTTTATCGCAATGGCATGGCACATGCAGGGGCTTGTTGTTGGGTGGTATGCGTATTCGCTTACGCACGACCCATTAACACTTGCCCTCATAGGCCTGGCAGAGGCAATTCCAGCAATTGGTATGGCATTGCCGATGGGGTATTGGGTAGATGCCTGGGACAAACGTAAGGCAATGAGGCTGGCAATTGTGCTGATCATCCTCTCGGCTGCAGGAACATGCGTTGCGGTTCATGACACGGCCTTGGAAATGCTGGGTCCAGGCGGTGTTACAGGCTGTTTGCTCGTGATGATCACGCTTAATGGTTCTGCCAGGGCGTTGTACAGTCCAGCAATGTTCAGCACACTTGGCCGAATTGTTCCGCGTGAGAACATCGCCAGGGCGTCGGCACTCAGCAGCACTATGTGGCAATCTGCCATGCTTAGCGGTCCGCTTGTTGGCGGACTCCTCTACGGCATGCACGACGTGGAGGCAGCATCATACACCGTTGTCCTGCTCATGACTATAGGTTCCTTTGGAATTCTCTGGATCACTCCGAAGCCCCCTGTTGAGCAGGAAGCCAAGGCAAGCATGCTGGAAGACCTCACGCTAGGCATTCGTTTCATCTTCTCGAAGCCGGTGATTCTCGGTGCGCTGTCGTTGGACCTCCTGGCCGTGCTCTTCGGCGGGGTGGTTGCGCTCTTACCGGTGTTCGCTAAAGACATACTGTTTGTGGACCAGAAGGGCCTTGGGCTGCTGCGAGCATCGATGAGCATTGGAAGCATCATCATGATGTCTATGCTGTCCTGGAAGCCCCTTGGCAAGAATGCCGGACGCCAGCTTTTATGGGCAGTGGCTGGGTTTGGGTTGTGCATCATTGGATTTGCCTCGAGCACATGGTTTTGGGCCTCCTTTGCATTACTCATGCTGGCTGGCGCATTCGACGCAGTGAGTGTGATTGTGCGTCATACGATCCTGCAGCTGGAGACCCCGGAGGACATGAAAGGGCGGGTAGCGGCTGCCAATACCATGTTCATATCCAGCAGTAACGAGCTTGGGGCCGTCGAGAGCGGCCTTGCAGCCAGGTTGCTTGGAACAGTCCCTTCGGTGTACGTAGGCGGCCTGCTTACCCTGCTTGTCGTGGCCATCGCGGCCGTCAAGAACCCGGCCCTACGCAGAATGAGCCTTGGCGATAAGGCCTAGACACCCTTATATTTGTGGTCTTTGCCGCAGTGCACCAAGAACATGGTTTGCAGTGCGGCTCTATTACTGTCGAATTTCAATAACATCATCATTGGTGAAGTATCATGTCTGACCTGTCAAAGGTTCGCAACATCGGGATCTCGGCGCACATCGACTCGGGCAAGACCACGCTGTCGGAGCGCATTCTGTACTATACAGGCAAAATCCATGCTATCCATGAAGTCCGCGGTAAGGATGGCGTTGGCGCGAAGATGGACTCGATGGATCTCGAGCGCGAAAAGGGAATTACTATTCAATCTGCTGCT
The DNA here is from genome assembly GCA_041157865.1 of Bacteroidota bacterium. GTDB lineage: Bacteria > Bacteroidota > Ignavibacteria > Kapaibacteriales > Kapaibacteriaceae > UBA10438. The sequence continues at coordinate 8,319 of JBEBCJ010000172.1, forward strand.
ACGTATTGCACGTGGGGCGATTACAACATCAACCTCATCGACACTCCAGGTCACGTGGACTTTACGGTGGAAGTAGAGCGCGCGCTGCGCGTTCTCGACGGTGCGGTGCTTGTGCTGTGCTCTGTGGCCGGTGTTCAGTCGCAGTCGATCACTGTTGACCGTCAGATGCGCCGCTACAGCGTTCCGCGTTTGGCCTTCATCAACAAGTGCGACCGCCAGGGAGCGAACCCCGACCGTGTTGCAGACCAGCTGCGTGAGAAGCTCTCGCACAACCCTGCCTTCGTTACGTACCCGATTGGCCTTGAGGATAAGCTCAATGGCGTTATCGACCTCGTAAATATGCAGGCTGTGTACTTCGAAGGTGAAGGGGGCTCGGAGATCCGTAAGGAAGCCATTCCTGCAGAGCTCGAAGGTAAAGCCAAGGAATTGCGCCACAAGCTCGTAGAAGTAGCTGCCGATTTTGATGACGAGCTGATGGAGAAATTCCTTATGGATGAGCAGATCGAAGCCGGGCTGCTCAATCGTGCCATCCGTAAGGGTACGCTGTCTCTTCAGATGACGCCTGTATTCTGCGGTTCTGCATACAAGAACAAGGGTGTTCAGACGATGCTTGACGGCGTTATTTCGTTCCTGCCGGAGCCGGCTGAAGTCAAGAACGAAGCGTTGGACCAGGACAACAACGAAGCCAAGATGACGCTTTCGAACGACCCATCAAAGCCGCTGGTCATGCTTGCATTCAAGCTTGAGGACGGTCGCTATGGTCAGCTTACCTACATGCGTATCTACCAGGGTACGGTCAAGAAGGGCGACTCGATCATCAACATCGCCAACGGTAAGAAGCTCAAGGTACCGCGCCTAGCTCGTATGCACTCGAACGAAATGCACGACATCGAAGAAGCAGTATGCGGAGACATCATCGCCATGTTCGGTGTGGATTGCGCCTCGGGCGATACATTCACAGACGGTAATGTGCGTTACTCGATGACGTCGATGTTCGTACCAGATCCGGTTATCGAATTGGCAGTTTCTCCGAAGGATAAGGCAGGTCAGGTGAACTTCTCGAAGGCCTTGAACCGCTTTACGAAGGAAGACCCAACATTCCGCGTGATGCGTGACGAAGAGTCGGGTGAGACGATCATCAAGGGCATGGGCGAGCTCCACCTTGAGATCTACATCGAGCGTATCCGCCGCGAGTACAACACAGAAATCATCGTTGGACGTCCGAAGGTTGCCTTCCGTGAAACGATTTCTCAGCGTTCCGACTATAACTACACGCACAAGAAGCAGACCGGTGGATCGGGTCAGTTTGGTCGCGTAGGCGGCTATATCGAGCCCCTTCCAGCCGATGCAGTGAATACCTACGAATTTGTTGACGAAATCGTAGGTGGCGTGATCCCGCGGGAGTACATCCCAGCCTGCGATAAGGGCTTTAAGGAAGCTGTTGTTGAAGGATCGCTTATCGGACAGCCTGTTGTTGGTGTTCGCGTGATCCTGAACGACGGTGCTCAGCACCCTGTTGACTCTTCAGAAATGGCCTTTAAGACGGCGGCGATCATGGCTTTCCGTGAAGCATATTCGAGTGCGAAGCCAACGATTCTTGAGCCGATCATGAAGCTCGAAGTATCGGCACCAGAGGAGTTCCAGGGCACGGTGATCGGCCAGATCAACCAGCGTCGTGGCGTGATCATGGGCACCGAGTCTGACGCAGGCTACGTAACAGTTGAATCAGAAGTGCCGCTTTCGGAAATGTTCGGTTATTCTACAGACCTTCGCTCGGTTACCCAGGGCAAGGGCGAGTTCTCGATGGAGTTTGCGAAGTACCAGCCGGTTCCGCGCAATATCCAGGAAGAAATGGTCAAGGAATATCAGAAGAAGCGCGCCGAAGGCAAGTAATCCACACGAACTAACGGGCAAATTTGGTAAAAACATGTTTGCCCCCTACTTTTGCAGGCTCTGTCGGCGTCTGGGTCCCCCCGGGCGCCTTCACCCGTCTAGAATAACAACTTCATTAGAAACGGCAGAACGCAATGCCTACGATCAGTCAGCTTGTCCGCAAAGGACGTCTCGCAATCACCGAGAAGAGCAAATCACCTGCTCTTCAATCATGCCCGCAGAAGCGCGGTGTATGTACACGTGTGTACACAACAACGCCGAAGAAGCCCAACTCAGCTCTCCGCAAGGTAGCCCGTGTGCGCCTTTCGAATGGGATCGAGGTAACGGCCTACATTCCGGGTGAAGG
>JBEBCJ010000173.1:0-6932 GCA_041157865.1 Bacteroidota bacterium
GCATAGACCTCTTCTTCGCCCATTTCATAGCGCTTTACAAGGTGCTCGATATCGATGATCGCTTTGCTCATTGAGACTGCCGCATCTGACGATAACGATCTTTACGGGCCTTGGGATCTTCGACGATCACTTGTGCACCATTCTTCAGCTGTTTACTTATGGCCTGGTAGGGGCTTGCGACAACCGACTCGCCCTGACGTATGCCACTTAGAACTTCGATGTAGCCATCGTCGCTGATGCCGGTTTCAACAGCACGTGACTCTACGGCATTACCTTTGAGAATCCAGACAATGCTCTTGGGCTTGTTCGATTTCTTGATGCCCTCGACCTTGCGCGACTCAAGGCGATAGTTCTCTTCCTGTGATGCGTCTGTAGCGGCCTCGTCCTGACGAACGGTAACCGACTGAATTGGTACAGCAACAACGTTATTGCGTGTATCAGTCTCAATATCCACGCTGCAAGACATACCCGGACGCATCCGATGCTCAGGATCAATGATGCGAATACGTACCTGGAAATTCACAACTTCCTCTTGTGTGCCTTGTCCGGAGACCTTGGGTGAGTGACTGATCTCGTAGACAACGCCGCGAACGGTGAGGTCTGCAAGAGCATCTACCTTGATTCGTGCTGTGTCTCCAACGGCTATGAGCGCTACGTCGTTCTCATCTACATCTACCCATGCATTCATCGTTGATAGATCTGCAATGCGCATGATCTCCGTGCCCTGCATTTGTGCCGTTCCGACAACCTTCTCTCCGTTTTCAACGCCCAAGTACGTTACTGTGCCGCCCATCGGTGCGGTGATTGTTGTGCGGTTTACGTTTACCTGAGTCTCCTGCAATGCACCTCTTGCGCGATCATAATCAGCCTGGGCTTGCGCCAAACGCGCGGCCGCAGACTGGAATGCTGCAGTTGCGCGATCAAATTCTTCGCGCGAAGCAAACGTCTTCTTGTACAATTCAGTTACCCGCTTTAGGTCGGCTTCGGTTCGGTCGACCTCTGCCTTGGCAACGGTGATCGACATCCTCGATGCTTCTGCTGCAGCACGTGTCTGTGCCAACATGGACTGCATCATGTCGGGCTTAATGCGCACAAGGAGCTGACCAGGTTTAACCGTTGCGCCATCGCGCACGCCGAGATAAATGATCTCGCCGCTTGCCTCTGAGCTGATTTTTACCATCACCTCTGGCTGCAGCTTACCTATTGCGCTCACAGTTTGGGTGATGGTGCGAGCCTCCACCTGCTCAACACTGACTTCGATTGGACCTTCCTTGCCGGAGGAGAACATCATCATAACCCCAATGGTGATGAAGATCACAACGGGTATGAGCCATAACAAACGCTTGCGTGATTTCTTCGACATCAGTTGTCTCCTTCCATTTCACCTACGGCAAAGTCTACTGCGGCAACCGCAGAGTGATAGGTGAACACTGCTGAAATTCTATTGATCTGTGCTGTGATAAACTGGTTGTTGGCTGTTTGCATATCGAGCATCGTGGCCGAGCCGACGTTATATCGCTCTCGCACCGCTTCGGCATTGAACTTCGCGAACGATAAGGCACGCGCGGTCACGTCTAGACCTTTTTCGGCTGCGGTAAGCTGCAGAAATGCACTACGAATGTCGGTGCGTATCTGGTTCTTGAGTCGCTCGATGTCAAGCAAACGCTGTGTGTGCGATAAGGTTGCCGCTTCCACATTGCTGTGTGTGATGAACTGATCGAAGACTGGCACTCGAATGAAGATGCCAGCGTAGACCTGACCTTGACGATCGAAATCACCGATGGTAAAGTTCCGCCAAGTGTATCCACCGCTAGCCGAGAGCGATGGGTAATAGCCTGCTGCGGCACTCCCAACCTGCGACTTTGCAGACTGCTCACGAAGGCTTGCCGACTCGATATCAGAACGTTTCGCAAACGCCTGCGCCACGGCGTCGTTTTCCGAGGGATACCGAGAGCGCATCGACGCAACAGTCTGTGGTGATATCTCTGACGATAGAGTGCCCTCATTGATGTCAATGAGCTGGCTTGGATTCACACTCATTGTGGCAAGCAGCTGCGCCTTTGCAGTTGCCACATCGTTCTCCGCTTGTATTAGGCCCACTTCTTGGTTTGCCAACTCGGTCTCTTGCGAGTTCACATCCTGCTGTGTGCCACGTCCAACACGCACCATTTCGTTCATCCGTTCAAGTGTTGCCTGAGCAAGACCAACTGTCTCGCGGCGAGCATTGAGCACTTGTTTTCGCCTTGCAACCTCGATGAATTGACGGGTGATGTTAAAGCGTGCAGCAGCTCGAGCATATGCTACGTCCGACCGTGTCGCCGATAGATCGTTCTGCGCAGACGAGTACTGCGATTCTCTGCGGAATCCATCGAACACGGTAAGGTTCAGACTACCGTTTAAGCCATAGGTATTGGGAAGTGGCTGACCGACAATAGGAACACCGTTGACGATCGAGAATTGCTCCCGAAGATTTGTCAGCTGACGTGAGTAGTTGGCCGTGACCTCGGCCGAGGGCAGATAAGCGCCGAATGCGTTTATAAGCCGAGCGGCAGCGGCCTTGGTCGAGGCAGAACTCTGCTGCACATCGAAACTCTTCTCAAGTCCGATGGCAATGCACTCTTCCAGAGTAAGGGGCTTGCTTTGGGCACCTTCCTGGGCTACGAGAATTCCTGTACAACCAAACAATGCCCAAAGCAGGGCGTGCAGAATGAGTGGTTTCATGTCCTTCCGACAAATAAATACTCGTATGGTTTCATGTAACGTGAATGGGCTATCTGCGCCGTTTTGACGTCTTCCGCGGGGCTTCAGAGCGGCGTTGAAAGCGCCGTTGTGGATCCGTGGAGACAACCTCGTCGAGTTCCATCACCACAACCATCAGGTGTTTGCCAGTGGTCTTGCTACCCGATGTTGACAGCATAGTAAACCTATTGTCGTGTTGAATAGTTGCAGTAAGAGGTACGGCAAGTACGTTATCGAAGACAACGCGCCCAGATTCAGCAATGGCAGAGGAAGACTGCATGGATAGCTGGCTAGCCGACATATCCATCATGCCAAAACCCGTAAGCGAGTATATGATCCATTGACATTGCCTGCCGAGTGTGTCTAGCTTGTCGCCTACGCGCCAGAGTACCTGTTGATTCATGATCGGGTAGGGGAGGGCGTTCTCCGCATAACGCACCGTGTCTTCTGCAAGCCAGCTCTGATTCTGCCGTCCGCATGAGGAATCCAAGACTGGCAGGCGCAGCGGTTGGTAGGCACCACCGGGACATAACATGGCGAGACTACTCGACGTGGATTCTGCGAGACGGTGTCCTAAGGAGTCGATAACCAGCCTAACCTCACGTCCAACCCAAGGGTGTCCCGGACGAAAAACCGTGTCGGTCTCTGTTGCCTGATACTCGGAAGCCCGCGTAGTGATCAGTCGCAAATGGTAAATGCCGTTGATCGCAGAGTCGCAGATGATCTTGAGTCGCTCCGAGCGCACTTTAGCTAAGATCCCACGGGTGTCGATGTCTATGCTGTCCTTTGATTCAATCGCATACTGCAGTGTGTCTCCAGCGACAAACCGATATCGATAGCAGAGCGTGTCCTTGCCCAGCACGATTTTCTTGCCCCCTGGCATCACGCGAATCTGTGCCATGAGCTTTGCAGGCACCATCGTACAGAAAATGACCGCCAGCAGCACAGAGAACAGTCGTTGGTTCATCGTATCGCTCTCCGCTGCATGACAATCTTGAGTGATGTTGCAATGTCTACAGTCGCTTGAGCTGCGAGCTCATCGTTTACAGGGCGCGTGGTAGACTGCAGTGACATGGTCTGTTCTTGTCGAATGACCATTCCGGTTGAGACATCCACAAACGACTTACCTATCTGCTGACCAGTGCCCGAGACTGTCAGGTCTATCCCTTCGGCAGAGATGTCGCCATGCTGACGCACGTTCTTCGTGGATGATTCGATCACCCAGCACGGCAAACCGAACGTATCCTTGATCGCTGCAAAGGTGTTCGTGAGTGCCCCTTGTGTGTATACAACCCCATTCGCACCTTCGACCGTGATCGTGTCATCTTTCCGTGTGGTCCAGGTTGCTCCGAGGCGGACTGGTTCTTTGGGCAGCGGCACGCCAATGAGCTCGGCGGGCGTAATCGTAGAGGAGATCAGTCGTGCGATTGGGTCTTCAGAGGGTGCATTGCTTGAGATAACGCGGCCGGTTGGGTCAACAACAAAGGTCAACTGGAACGGTGGAACCTCGCGTTGTGACACACGCAGTTCTGATACCGTACACTCGATCGTTGCTTGCCCCATAACGACATCGGCAACACGAAGCGTTATGTTCATGTTCATCGATGTCTGCGATGTCTGCGGTTCCTCTTGTGCGTTGCGGTAGGTTGCCGTTGTGACCATCTCGGCATCACACTCGTAGGAGAACGACTCGTACTTTTTAAGATTAAGACGCAAGAGATGTCGATCGTCCGCGGCAGTACTCACAACGCCTGATGTTATCAGGATGGTTGCAGTGACCCACGTAATCAACGATCGACCATGCATGCTGTTTATGACTCCATTGATGCTGCTTCGCGCTTCTTGGCTCGTTGACGCATTGTGGTGTCAAGAATTTTCTTTCGGAGTCGAACAGATGCAGGCGTGCACTCCAAAAGTTCATCATCCTCAAGAAATTCAATGCACTGCTCCAATGAGAGCTGGCGGGGTGCTTCCAGGCGCACCAGTCCGTCTGAGCCGCTTGAACGCATGTTTGTCAGGTGCTTCATACGGCATGCATTCACGCTGAGATCATCTTCACGTGCATTCTCACCAATGATCATACCTTCATAGACCGGCTGCCCCGGCTCTATGAAGAGCACGCCGCGCTCCTGCACCATTTCAAGTGCATACGCCGTTGATGGACCTGTTTCCATCGAAACGAGGGCACCGCGTAAACGTCCGGCAATGGCACCTTTGAATGGCTTATACGAATCAAACGTGTGGTGGATGATGCCCATACCTCGGGTTGACGTCAGAAACTCCGTTCGAAATCCGATCAGGCCACGTGCTGGTGTGAGAAACTCGCAGCGAACACTGTCGTTACTCGGCGTCATCGCCGTCATCTCGCCCTTGCGGCGTCCAAGATTCTCGATAACTGTACCAACGTGTTCTTGCGGCACATCCACGGTAACATGTTCGATCGGCTCCATGAGCTGACCCTTTTCGTCGCGACGGAAGAGCACCTCTGGGCGCGATACAGCAAACTCATATCCTTCACGGCGCATCGTTTCGATAAGGATCGCAAGCTGCAGTTCGCCACGACCGGAGACCTTGAATACATCTGGCGAGTCGGTGTCTTCGACGCGCAGAGACACGTTGTTGCGCAGCTCACGATAGAGGCGCTCGCGAATCTTGGGTGTCGTTACGAACTTTCCTTCACGTCCGGCAAGGGGCGAGGTGTTGACCATGAAATACATTGCAATCGTAGGCTCTTCGATGTTCACGTACGAGAGCGGTTCTGTGCGTGAAGAGTCGGCAATCGTTTCGCCGATATACACGTTCTCAAAGCCCGAAAGGGCGATGATCTCGCCAGCCGAAGCTTCGGTTGCTTCAGCCCGGGCGATACCTTCATAGACATACATCTTGGTGATTCGGCTGGACTCGCGGGTGCCATCTGGCTTGATCAGGTTTACACTATCGCCAACTTTCACCGTGCCCTCAATGACGCGTCCAACTGCAATACGTCCAACGTAATCTGACCAGTCAAGAGCGCTGATCACCATCGCAAAAGGAGTCTCACGATCCACCATTGGCGGCGGAATATGTTTGATGATCTCTTCGAACAAGACGTCGAGAGACTGGGCTTCCTCTTCCAGCTTGAGTTTTGCAACACCAAGTTTACCGATTGCATAGATCACGGGGAAGTCTAGTTGCTCGTATGTTGCGCCAAGGTTCATGAAGAGTTCCATGACTTCATCCAACACTTCTGCTGGGCGGGCATCTCCGCGGTCGATCTTATTGATTACCACGATCGGCTGGAGACCCATATCAAGTGCTTTGCGCAACACGAAACGCGTCTGGGGCAGAGGCCCCTCGGCTGCGTCAACCAGCAGCAGCACTCCGTCAACCATGGACAGCACCCGCTCTACCTCTCCTCCAAAGTCGGAGTGGCCAGGCGTATCGACAATGTTGATCTTGTAGTCTTTCCAACGCACGGCGGCGTTCTTGGCCATGATGGTGATCCCGCGCTCTCGCTCAAGATCATTGGAGTCCATCACGCGCTCGGCAACAACTTGGTTGTCCCGGAACGTTCCGCTTTGGCGCAGCATGTGGTCCACCAACGTGGTCTTGCCGTGGTCAACGTGCGCTATGATAGCAATGTTTCTGTAGTCTGGTCTGGGTTCTAGGGCCATATCCTTGTCGATCATTGGGTTTTGGGCAGCTACAAAGATACGGACAATCTGAACGCCAGCTGGAAATCAGAAGTAATTCGACTCATCTCGCCAGCGGACGATCTTCCAGGGCTCTGCTGTTGAGGTGCGGGAAACGCGTAGATTCACGCGTCCCTGGGCACGCAGCACATCGGATGGGTTGAAGGTAATTGTCAGGTTGAAGCCGCGAGAGATATTCTGCAGAATTGAGTCGCCGTCTGCCTGAATAACGTCGTTCCAGACAAGATCCAGCTGTTGTGCAGCACTAAAAAGACCCTGTGTAGCAAGCATGTCTTCGTCACGTCCCCACGTAACATCTACGCCTTGATCGTAATTACGGTAGACAAACGTGAACGTTCTATCGAGCAGACGTCCGTACGTTAATGTGTCCTTGAATACGTAGGCATATCGAAAGTTTTGAAACAGTCCTTCAATGGTTCGCTGGTCGCCCAAAACAGCACCGCCCCCTTGGTTTGAGAGGGCGGGCGCAAAAGGGTTTGTGCAGGATGTAAGGGCGAGCAT
>JBEBCJ010000174.1:0-44079 GCA_041157865.1 Bacteroidota bacterium
AAGTCCATCAAGCTGCCTACTGTTATCATGGGTGATACCGCAACAACGGTGATCAACTTTCGCGGTACAAAGACAACGACAGACATCGACGCGACCAAGTATCCGGTTAGCACTGTTTACTTCGACGGTCTTGCAAACTGGACAGGTGTTTATGGGCTGACCGGCACCTTTGAGGGATGGTTCAGTGACGATGCAGCGCGTGTTCCGATTAAAGCAAAGATGAAAGTCTACATTGGGTCTGTTACGCTCGAGCTTCAATCATGGAAGCGTGGGAATTGGCAGCCCCCTAAGGCGGGATAAATGCGTGTTCTGATCATCGACGGTGGCGGCACATCTACAGATGTTGGGTTGTCCATCAATGGTGAAATTGCTGCACGCACGCTACTACCGAGCGCACGTCCAAACCGAGCCGATCAACAGACAGATGAACTCTGTAGGATGATCGGCTCTTTTCTTGCTACAACGGTCATTATTGATGGAGATCGAACAGAGAGTCTTGATGCTGTGATCATTGGCATGGCCGGTGTCTGGACCCCACGCGAGCGGCATGTCTATACAGCTTCGTTTAAGGAGTCGTGGTCTGTCTATGTTGGACTTATGGCAGCACAGCTAGTTGTGATGAGCGATGTAGAGCTTGTGCACTTCGCTGCATTCGGCTCAGGTGAAGGAATTGCCTTGATAGCCGGTACCGGCTCGATTGCTCTCTTGAGAGATCGGCATAACGAGTTTGTTCGATCAGGGGGCTGGGGGTCAACAGTTGATGATGCTGGATCCGGAACATGGCTTGGACGGCAGGCATGCCTTGCTGTTGCGCATATGCTTGATGGACGTGGGCCGGCGACCCTGTTGATACGACCAGTAGCGAACTTTCTGCGAGTCGATGCAGACTATCCCGACGAAGTACGCAATGCACTTCGGGGTGCGCCACTGCAGGGGGTAGCTCGCATAGGTGCATCTGTGCTGACGTACGCAGAAGAGGGAGACGTTCTGGCACAGACCATTCGTCTGCAGGGAGCTCACGAGTTAGCGCTGCTCTGCTCGTCTTTGATGCAACACGACGGTACTTCAATTGCAGGTTACGGGTCGCTACTGTCCAATGCCGAGTATCGCATGCTTGTCGAGAGCAGCATGGGCCAACAGCTTACACGTATTGATGATGTAATTGCTGCTATACCACAGCAGCTTCGGTGATCACCAGATCACACGTATCAGCCGAAAGTTGCGCACGTACGCCAAATGGCAATGTGAACTTGGTTTGCTCATGACCGTACATCAGATTCGATACTACTGGTCCGCGCGTAAGATCAAGACGCTCTTGCAGAACTTCGCTGATCTCTCTGTGCGGAGTTGTTCCTTGCTGACGTGAATCCTGTGACCAAAAACCGTACGCTATGCCAGAAGGGCGGGCGCGCTTTGTTGCAAGGGCAAGGTGTGTAAGCATGCGATCAATGCGATAGGTTGCCTCGCCGATGTCCTCAAGGGCAAGAATGGATCCCCGCAGTGAAGGCATGTACTCGGTTCCAAGTATGCTGGTGAGTACACTTAGGTTCCCGCCAAGTAGCACGCCCTGTGCATGACCTTGTTGAAGACGCGTAAGCGTCCACGGCTGCTTGAGCTTGCCAAGTGGTTTCTTAGACGAGAGCAGGCGCCAGAACTGTTCCTCTGATATCTCGTTGAATCCATCGGCCATGTCTACGCTCGGCATTGCCCCGCTGAAGGTAACCAGTCTGGATTGTTTCCAGATAGCCAGCTGCAGCGACGTGACATCGCTGAATCCAACAAAGATCTTAGGGTTCTTGCGAACCAACGCATAATCGATCAATGGCAGTAAGCGTGCGCACCCGTAGCCCCCTCGAGCACAAAAAATGGCATCAATAGAATCGTCGCCAAACATTGTGTTGATGTCACGTGCGCGGTCCTTGTCTGCCCCGGCCAGATAACCGCCGTATGAACCCAATACATGCTTGCCTAGTTTGACGTGGTAGCCAAGTGATTCGAGGTAGGCAACTCCACGATGCAGACGGGCCTCGTCGCGCTGCGGAGACGACGGAGAGATAATGCCGATGGTGGCCTTCTTGCGCAGTGCACGTGGACGTATTACCCTCATGGAACTCAAGATGGGTAATTTGCGCTCTTGATACAATGAGAATTCTCGCATCGATCTTGGCTCTGGCGTTACTTCTGTGTTCACCACCTGCGTGGACACAACGTCCCGTAGCTTGTGAGCAGGTCTCCGGCATCATAAATAGCTATGAGGCCGTTGCAGGAATCTATCCGTGTCTGCGGGCAGTAACAACGGCAAACCCTTCAGGCCTTGCTGCCGGTAACAGAGTTGTCATGATTCAAATGAAGGGGGCCGGCATTGTCGAATCCCTAGATTCTGCGTTTGGCGAACTTCTCTCGTTGAATGGGGCCGGTGCGGCAGAGTATCTCGAGGTGGAGCGTGTCAGTGCAGACACTGTAGTGTTTACAACACCATGGGTGCATGAGTATCATCTTTCGGGCCACGTGCAGCTTGTGCGTGTAGCCGTCTATCAGGATGTACAGATCGTGGGAACCGTGTATGCCAAATCATGGAACGGATCAACGGGCGGCGTGATTGCTATTGACGCAAATAGGGTGCTAACCCTGGATGCGGATATCGAGGCGAGTGGTGTTGGGTTTCGTGGCGGACGTTATTCGTTACAGAAAGATACATGTGGCACGTCGGTCTGGAGCGCCTCATACCAAAGTGGTGCAGGCGGCGAAAAAGGAGAGGGAATCTGGATAGCCAGTTCTGATCTGGCCTCTGGACGAGCTAATCCGGCAAATGGCGCCGGAGGCGGCAATGGCGCTAACGCTGGTGGGGGTGGTGGTGGCAACGGCGGCCGAGGGGGTCAGGGAGGTGATGCGAACTCGTGGTGCAACCCATATCAAAATGCTGGTGGCCGCGGAGGCGCCTCACTGGCTGCAGCTGTGATGCGTCAGCACTTCTTCATGGGCGGCGGCGGCGGTGGTGCCCATCAAAACAATCAGCAAGGGACCAATGGTAGCGCCGGTGGAGGTATAGTATTTCTGCGCGCACAAACATTACTTGTAAACAAGGGTGCAATTAGGAGTAGGGGGCTTTCCGTAGCCGATACGTCTGCGTGGAAGAATGGTGCAGCACAACAGCCTGGCGATGGCGCAGGCGGTGCTGGTGCAGGCGGCACCATTATTATTGATGCAGATGTGATAACGGGTCTGTTGGTAGCCGATGTCCAAGGTGGTAATGGTGGGAATCAAGGCGCACGTTACCAGTCCAATGGTCCTGGTGGAGGCGGCGCAGGCGGCGTTGTTGTGCTTACAAAGAATCATGCGGGAGTAAAGCCCCTTATCGCTGGCGGCAAGCCTGGCGTACATGTTAGTCCAGAGACCGGTAGCGCTGTCTATAACAGTCCATGGGGCGCTACGGCAGGTGATTCCGGAAGCGTAATTGCACCATTTCAATGGAAGAGTTTTTCGCGCATTACTCTGCAGGTACAGGGGCGCACAACATTTTGTTATGGCGATTCTGTTTTGCTTGCCGCAACGCCTGGATTTCTGCGCTATCAATGGAATACTGGCGAAACAACGTCGTCGATCGTCGTTCGATCAGCAGGCTCCTACACGGTAAACGTTACCGACAGTAGCGGATGCAGCGATCAACGTGCAGCTATAACAGTAGATCAACTCCCGCGCTGGCCGTTGTTTGCGAACAGCGCAATAGACTTTGGTGTGATTGAAATTGGAAGCATCTCACGAGCTACAACTTGGATGAAGCACTCAGGAGAAGGTTCGGTAACGATCACCGGAATCAGGCCGCCGCTAGGCGTTAGACTGATCAGACCAACTGTGTTTCCATTTGACATAGCACGGGACAGCGTTGAAATCGAGCTTGAGATAGTCGGGTCAGTAGATGCCACGATCAATGATTCACTCGAGGTAGTTGTTGAGCAGCCATGTGCTGGTGTGCGTTATGTTCCGGTCAAAGCAATGATCAACGCCGAGCATGCATTTGTTATCGGTGGAAAGGTCTCAGCAAAGGCAGGCATGACAGATGTAGCAGTGCCTATCAGTTTTCAGCATGACTCGCCAACACCAGAGATACTGGGGGCACGCGCACGGATTCATGTGCGTATGGATGCGCGCCTCTATATGCCTACTGGTGTAACAAATGGGAGCATTGTTTCATCTGTTCGTGACACTGTGCTCAAGACTCATGATTTAACGATCGATGTCGATGGTATCAACATTACTCGTGTTCCGTCGGTCTGTACACACATACTCGGCATGACGCTGCTTGCCCCTTATGATTCCAGCAAGGTGAGCATCGACAGTGTCGAATGGATACAGATCTCACGAACACCCCGTATCTCCAAGCTACACGGCGAGCTAGTGGTACGCGCAATCTGCTCGCCGGGTGAACGACCGATAGTGCTTCTCGATAGTCCTATCATTCGCATTAGGCCGATTCCGGCATCTACCGAGGTAACAGTGGATGTGAATGAAAGCATTGCAGGCTTTCGTTCAGCTAGCATTGTCGACATGCAAGGGCGCAGCGTGCTTGATGCCGCAACGAATAAGACCATCAGTCTTGCTGGTCTTGCAGATGGTGTATATACCATCATTGTAACAACAACCGCAGGACAATGGGTTAGCCCCTTGGTTATTGCAAACAACTAGTACCTCGTACCTTTTTTACGAGGGCGATCCCGATGCAATGTGCATATCCGGACGTGACTCGATGATGTCTCGTATAGCCTGACGTGCCTCATCCGATGTCCAGTCGTTGATGACCGACGGAATGGACATGATCTGCTCCATGAGCACGTCCTGTTCGCGCCCTATGCGCAATGCCTCGTTGTAGGGTATGTGTGCTGAGAACGTAACCATGGTATAGAGCGGGATGAGTTTTTGCGGATACTGCTCGTGTATCCATGCTTCGATCTTCTTTCGCCACAGAAACCGCGCATCAGCAACCTTATCGCGCATCTCAACAAAATTGTCAAGAGCCAGTTCTGCTATGGCATCGCCAGCGGGCTTCCGCAGTTTAGCATATGAATCTAATGCTTCGGACCAGTTGCCATTGTGATGGTCGAGGCATTCAATTAAAATGCTGCAGTCTTCGAATCCGCAATTCATGCCTTGGCCGTAAAACGGTACGATGGCATGGGCAGCATCTCCGATGAGCGCGACCTTATTGTTTATCACCCATGGACTGCATCGAACAGTAACCAGAGATGATTCTGGATTGGTAAAGAAATCATCGAGTAGACTTGGCATCAATGGAACTGCATTCGGAAACTCCTGGTCAAAGAATGACGCAACATCTTCCCTCGTTTTTAGCTCTTGGAATGAAGGAGAGCCATTGTGTGCGAAGAACAGCGTAAGCGTGAAAGATCCATCGGGGTTAGGCAGGCCGATCATCATAAAGTTGCGACGCGGCCAAATGTGCAACACATTCTTCTCAAGCTGAAAGGCCCCGCTTTCATCAGCCGGGATGTGAAGTTCCTTATATCCGTGGTCGATGTATGACTGCGAATAGTTGAATCGGTCTCGCTGCTGGAGTCTGCTTCGTACTGCACTAAATGCGCCGTCTGCACCAAAAAGTACATCGGCATCTGCCTTGATGATCTGACCATCAGGAAGCTCAAAGGTGGCACTTGCCGAATCTACGTTTATGTCTGTGCATTTCGCATTAAAGATGATCTCGACACCGTGGCGTTCAGCGGCACTCATCAAGACCTTGTTCAATTCCCCACGAGACACACTGTTGATGAACTGGCCATCCTTACCATAGGGTTGATATGTCTGCACGCCCTGTTTATCGTGCATCATTCGACCGTGCATGGGAATCGCAATTGACCGTATATCGTCGGCTAGGCCAGCGGTTTCTAATGCGCGGAGCCCACGATCAGACATGGCGAGATTGATAGAGCGTCCAGCATAACCCGAAGACGTTCTCATATCTGGCCGGCGCTCGAAGATGCGAACACTGTAACCCCGCTTTGCCAGAACAGTGCCAAGCAGCGAACCAACTAAACCTGCACCAACGATCGTGATGTGTTGTGACATAATGATGAAACCCTTCAGGATGTAATGATTGCCGTATTAAAAGTTAAACTCGGGGTCGCCCACCAAGATCGATCCGCGACGGGGCAGACCAATCAACACCCACTCGGTTAACGGCAGCGCAGTGCGTTGGTGACCCAGCCGTGTGTGATGGATCACCAGATCAAACCACGAGGCATCTTGTCGAACCTCGAAAAGAAATGGTTTGCCAATGGGAAGGGGTGTGTAGTACGTGGTTGTGTCAGGCCCGTTGAATAATGTGGTTGAGTCTGCAGATAACACCAGCATTACCCCTCTGTATTTGTGTACAGAATCATCAAATGGCGTTGTACGGAATTGAACCACGATTGGTTCGGCCGTGCTACGGATGATCTCTGTAGAGAACAATAGTTCAGTGTAGCGTTGTCCGCGCAATCCAACCATACTCGGTCCGCTCAGACGCACTGCGTTTGCAGCTGTTCTCTGAATACTGTCTGCATTCACAAGCTTAACAACCTGCGTGGGCAGCAGCGAAAAATCATGCATCGTAAACTTTGTTGTGTTGCATGATGCAAGAACTAACGACAGTATTACGGCAACACATATCGCTCTATTCATGGGGATAGCCTTTGCCATAGCGGAGTTCGTCGCGATGAAAAAGTCTGTCGTACAAGCTTGCACCGATGCCGATGTAGAGAGCCTTGAAATTCGGATCTGCGGCCGTTGGCTTACCATAGCGGTCGCTAATGAACGAATAGCCCTTACCTTCCAGGCCGGGGATGGATGATCCGGTGTTTCCCTGCACGTAGCCTGCAACAAGCTGCAGACTGAGCTGATCGCTAAGTGCGATTGCTGTCTTTACACCGATATGGGCAAATGATGAAGGGGCGTATGCAACCTCGAAGAACGGCTCGATGCGTAGATCACGTCGAAACGGAAACCAGTGGTAGGTGAAGCGTATTGGAAGAACAGCTATGCCATACTCCGATGGACCAAGCATGAGGGCTTCGACCAGCGACGTGCCGACCGAGAGATGATAGTTCCATACCGGCAGCGCCAAATCTGCCGTAGCAAATCGCAGCGTCCCACCTTTGATGATAGGTGCGGCATCCCCTGTAAGTTGAGGAGCCAAGAACGAGCGTTCAGCATCGCTGCCCGCAAATGTGAAATCAAGTGCGCCGATCTCCCAAGCCGAATGTTCGTGATACTTCCATTCTGTCTCTGTTTCTTCTTCGCGATTAAGAAAATCGAGAGTTGAGATGCCGATTCCAAAGTATGGGAAGTCAATGGTGTTGTATGCTGTAGTGCGCGTGCGCCTATCTCTCTGGAATGTTCCACCAAATGCATAGCCAACATATGTGCGCAGGTTCATTCCGCCGATGCTGCCAAGATCTGCAGAAACACTTGCATTAACGTACTGATCTGGGAATGCGGCTAGCGATATCGATGGACGTATGGCAAAGTATGGGATCTTCTTTCGGTGATAGAATCGCTTAGATAGAGTTACAACCCCCATTCCAGATAGGTTGTGATCCGCATCTGCGTTGATGCTCTCATATGCCGTTACGCCCCACGTCCAGTCTGGCGAATTACCAAACAACGGCAGCTTCCATTCAGCAATTCCGATTCGATAAATATGTCCATCAAAAATCTGTGTTGTTGAATCGCTCTCGTTGCCGAACAACAGATCATTGATATTGTAGAACAGGCCGAATGCGCCACGGTTTGTGCTGCTTGATCCACTTATAGATGAACCAATTGTACTGATGCCCTCGAACAATCCGAGTCTTATGAATGCTGGATACTCGCGCACCGCCACGCTGTCGTACCGCGAAATATCACGGTCCTTCGTCTCCGTCGTGGTAGACGGAAAGATGATGCCGTTGTCGCGCTCCCCTGGTGCATTACGAACACGGGTGGTAACTGTGGTGTCCAGTTCGATCTTCGTGTAGACGTCGCGCTCAACGCGGGTTATGTTGCCGCAACCCTCAAGTAACATCGTTGCAAAGAGCACGCCGAGTATCAATCGCATCTGCATTGTGTATTTCATACAAATCGCGTTGTTAGCGTTACGAGATTGTTCAGCGAAGCCTTGGCTATCTGTCCAGCACGAACAGGGCCCACGCCCTCGGGAGTTCCAGTAAAGATGCAGTCTCCTGCACGGAGTGTAAAGACTGATGCCAGATAGGATACGAGCTGTTCTACGGACCGCTCCATGACAGCCGTACTCGACTGTTGTCGAATCTCACCGTCGACTTTTAGCTGCAACTCCCAAGGGCCTCTTCCACATGTATGTGATGGTACTACAGCACCGCATGGAGCCGAGCCAGCCCAAGATTTCGCAACCGCCCATGGGTGGCCATTCGCCTTTGCGGCAGACTGCACATCACGTGCCGTAAGGTCGATGCCGACAGTTATGCCAGCTATATGGCGCCATGCATCTTCGACTCGGCAGCCTGCAGTGTCTTGTCCGATCACAACTACAAGCTCCACCTCGTGATGCACATCTTGAGAAAATGACGGGAGCGCTACGTCAGCATTGTCGCTTCTGAATGCGGCAGGGGGCTTGAGAAACACAATCGGGTCTGCCACGATCTCTGCGCCCATCTCGCGGGCATGAGCTGCATAGTTGCGCCCGATGCAATACATCGTTCCAACAGGAAGACTTGTGCCGTCTATAAACTGCCAGGATGTTGTCATTTGGACTTCTTTATAGTGTCTGATTGGCGGAAAGGGGCTACCTCCTGAACGGGATTCGCGATGTCGATATCAGTTGCTACCTCTGTTGAATCGCGCTCAACAGCGAAAGTTCTTCTCCGCCAGCGAACACTCGGATCATTGTACACCTTCTGCATCAGTCTGCCCCAAATAGGTGCCGCAGCTCTCCCGCCCTGACCGTAGTCGCCGGTGAAGCGTACGCGCATATCATCGAATCCTACCCAAACACCACAGGCCAGTTGCGGTGTTACGCCAACGAACCATGCATCTGCAAAGTCATTTGTTGTGCCTGTCTTACCTGCGGCGTCATATCGATAGAATTTTCGAATGCTCGATGCCGTGCCGCCGTCAACAACACCCCTCATCATAGAAATCATGTACTCAGCGGTCCGCTGTGAGCATGCCTCATTCGAGATTCGCTCAAAGGGCTTTGACTCATAGAGAATGTTACCCATGCGATCTTCAATTCGCGTGATGAAGCCTGATGTTGAGTGCACGCCCTGATTGGCAAATGTTGCATAGGCAGACGTGATCTCAAGAGGCGAGACTTCCCCTGTACCCAGCGCAATGGATGGTACTGCCGAGAGAGGCGAAGCGATGCCAAGCTTACGGCAGAGTTCGACCACACTTTGCGGATTGGTATAACCTGTCTCTGTGACTAATCGAGCAGCAACACTGTTAAGCGAAAACTTCAGTGCTGTTCGCAGCGGGATAGGGCCGCCCCCTTCGCGAGAGCCCTGCGGAGCCCATACGGTTCCGTCGTCGAGAGCGTAACTAAATGGGCCGCTTTCAACGGTGGTCTCTGGCGTGACGCTCTCAGATGACTCGAGCGCACTGGCATAGACGAATGGTTTGAATGAAGATCCTGGCTGACGTCTGATCTGTGTTGCATGGTTGAGTGAATAGCGCGCTGCCGATTGCAGCTGCATGTTCAACGGAGAGGATCCCACCATGCCCACCACGTTGCCAGTCGCTGGTTCAATCACAACCACGCCAGACTGAATGATGGTTGCCATGCGCTTGACGCTGTCGACGAATGTTCGGTTGGCCAACAGCCGCCGTTTGACTGTCTCACGACTGCCTTCCGGAGTTGTAAGGTAGTCTGGGTGACGTCGGATGGCGCGCGCGATGAGTTCGTCGAGTAACTCCTGCCGCGATTTCCACGAGAAGGAGTTATCAAAAATTCTTTGGTATTCACGCAGGTGTTCATCGAGCGCTTCATTTGCATACTTCTGCACACGAGAGTCAAGCGTGGTGTAGATCACCAAACCATCGCGGTAGAGGTCGTGCCCGGATAGCCGTTCCTTCCACACATTATCGTTCGTAAGTGTCTGACGAACCATCTCCACAAAGTGCGGAGCAATGCCTCTGTAGGTTCGACTCGGAGGTGCTTTGCGAAGAGGCTCAGCAACAGCACTTGTCCACTCATCGTCGGTTAGATACTCGGCATCATGCATCATGCCAAGAATAAGGTTGCGCCGAACCACACCAAGTGAATCATCTGTACCATAGCGCTCCGGCGCCTTGAACAGCCCTACCAGATATGCACACTCGGACGTGGAAAGCTTCATCGGCTCTTTATTGAAATACGTCAGTGCTGCAACACGCAGTCCGTATGCACCGCGTCCGTAGTAGACAGTATTGGCATACATTTCGAGAATCTCATTCTTGGTGTATGCTCGTTCGATCTGGAGTGCCGTCCATGCCTCTCGGATCTTGCGCCATATAGTCTGCTCTTGCGTAAAGTACAGGTTGCGTGCGAGTTGCTGCGTGATCGTCGAAGCGCCCTCCTTTGCCCGCAGTGCGAGGACATTTTTAACAGCGGCCTTCACGATGCGCATCATGTGAACACCCCAATGGTCGTAAAAGGCCCTGTCCTCTGTAGAAACCAAGGCACTGATAAAACCGCGCGGAATTGAATCGAACTCAAGATTCGTTCTGCGGGTGGTAGCGTATAGTTCGAGCATCACGCCGTCTGCACTGTATACTCGTGTCGCAAGTTCCTGGGGCGGATTTTCCAGCTGCTCAAGAGTTGGCAGACCGCTGCTAAGAGAGTAGACGACCAGCCCAACAACGACAAGAACGATCCCTACTATGCTGCCAATTGCAACTCTGGCAAAGGTGTTGGGCGAGATTCGATTAAGCAGATTCATGAGCTAACTTTCTTCAATTCTACCCGACGGCATCGCTTGCGCCATGTGTCTATCGATTCATCCGTCCGTCGCGGAAGCAATTGCTGCTCGCCCTCACTGATGCCCTCAAGAATCCCGCGAGAGACTCCGCGCTCGACAAGTTTGTCGATTACAAAATTCACACGCTGCTGTCCAAGTATAAGGTTGGATTCGTCGGTGTCTACATCGTCGGTATGGCCTACGAGGAGGATCTTGGATACCTTCTTCGAACTTGATGTAACACTTGCAGCTAGATCATCAAGTTCGCGCTGCCAAGCCCTATCTGTCTCTATTCCATTCGAGTCCAATGTACTCCCATAGGGGTTTGCATACTCTGAGGTAGGGAAGTTGATACGCAGCACAAATGAGCGTGACAGGGCGATTGGCTCTGTTCGTTCCACAACCTGGTTTGCCTGTTTATCTGGCACAACCACGGTATACGAATCATAGAACAGTGTATCAGTTTGAGCAGTGATCTGTACAGGTGTGCTTACTGGAACGCTTAACGTGTACGATCCTGTTGTGTCTGTTCGCGTTGATGCATATGTCTGTTGAGTGCCCGCACTGCGTGCAACTACCTCTGCATCAACCACTGGTTTCTGTGTCTGCGAATTCACCACACGTCCAGTAAGTCTGGCAAGAGGTTTGTTGCCAGACATCTGTTGGAATGCAACAAACACATCAAAGTCACGACGTGCAGCCTGACGGCCGTCTCTTCTGTTTGAGGCAATGTAGAAGTCTACCCCGTTGGTTGACATGGTAGGGAAGATCTCATCGAATGCTGAATTGATCGGTGGACCAAGGTTTACAACGTTTGTAGCGATAAGTGAGTCGGCGTCTTCGATGATGTCTGCCGAGAAGGCATCATAGCCTCCAAACGTAGTGTGACCGCTGGAGCTGAACAAGATCTTACCTCCAGCCTGCTGGGCAAACGATGGTGAGATTTCATCACAGTAGGTGTTTGCGCCGTGAAGGGGGCGTGCATCAGAGATACCACCATCCGCTGTGCGCCTTGCATACCAGATGTCTGTACTATTGCGCGAACCCTGGCGATTTGAGGCAAAAACAACCCAGCGTTTGGAAGCCGAAACTGTAGGATGTCCATCCCAAGCCAGCGGGTCATTGATCGCCGGTAACGTTGTATCAATAGTGATTTCGTCGGACGCGATCGTACACACTGCAATTGCGGCGTCAGGAATGCCATCACGATTGATGATGGTCGATACAAACGTCTGGCTGGCATGCCCTTCCCATGGGACTGAACTTACCGACGACGGGCCAGTCTTCGTGGCTGTGACATACTGCGCGCCTTTCATGCCCGGGCCGCGAATGATCAAGCAGTGCTCGTCGTTGTCATCGATAGAGAGCAGGCCAAACTCATCGAGCGGCGTTGAAGCCCCCTGCACCCGTTCAAAAACGAAGTACAACACATTGGGGGCAGATGGTTTAGTTGTGTCGAGTCCGCGAATAGATGAAGGATCGGCAACTGGAATAGCTGCGCACGAGGGCGGCGGCGGCGGTGGTGGCGGGGGCTCCGCGTGACGCTTATAGTAGATCGTGTTACAGGACTGCAGGATCATGATTGGAAACACGACCAAGACGCACAGCTTAAAAAGCTGTGGGATTATGCAGAGCGATCGTAAGGAGCTGTTGATATCGTGTATCACTGATTTCGACAGCACCTAGTGATGCTGTAAAGTCGTTGATGTATTGTGTATCGAGAAGTGTGAAACCCTTTGCATGAAGGTGCTGAATAAGCCGAACGAAGGCCACCTTCGAAGCATCAGGTTGTAAAGAGAACATCGACTCGCCAAAGAACGCACCGCCTATTGAGACACCGTACAAACCACCAACGAGTTCGTTGTTGCGCCATGACTCGATGCTGTGAGCATAGCCCATTTCGTGAAGTTGTGAGTACGTACTGATAATCTCATCTGTGATCCAAGTATCTGAACGCTCAGAGCACCGGAGAATCACCGTATCAAAACTCGCATTTATTGTTGTCTTGTAGGTCTCTTTCCGTAGTGTTTGACGTAAAGACCGCGAAATTCGTACGGCATCCAGCGGGATTACAGCCCGTGGATCGGGTCGGTGCCAGAAAACCTGTCCGGCCGAGGGGTCTCCCATGGGAAAGAACCCCTGCCTGTAGCCCATGATAACTACCTCAGGAAGAAGCACTTACCGCTTCTCCGCATAGTAGCGCACGTACGGAATTCCCTTGGAATCGCAGAACATTTGCTGGTCTGTGGTAAACCGGAACGGCCATGTGGTATCATCGAGCAGGGGGCCGATAGAGAACAAAGCCGAATCGGACAAGATCTCTCGTTGATAAGCATCGACGTCCTCGCGGTCTGTAGCCAGGTACAAACGTCCACCCGGAACCAGAACGCGGTGCACCATTTCCAGAAATTCTCCACCAAAGGCACGGCGCTTGTGGTGACGTTTCTTCGGCCATGGGTCTGGAAAAAGGTAGACCGCGTACTCGATCGACTCGGCCGCTATCCAGTCCAGACCGTTGGCCAGCGTATACCACTCTGCATGCGCATTGGGCAGTTTCTCGCCGGCCACAACTCCGTTGATGTACTCCGCCAGTGCCTCGCGCACCTCTATGCCCAAGATGTTGATATCTGTATGGGTTAGCGCATGTCGAATCAAAAATGCTCCGCGACCGCATCCCAGATCCAGCACCTTTGCAGGTTCGGCATTGGCAAACCACGAGCCCCATTCGGGCTGTTGGCGAAGGGGCGGGTATTGGTGGTGTACAAACCTGTGCTGGTGGGCCGGCAGATAGGCTTGGGAATTGACGTGGTGACGCACCCGTGGGATGGGATACTTCGACCAGTCGATCTCGGGAGTTTCGGCAGTTCTTCTATCCATAGAGTCTACAAAGTTAGCATTACGTATATTCGCCGTTCTTCCGCCACCGATACGTGGGGGTGGAAAGACTTTGCCGATAGAATGTCTTGGAGGACTCTTGCGTTCGAAATCCTTGAGCAAATGGTTGCTCATTCTAGCTCCGATCGTTGCAGCTGCCATTCTCTTGTGGCCAACGATCAACTATTCTATGCTCACCTCTGAGCGTAGTGAACTTGCTGCCGACACAACTTTGGCCGGCCGTATCGCGCTTGCCAAGTGGGACAGCGCCAATGCCGAGGACATGGCAAGTGCCCGCGCGGGACGCTTAAAGCTGGGGCTTGACCTGCGTGGCGGTACGTACCTCACGCTGGAAGTCGATGTTCTGAAGCTTATCGAGTCGTCTGCAGACCCACAGGCCATCGATGATGATTTCAAGGCGATCATCGAGAAGACACGTCAGACAACAGACAACACGGACCTCGATGTTCTCACGGTGTTCCTTGAGAATTTCCGTGCAAAGGGCAAGAGTCTGATCAACTACTTCCCAGCGAACCCGCTAACGGAAGAAGCCGTTCAGAACAAACTCCGTCGCGATGCAGACGAGGCGGTTGAGCAGGCACAGATCGTTCTGTCCCAGCGTATCAATAAGTTCAATGTTTCAGAAGTAAGCATCACGAAGAAGGGCACACGCCGCCTGGTGATAGAAATGCCTGACGAGCAGGATACGCTGCAGATGCGTAAGCTTCTCTCGCAGACAGCTCGTCTTGAGTTCAAGCGTGTTATGATGGACGGTTCTATGATCAAGGCCATGTATGGTATCGATCAGGCTGTCAAGAATCTTCGCCTCGGTGTTGCCGCAGTTCCAGCCGATTCGGTTGCTGACACAACGGCAGTAGACTCCACTGCCACCACTGCCAAGGCAGACACGGTCAAGGCGGACACCGCAAAGGTTGCTGCAGACACAGGCAAGAAGGGTCCGCAAGACCCGTACAAGGGGCTCAGCGATGATGAGAAGGTTCGTCGCATTAAGGCAGACTTCCCATTCACGTACATGGTCTTCGGAAGCGTTGCCGCCAACGAAGAATCACAGCCACAGAGCTTCGACCTTGTCGGACTGAAGCTGAACAATGTTAAGCCAGACGACCTGCCGAAGACGGGCATCTTCAGCTTCCGCATCCCTGCCGAAAAGGTTGATGAGTTCACATCGATCCTTAATGATCCGCGCATACGTGCATCAATCCCTGGGAACCTCGATATTCTGCTCTCGGCCACTGGTAACGTAACCAAGAAGGGCGTCAAGCCAGACTACTATGACGTCTACGGGGTGGCTCGTGAAGCCGACCTCATGGGAGATGTGATTCAGGATGCCTATCCAAGTTTTGACAACACCAACAAGCCTGTTGTGATGATGTCGATGAACGAAGAGGGCAGTGAAGAGTGGTCAAAGATCACCGGGGCAAACATCGGCAAGCGTATTGCAGTTGTGCTCGACGACCGCGTATGGTCGGCCCCAACAGTTCAGAATAAGATCTCGAACGGCTCTTCACAGATCTCTGGCGCCTTTGCACCAGAGGATGCAAACCGTCTTGCTGTTGTCCTAAAGGCCGGCGCACTCAAGGCTCCAGTGAAGATCATCGAAGAACGCGTTGTTGGTCCATCACTCGGTGAAGACTCAATCAATCGCGGTCTAACGAGCTCTGCGATATCCTTCGCACTCATCATCGTGTTTATGCTTGCATACTACGCAGTTGGTGGCGCCATCGCAGACGTAGCACTGGTAATGAACGGCCTGCTCGTTGTTGCAGGTTTGGCAGCATTCGGAGGAACGCTCACACTTCCGGGTATCGCTGCTCTTATTCTCTCGACTGCAATGGCGGTTGACGCCAACATCCTCATCTTCGAGCGTATGCGCGAGGAGATGTATGCAGGTAAGACATTGAAGACGGCTGTCGAACAAGGCTTTAACCGCGCATGGAGCGCCATCCTTGACTCTAACCTTACAAACATCATCGGCGCTATTCCGCTGATGATCTGGGGCTCGGGTCCGATCAAGGGATTTGCTATTACGTTGCTTGTTGGTGCAGTTATTACACTGTTCACAGCTGTTGTTGTAACACGAGCGATGTTCCAGATACTTATCATGGGTGGCGCAACAACACTCAACATTGGACAGAAGAGGACGGTGTAACATGGATTTGATCAAAAAGACCAATATCGATTTCGTAACGAAGCGCAACACATTCCTCCGTGCATCTATTCTTGCCAGCGTCATTGGCTTGATCGTGATCTTGATTCCACAGATTCCGGGTCTCGGCATGCCAAAGCTGATGGAATTTGGTATTGACTTCACGGGTGGAACGGAAACAAAGGTTTCGTTTACGAACAAGAATGTACAGGCAGAAGAGGTTCGTCAGGCACTGAGCTCGAGCAAGTTCGGCAACCCGGAGATCAAGAGCTACGGCGCGCCTGGCGACTTCCTGATTCGTATCAACGAAACACAGGATAACTCATCGAAGGTCTCTGCAGACATGATCGATGAGCTCAACGCAAAGTTCGCAGCGAATGATGGAAAGGACGCAGTAACGTTGCTTGGTGCCGACAACGTCGGAGCAAAGATCTCTTCTGAGCTTGCAGAGGATGCCGCCATCTCTCTGATAGCAGCAACGCTCATCATCCTTCTCTATATAGCATTTCGCTTTGAGTGGGCCTATGGTGTTTCTGCTATTGTGGCTCTTGCTCACGACGTTACGATGGCCTTCATCATCTCGGTGCTCTTCAACAAGCTCGGCATTTTGAATCTTGAGATCTCCATCAATTCGATCGCAGCATACCTTACGATCCTTGGTTATTCGATCAACGACAAGGTGGTTGTGTTCGACCGTATTCGTGAGAATCGCGAGAAGTTTCGCGGCATGCCACTTGCCGAGCTCGTCAACCACTCATTGAACGAAACCCTCAGCCGTACGATCATCACTGGTGTGTCGGTACTCGGCGCACTTCTTGTAATGGTGTTTCTTGGTGGCGATGTTCTCGAGGGATTTGCCTTTACAATGTTCGTGGGCATCGTTGTTGGTACGTACTCATCGATCTACGTTGCATCGGCTTTTTTGATCTGGTACACAGAGCGCGTTAAGCATAAGAACGTAGGCTCGGTAGCCTCTACGCAAGCGTAAGCCCCCTGTCATGAGTGTTTCCATCATTGTCGGCGCTCAATGGGGCGATGAGGGGAAGGGCAAGATTGTAGACATGCTCTCGGAAGAGGCAGACATTGTTGCGCGCTATCAAGGCGGCGCCAATGCAGGCCACACCATCGTGTTCGGTGGCAAGAAGTATGTGCTGCATCTCATTCCTTCCGGCATTCTGCACCCGGATACTACATGCGTGATCGGCAATGGAGTTGTGATTGACCCAGTAGCCCTGATGGAAGAGATACACATGCTTGAGAGCATGGGTATATCTGTTGAAGGACGTCTGCACATATCGCACAAGGCGCATCTGATCATGCCGTATCACAAGCAGATGGATGCTGCTCGTGAGAAACAGGCTGGATCAATTGGTACCACCGGACGCGGCATAGGTCCTGCATACTACGACAAGGCGCTCCGCACCGGCATACGCATTGTGGATCTGCTCGATCGCGACGTGCTGCGCGAGAAGATCCGCCACAACATCGAAGAAAAGAACCAGCTTCTGCAGGCGCTCTACGGAGCAGAGCCTATAGATGTTGATGCAATGATTGATGAGTATCTCGAGTTCGACACGCGCATCGATCCATATATCACCGATACCACGTTGCTGCTTAACACAGCATTGAAAGAAGGAAAGCGTGTGTTGGCAGAAGGCGCACAAGGCGCACTTCTAGACCTAGATCACGGTACGTACCCATTCGTAACAAGCTCAAACCCAACATCTGGCGGAGCTTGCACGGGGCTTGGCATCCCACCTACCTCGATCTCGAATGTTTTGGGCGTAGTAAAGGCATACAGCACACGAGTTGGTAACGGTCCATTCCCAACGGAGCTTAACGACGAAATTGGCGAACTGCTCCGTACTGAGGGACACGAGTTCGGCGCCACTACCGGTCGTAAGCGCAGGTGCGGATGGCTGGATGTTCCAGCGCTTCGGTATTCGATCATGATCAACGGGATATCGGAGATCGCGCTAACGAAGCTGGATGTCTTGGGTGTGTTAGACGAAATACGCGTCTGCACAGGATATGAGGTAGACGGCAAGGCGGCGCGATCCTTCCCGGCAGACGTTACCACACTGTCGCGTGTTGAATGCACCTATCAGAGCTATCCGGGATGGAAGAGCTCCCTCGACGGCATCCAATCATTCGGCGACTTACCGCCAGCAGCGCAGCATTACGTGACCGAGATTGAACGATTGCTCGAGACGCCCGTGCGTTGGGTTTCTACGAGCCCTGCCCGCGAGGACACGTTCCTGCGATAAGACCTGAAACTTCACGGTAGTTTTCCTATGTTAGCCCGGTGCGAATATGACGCGGCTATATACCATCATTGCTTTTGTACTTCTTGCGGCCACTGCCTCCGGACAGACTGCGCAGCGTTGGCAAAAGGTGGTCCTTCCGAGTCCCTACAGCACAGGCTATTATCTCGATATATTCTTTCTGCCGGGCAATCCGAACTACGGTTGGGCATGCGATCAAAACGGCGGGTATGTGGTGCGTACCACGGATGGTGGTTCTACATGGCAGGGAACAAAAGTAGACCCAGCACTTGGTGCATGCCATCTTGAATACATTCAGTTTCTTGATCAAAACGTTGGTTACTGCTCTGGTCCGTGCGGTATGTATAAATCCGTGGACGGCGGCAAGACATGGGCAAGCATCAAGCCGGCTGGCTCGACGAATGTTTGGGGCGGCTGGTTCAAGAATGCCAACGAGGGTTGGTTTGTAGGGGGCGGCTGTGGAACAAGCACGTTCCTTCGAACGGTAGATGGAGGAACCACATTCACCACATCCACGCACCCAGAGCCCCGTTCCGTTATGTCCGATCCGTATTGGGATGCGTCGATGCCTCCCAACACTGTATATGCAGTTGGCAGTGGTACATTGTTCCGGTCTCAGGATAATGGGACAACATGGAATGTTCTGAACTATACAGGCGTGAACAATCCGTGGCACGAAGAGCTTGCAATGGTTGGTACTGCTGTTCTGATTCCAAACTCCGGAGCGCGGTGCAGCTCGCCCCCTGGCCCAACAGATGGAATGCGTTTTAGTACGGACTTGGGAGCAACCTGGCGAGACTTCTCGACCGGGGAGGACATGTTCGGTACTTTCCTGCACGATGCTCAACGTGGTTGGGCCGCAGGGTGGAATGAGTCTGTCTACTATACCTCGAATGCCGGACAAACCTGGCAGAAACGGTCGTGTGGATTGGATGGGGCTGGAACCGACGACATCTTCTTTATCGATGATAACAACGGATGGGTTGTTGGTGCAGGTATCTTTCGCACAGCAAAGGCACTGCGTACCCAGAGCGATTCCATACTGAAGTATACAGGTGTATGCCCCGACAGTGCTGCCCGCGACACCGTGCGATTCCGCAATAGAAACTGGTTTAGCTCTCCATGGTCTGTTGTGATCAACGGCACCGATGCATCGCAGTTTCGCATTGTCAATACTCCGATTGCCGCATCGATCTCCTCGTGTGATTCCCTTGGTGTGATCGTCGAGTACAAGCCCAACGCGCAGGGACCGCATTATGCAACGCTGGTTGCAACATTTCAGAATCCCGATACCATGCTTATCGTTGAGCTGCAGGGAAGCGGACGTCAGCGTGTTGCATTTCCAGTAGACTCGGTGCTCTCTTTTAGCGCGCCTGTTGGGGTGGCAACCTCACGAACATCTGTCTGGCGTTCATCGTCAAGCATAAACCTCGAGTCGATAGTCAGCATCACTCGCATTAGCGGAGATACATCGATCACGTTAACAGTTGGGCAGATGCCGGCACTCGTGCGTACTGAAGGTACGCTTACCTATGCTACCGCCAATCCGAAAGACACCGGTTGGATACAGGCTAGGTTTCGAGTACGCCTAGGTCCCTGCACGCGTGATACGATCATAACTGTGCGTGTATACGGACAGTCTCCGATCTTCGCATCGGTTCCTACGGCATACGTAGAAACGGGCTGTGGTATGAGTGATACGATTAGGATCCCTGTACTCAATACGGGTAACGTTCAACTCAACATCAGCTCGATAACAATAGACGTTAACGCTTCTGCGGCATTTACGTTTATCGGCCTTTCCAGCGGACGAAAGGGGCCACCATGGGTTGTCCCCGTCAAAGCTCGCGACACCATTTTGGTTGTTTACCGCAGCGGCACAGGCAGAGACAACACATCGTTAACAATTCAGCACGACGATCTAACAACGGCGCGTGGTTCAAAGAACCCATGGACAATTGCTCTGCGCGGTGTAACAGATCAGCCATCGGTCACGATCGCTCCACGCCTGATAGACCTGGGCTCGATATGTCAAGGGGCGATCATCGAACGCAATATCAATATCACGAACATTGGTTCGAAGATCGTAGATGCAGCAGCATGGACGAACTCTAAGAACATATCCGGTATCCAGCAGAGCACCATTTCCATTGCGCCGTCGCAAGTGCGGCAGATACCTGTAACATATAATGCCTCGGTGCTCGGACCCTTTGCCGATACTGTATACGTCCGCATAGCCCCCTGCGACTCTGTGTATTCGGTGATCGTTAAAGGGACCGTTGAGAATATCGAAGTGGCGATCACTCCATCACGCATAGCAGACTCTGCTGATGTAGGCGTGCCTCTTAGTGGACGATGTGTGATACGCCTGCTGACTGGAGACAGCGCAATGATAACGGCTATTCGCATTGCGCCGCTGCCACAGACACTTACCTACCTGCTGCCTACGCTGCCGAAGCGTCTGCGTAAAGGAGACAGTATCGTCGTTAACCTGAGTTGGAGTTCTCAGGCTCCGACGACGTACTCGGGGACCATTGAAGTCACTGCTGCGACAACGTGTACAACACGTCAGAGCTCACAGATATACTTCCGTGCACTGAATGCAGATGTTGGGATTGGACCTGCAGCTCTGAACTGGCTGCTCGAATGCAAACCGTATGAGTCTGTAAAAAAAGTTAGCGTTGAAGTGCGCGGAAACCGTCCGGTAAGGGTCTTCTCGGCAACCATTGTTGAGCAGGGCACTCCATTTCGTGTGATTGGTCCGGCAACACCATTTGTTGTAGACCCCGGAAAGCCTCTTGCCATCGACGTTGCCTACGCTCCATCTGCTTTCGGCAGATCGACCGCAACAATGCTGGTTGATACTGACGTCGATGGGGGGGATGCCACTGTTAGCCTTGAGGGTGTGCTTGACAATGTAGACCTGGTGGTATTACCAAAGACTATTGATGGCGGTTCGGTTCTCTCGTGCTCGCCCGTGATTCGTAAGGAGTTTACGATCCAAAATAACGGAACGGTCTCTACGGTTGTTGATATCAGCGATGCACGGGCACCGTTGGGATTCTTTGTAACTCCAAAGACAGTAAACCTTGGTCCAGGGGGCAAGGCAACGATCTTTGTTGATATGCAGCCGTCACTGCTGCCGGTTAACAAGATCAGTTATGGCCAGTTCATTATCCAGGATAGGCTTTGCAGTGATGTAGACACTGTTACAGCCATGATTGAGATAGGTGAAACGCCCAAAGTGGTGGTTACCCCTGATCCGCTTACGGTGCCCGAGATACTCAAGGGTACAACCATTTCAGGTAAACTAACCGTTAGCAATCCGTCGATGAACGACATGTTCATTCGTAACGTGCGTATCCAGCAGGTGCGTCCACACTGGACGTTGCTAACGCCAATCATGGGCAGAACCATAGCAAGCGGGGAGTCCATAGAGGTAGACGCAGAGTATGCTCCAGTTGTGCCTGGTTTGGATACAGCACTCGTCTACATCGATGCGCAAGTGGTCAACGGTCCAACGTGCAACAGTACTGCAACAACCGGCCTTGTTGGTTCTGCTCGCTCTCCACGCGTTCCAGTTACCTACGACGTAAAGCTTCGTGTAGATGAATACAGTGCGGCCCCCGAGGCCATTGTTGCAATTCCTGTGCATCTAGATAGCGATGTAAAGGATGCACAACTTGACAGTTTGAAGTGGACCGTGGCCTTTACGGACATTAACCTTACTGTTGATTCGATCCTTCAGGGCAGTGCTTCTGATAGCCGCATCATTGTAAGAGCGCAACCATCCTATGTAGAGTTCACTGCCTACCCGACGGGTCAGCAGTTTGGTCGGCCCGGAGTACTTGGGGTTATGTATGTTACCGCACATGCAGCCATCCCCGACAGCACGCCGCTCGATATCAAGAGCATGTTTGCAACGGCATATGAACCGCTGACATTCACCGACGACGACGGTTATCTTGTTGTTGACGCATGCGGTCCACGATTCTGGATTGACTTTACGCAACGGCCGGTATTCCGTCTTATCCCGCCATTCCCCGCCAGCGATGTGCTGCGCGTAGGTACGCTGTGTCAGACTGCCGATGAGGCTAGTATTGAACTCATCAACGGACTTGGTCAGGTTGTACTCAGCCAGACATCGGCACTGCCTACGGGCGCGAGCGTGGTCGCACTCAATACGAGCAGCCTACCAAACGGTATGTACATTGTGCACGTGATGTCGCGATCGGGCGTTGCCTTCACCGCGTCGGTTCCACTGAATCGTTAATGGTGCCGAAGAGTTTGCCTAGGCACGTCCGAACGGCCTTCTTCAGGTGCTCTTTACTATCCTCTTGCAACACTACTTCGGCACGAGCGATTTCCTGTAGCTTGTAATCCTGCTGGATCTGCTGATAGTTCAGCGTAAGTACTGCGCCGTTCATTACACGCTCTACCTTGCCAGTAAGGATTCGTGACACCTCAAAAGCAGAGAGGATCTTGAGCTCTGCAGTGGTGGTTGGGTTATAGTTCTCGATCATGTACAAGCGCGCCTTTGCAAAGATCGAGTCTCGAGTATCCAGGTCGATCATGACAAGGTCCTTCGTGTCTCGAAGTGCCTCTACGATAATCTGTGCAGCATCATAAGAAGCAGAGACTTTCTCCTTAAACAACGACCATGGTACAAGGCCACTCGGTGTCTCACGAAAATCAATGCCGCCAACCACAGTAAGATCTGCCGGCTGAACACGCAGTATGGGGCTTGCAGACTTGTACAACGCAGAATCCTGAAGTGCCATGCACACCGCACGCTGAATGGAGCTCAAGATGGCCGGATCAATGATCATCGTCTTTGTACTGTCCTCTTCGATCGTGGTTATACCATAACCGACGCCGTTTAGGTTAAGCACGAAACCATCACCGCCTAGGATCACCACTTCCGAGCGGACAAGTTTGCCGATGCGACCGACATTACAAAAGACCACCAGCTCTGCCTTGATGTAGTCTGCTGCCATAAGAACAGACAGGGTGTCTGGGCGCGAGCGAAGCAGAGAATCGCGAACATCATTTGGGATTACAGCATACTTGCCGGTTGACCCAAGTGCGATCGATAGACCGGTCTCGATCTTCTTTGCCGATAAGAACACGTCTGTTGTGTCATACTGCAAGCCCCCTACCATCACCTGCTGCACCTGAGCATGGGTAGTGACCAATGTTACGAGAAGGAAACATAGGGCAGCCCAGTGTTTCCCGTTCGTAACACGCTGTTTACATGCACCTAACAGCCCTGGAATAGTTTCGCCATCGTTCGTTCGGTTCTCGTTCACTGTTGGTCGTCTACTCAATTATGAAACACATCATGTTCTTCATTGCCCTGTGCATCAGCGCTACAATTGCGTTTGCACAAACGGGCACGATCGAAGGCAAAGTTACTGATGCAGAGTCGGGAGAACTTCTGCGCGGTGCAACAATAAGCCTTACAGCACTCAAGAAGGGTGCATACTCCGATACCAAAGGTACGTATAGGCTCAAGAAAGTCCCTGAAGGGACTTACTCGATCAAGGTATCGTACGTAGGCTATCAGACCACAACATTCGATGGAGTTGTTGTGAAGCCTGATGCAGTGACAACGTTCAACGTTGTTCTCTCGGCATCCAAGGAACTTGGTAAGGAGGTTGTTGTCGAGGCGGCAAAGGTAACCGACAACGCGGGTGCGTTATTGACAGCACGAAAAAACGCTGCACAAGTAAGCGATGGCATCGGACGCGAGGAGATATCCAAGATGCCTGACAGCGATGCTGGGCAGTCTCTTAAGCGCGTTTCAGGCGTAACGCTTGTGGAAGGAAAGTTCATCTACGTTCGTGGAGTGAGTGATCGTTACAGCAATACCACGCTTAACGGAGCAGCATTAACTTCTACAGAGCCGGATAAGAAGGCCTTTGCCTTCGACATGTTTCCTAGCGAACTGCTCGAAAACGCGAATATTCTTAAGTCGTTTACACCTGATCTGCCAGGAAACTTTGCCGGCGGATTAGTTCAGCTGAATACGATCGACTTTCCAAGTAAGAGAGGCGTTAAGGTCTCTGCCTCTCAAGGCTACAACAACTATGTAACGTTCAAGAACGGCGGGTACTATGCATCGGCAGGTGCCAGTGGCGATGCATTTGCCATGGGCGCATCCTCTCGCAACATGCCATCGGCAGTGCCAGCTGATAGGTTGGGGATGAATCAACTGCTTCGCGATGTGCGAGCAGGGAATCAGGAAGCCATTGCTCGTCTGGATGGTATAGGCAGGTCGTTCAATAACAGCCTCTGGAATACGCGTAGCGAGACAGTAACGCCCAACGGCAGTATGTCGGTAACGTACTCCGATGTCGTGACACTTGAGAATGAAGATGAAATCGGCATCGTCGCATCGGGCAACTACGGTAACTCATGGCAAAACAATGAGATCATACGCGGCGGTATTCTCTCGAACCCGAATGATTATCTCTTCCGCTATACTGGTGTACAGTCCTCGCGCAGCACTTCGTTTGGCGGACTTTTCAACGTTGCTTATCGTATCGGCTCAAACTCGCGCATCGGCTTCAAGAACACCTACAATCGCACGGCCGACTTCGATAACGTGCATTTAACGGGCGAGAACTTTACACAATCGCAGGCGCAAAAACTCTTCTCTTTCCAATACGTTGAGAAGTCGCTCTACAGTGGAACGGTCTCGGGTGAGCATACCATCACAAGTTTCTCAAACGCACTCGTAGACTGGCGCGTAGGATATTCACGTTCAACGCGCGACGAGCCGGACTTTAAGCGTCTGCAGTTCCTGCGCAACAGTTCGGACGTGGGCCAACCATATTTCGCGGCGTTTGACCTCTCGCCACAGGGGGCTGGTTCTCGTGCAGGACGATTCTTCTCGGGCCTGGTTGATAATGCTGTAACGTCAGGCGTAAACGTTTCGATTCCAGTGACTACGGAGATCAAGGTCAAGGTTGGCGGACTGCTTGAGAATAGATCTCGTCGATTCAGTGCACGCTCACTAACCATCGTCCAGGGTGTTGAAAACGACATCTCCGACAAGCTTACCGTGCCAGATAACAATGAGCTTCCCAATCTTGGTGTATTCTTTGCAGACTCCAACTACAGCATAGAGAAGGGGCGCCTCAGTTATTCGGAAGATTCCAAGCTCAGCGATCAATACGATGCACAGGAGCACCTACTGGCTGGGTATGCGATGATCGATCTTCCGTTCACTATTGCTGGTATGGATAGCCGTATCATCACAGGTGCACGAATTGAAAAGAATGTCCAGCGTCTAAATTCTTTTGATGTAACCGACAATCGTGTGAACGTTGATCAGGATCTGGTAGACATTCTACCGGCATTCAACTTGATTCTTCGGCCAGTAAAAGACTTCAACATTCGTGCATCTGCATCGCAGACGTTGGCCCGTCCGTCGCTGCGTGAGTTTGCCCCCTTCCAGTTTTATGATTTCCAGCAGCAGGCTACAATAGCCGGCAATCCCAAGCTGGTCCGTTCGCTCATTCAGAACTACGACCTTCGCCTTGAGTATTTCACAGGTGCTGGCGAAGTGCTTTCGGTTAGTGGTTTTTATAAGCGTTTCGACAATGCAATCGAAGAAACACTTTTCCCACAGCAGTCTGAGATCGTTCGTTCGTTTGCAAATGCCAACGGAGCTGCCGATAACATCGGCGTGGAATTTGAGATACGAAAGAACCTCGGCACCATGGCAGATTGGCTAATGCCGTTTACGGTCTCTCTTAATACTTCTATTGTGGACTCCCGTATCGTAGTTGAGCAGGCTGGTGTAAAGGATACACGCTCGATGTGGGGCCAGAGTCCATACTCGGTAAATGCCTCACTCTACTACAGCAACGTCGAGTCGGGTACCAATGTAAGCGTTGCCTACAACACCTACGGACGCCGCATCATACAGGTGAATCTGGTTGGAGTATTCCAAGGCAACCCACACGTGTATGAGCTGCCACGAGATGTTATCGACTTGTCGATCCAACAAACTGTAGGTCAGTCGCTGGAGCTCAAGGTCAGCATCCGTGACCTTCTCAACCAGCCATTGAAGTGGGAGCAAAACGGAGCTCTCATCCAATCAAACATCCGCGGCATGAGCATGTCTCTAGGCCTCGGATATAGAATCTAGCATTTCATATCGTTCCTCTCACATGGAGAATACCATGCGTCGAATCCATACTCTTATACTCATATTGTTTACGATGGTGTTGATTGCATCAGCACAAAACCCATCGTCTGTAACGCTGCGATTCCCCAACGGCGGCGAGACGTTCCGTCCTGGCTCGACACAGGAGCTGCGCTGGGACACAGCAGGCACGTTCCGTGCCCGTTGGAGGTTCCTGTTCGCGACATCTATGACGGGTCCGTGGACAGCGCTTACGGGTCCATCAAACGTTCTTGATTCCGGTGCCACGCGTGGTCAGTCCGTACCAACATCAGGTGGATGGCGCGTACCAAACGTTCCTACATCAAGTGGCTATATCAAGATGGAGTTGATCGCAGACCCAACGGTGTTTGACATCAACGACAATCCGTTTACAATTGCCACACCAGAGACGATTGTTCCAGACTCGATCATCACCGGTGAAATCACACGGAACATCCACCTGCGGGCAACCAAGATCTATGGTCTACAAGGCTATGTATATGTCAATGCAGGTGCAACGCTTACCATAGACCCGGGAACAATCATTGTTGGCGATGTTCCAGGAAACAACTCAGCTTTGGTTATCAACCGTGGTGCCAAGATTGTTGCTCAGGGAACTGCTGAAAATCCTATCGTCTTCACATCACGTGCAGCAGCCGGACAGCGCGCCCGCGGCGACTGGGGTGGCATATTGATCTGCGGTAAGGCTCGCGTCAATCAGCCAGCAGGTCAAGCAGCTCTCGAAGGGGGCGTTGCAGATCTTACAGCCGGAGGTAAGGGCTGGTATGGTGGCACTGACGACGACGACAACAGTGGCATTCTGAAGTATGTGCGAATCGAGTTCGCTGGTATCGCAACACAACCAAACTCGGAGCTCAACTCGCTCACGATGGGTGGTGTTGGCCGCGGCACAACGATCGAGAACGTACAAGTATCGTATGGTAACGATGATGGTTTCGAGTGGTTTGGCGGCACTGTTAACGGCCGTTATCTGATTTCCTACGGCATTCTTGACGATGACTTTGATTGCGACAACGGTTTCTCTGGACGCGTGCAATTCGGTCTTGTTAAGCGCTTCCGCACTGTTGCCGACGTGTCCACATCCCAGGCATTTGAAATCGACAACGACGCGTCGGGTTCATTTAATGCACCGCGCACGCAGCCGCTCTTCTCAAACTTCACGGTTGTTGGTCCACTGCAAGACACATCCTGGACACCAGGTTCTGGCACAAATCAATACAGTTCCCGCTACGGTGCGGCTGCTCAGATTCGTCGTGCCTCGCGTGCAAGCATCGTGAACACGGTGTTTGTTGGTTGGCCGCGTGGATTCGAGATCGCACAGGCACCAACAATGGTTGCTGCCAACAACGACTCATTACTTGTTCGCAGCAACAGCTGGTATGGCATCAAGGGAGCCACGCTCACACTTGCAAGCGGAACACCGCCAGCAGGAATGGATGCCAACTGGCTTGCTAAGGCTGGCTTTAATAACGAAGTCGATAAGGGTAATCCCAATGCAGCATTC
The DNA here is from genome assembly GCA_041157865.1 of Bacteroidota bacterium. Classification (GTDB taxonomy): domain Bacteria; phylum Bacteroidota; class Ignavibacteria; order Kapaibacteriales; family Kapaibacteriaceae; genus UBA10438. The sequence continues at coordinate 27,968 of JBEBCJ010000174.1, forward strand.
CTTGTAAATGCATGGGTAACAGATGGCTCGTTTAATGCACGTCCACTAGTCGTTGCACCATACCTGAGCACAGCAAGCTTTGCCAATGGCTCGGCTACTGTAAGCCTTGCAGACCCATACTTCCAGCAGGTATCCTATCGTGGTGCATTCCCAGCAGATGGTCCAGCATGGGATGCTCAGTGGGCAGAATACGATCCAATCAACAAGGAGTATCGTGCACAACCACTTGTTCGTCTAACCTCGCCAGGATCGAAGACTGGTGAGAAGTTCATACAAGGCGAAAAGATCACCATCTCTTGGGATACATCAGGTGCAGCCGGCAACAGCTACCGCTTCCAGTTCGGTGCGTCTGCTGATGGTCCTTGGCAGGACATTCCTAATGCCTCGAATGTACTCGACGCCGGTGCAGGCCGCGGCACACTTGCCGGTGGCTTCACAGCACCAAACGTTGTAACGAAGACAGGCTACGTGCGTATGTCGCTTGTAAACGACCCCGCAACCTTCGACATTTCCGACAACCCAATCGAGATCGCAGCTCCAGTGCCGAAAGATCCTGCAGTTAAGCTTCTTGAGCCGGGTACAAACAATAAGGCATTCCGTGTTGGACAGTCGGTAGACATCTCATGGGACACCACAAACACATTCCGCCAGCGCTGGCGCTTTGAGTTTGGTAAGAGTGCAACCGGACCTTGGTCCACTCTGCCAGGCCTTGGTAACGTTCTTGACAGTGCAACCCGCCGTGGCCGTATCGCAGGTGCCGTTGTATTCCGTCCAGCAGACTTGACGCAAACAGGATACATCCGTATGGTGCTGCTGAGCGACACAACCAAAACAGACGTTAACGATAATCCATTCACGATCTCTGCTCCGGCTCCAATTGTTGTGGACTCGATCCTTGAAGGCGAGATCACGAAGAACGTTAAGCTGAGCAACACAAAGATCTACGGACTTAAAGGATACGTCTACGTAAACGATGGAGCAACGCTCGAAGTTGAAAAGGGAACGATCGTTGTGGGCGACGAGCCAGGCAACAACTCAGCACTCGTTATCAACCGTGGTGGCAAGATCATCGCAAACGGCACAGCAAAGGACCCAATCATCTTTACGAGCCGTGCAGTTCCTGGACAGCGCGCTCGTGGCGACTGGGGTGGTATTCTGATCTGCGGTAAAGCACGCATCAATCAACCAGCAGGGCAAGCAGCTCTTGAAGGGGGCGTAGCAGATCAAACACCAGGCGGTAAGGGCTGGTATGGCGGTACAGACAACGAGGACAACAGCGGTATCCTCAAGTACGTGCGTATAGAATTCGCAGGTATTGCAACACAACCAAACTCAGAGCTCAACTCTCTAACTATGGGTGGCGTAGGTCGTGGAACAACCATCGAGAACGTTCAGGTATCATATGGTAACGACGACGGCTTTGAATGGTTTGGTGGCACAGTGAATGCCAAGTACCTGATCTCGACAGGAATCCTTGATGATGACTTTGATACCGACAATGGCTATAGCGGTAAGGTACAATTTGCCGTAGCCCAGCGCTTCCGCACAGTAGCCGATGTGTCGACATCGCAGGTCTTTGAGTCGGACAATGACGCACAATCATCATACAACCAGCCACTAACTTCGGCTGTATTCTCGAACGTCACAGGTATCGGTCCTGTCCAGGACACAAGCTGGACTCCAGGCTCGGGAGCAAATCAGTACAGCTCACGCTTTGGTGCTGCAGCGCAGATTCGCCGAAACTCACGTCAGTCAATTCATAACTCCGTGTTTATTGGATGGCCACGTGGCTTCGAGTTTGCTCAAGTGCAGACATTGAATGCAGCCATGGCAGATAGCATCGAGATTCGTAACAACGCATGGTATGGTGTGAAGGGTGCTGTAATGACACTTGCCGGAGGAACACCTCCTGCAGGCATGGATATTAACTGGATCGCAAAGCCGGCATACGGCAATGTGGTTGACAAATCGTCGCCAAACCTTGCGATGATCGAAAACGCCTTTGCAACAAATGCTGAATTCAATCCAGCGATCAAGGAAATGTCTCCACTTGCTGCTGGTGCTGCATTCGCAGGTAAGTCAGAAGACTCGTTCTTCGAGCGCGTGGCTTTCCGTGGCGCGTTTGGCCTACAGCGTTGGGACGCAGAATGGTCGGAGTATGACCCTGTCAACAAGGAATACAAAGCCAAGTCTCCTGTGAGCGTAGACGAAGAGACACTTGTAGAAAGCGTCATTGCTTCTGCCTATCCTAACCCTTCATTTACAGCATCCACAGTACGCTATGTTCTTGGTGAAGACGACGTCGTAAGCGTCCGCCTTGCAACTGCAACCGGAGAAGTTGTCTCCGCATTCTTTACCAATCAAGCACAGCGTGCCGGTACATACGAGTTTAACCTCGTTACCGCAGACCTTGCTTCTGGTATCTACTATCTGACGATCACAGGCGTTCGTGGCACGGTAATCCTCCCAATATCCGTGGCACACTAAGAACACCGATCGTGAACCGAACACCTCAGCGGCCACCCATTCGGGTGGCCGCTGTTGGTTTAGACTACTCTTTTGGACTTCGGCCAGTTAGGCGTCGTACAAGCCCCATAAAAAACGGCGAAAGCAGGATAAATCCCACGACGATGATCGCGGCAATCATGAGAATTCTACGCATGTGATGGTAAGATACACATGTATCTTTGACGCACGAACGATGAGCAACCAGACTACCAATACCTCTGACCGGATAGCCGCGATTGACGTTGGCACAAACTCCTTTCACATGGTGATCGCCAGCGTGAGCGAACATGGAGTGATGCAGATACACGCACGCGACAAAGACATGGTGCGCCTAGGTTCATCGGCAACCGACATGAAGCGTCTTACCGAAGAAGCTATTGAACGGGGCGTGCAGACTCTTGCACGATTTGCTGAAGATGCACGCAGACATGATGCGTCGATCAGGGCCATAGCAACCAGTGCTGTTCGTGAAGCGCTCAATAAAGAGGAGTTCGTTCGCAGGGCCTATGAGGTTGCAGGAATCCATGTAGATGTGATCCCAGGTATTGAAGAAGGTAGATTGATCTACGTTGGTGTTATACATGCGCTGTCACTTCGTAATGACCGCATCTTTGTTATCGACATCGGAGGTGGGTCTACCGAGACTGTCATTGGGCAGGCGGGCGAGCCCCTTGCCATAGACTCTGCAAAACTTGGTCACCTGCGACTCACAAAAAGGTTCTTCGGCACGCCGTCTATTACCGATGAGCAGATCGTACAATGCAGAGAGCTTATTCGTGGTGAGTGGGCCACGGTGTTCCAATCACACAGGCAGCTGGGCTTTGATCATGCTGTAGGCTGTTCGGGAACAATTACGGCAATAGCATCGATGGTTGCCGCCCGCCGCGGACGTATACCTGAGGGATACAACGGCTACGTGATGAGCCGACACGAGATTCTATCAGTGATTGACGCAGTGGTTGATGCGCGGACGGTTGCCCAGAGATTGCTGATACCGGGCATGGACCCCAAGCGGGCCGACGTGATAGTTGCCGGCGCACTGATTGTAGAACAGGCTGTTCGTGGACTTGGCATTCAGGAGTTAACGGTATCGGGATATGCACTGCGCGAGGGTATCGTATTTGATACGGTACAGCAGCAGCGTGAGATGGGGCTACGGCACCACCTTACACCGTTACGCTATCAGAGTGTGCAGCACGTATGCGACCTCTACCGTGTGCGTAGACGGCACGCCGAACACGTTAAGACACTCAGTGTACAGTTATTTGACCAACTTATCCCTCTGCATGGCATGGGGGATCGAGAGCGAGAGCTACTCGAGGCAGCAGCTCTGCTCCACGATGTTGGCTACCACATATCTGCAGATCAGCATCATAAACACAGCGAGTACATCATCCGTAATTCGGCCATGCCCGGTTTTACCAGTAATGAAACCGAATTGATAGCATCCATTGCCAGGTATCACAGGAAGAGCCACCCCAAAAAGAAACATACCGCCTTTGCGATGATGTCAGAAGAAGAACAGCGTATAGTTCTTGTGCTATCCTCAATACTGCGGATTGCAGAAGGCTTGGATAGACGCCAGCAAGCTGTCGTGCGTGAGCTCCTGGTTACCCTGGACCAGTCTGAATTATTGATCGGACTCAAGACCTCTGCTGTTGTTCCTGACATCGAGCTTTGGGGCGCCGAACGGCGAAAGGAGCTGCTTGAGGAAACATTTGGACGCAAACTGCGGTTGTTCCTCTGCTAGTGCACCAAAGCAATAGACCGAATTTTTCTTCGTCAGATACAGGCACAGTTTGTTCTACAGGAGTTGTACTACATGTCTCGACGATCTCTTTTCACAGCGATCTCCCTTATCGGTATAGGGGTAGTCGTGGGGGTCATCCTGATGACCTCGATTTCATCAAATGCTCTCGAGCAGCTCTTTGCGAGTGACGTAACATTGGGCGCCGGCAATCCACCGGCACCTGCGCCGCCCGCAGTAAAGTTGCTGAACGACCAGTTTGCGAACGTTGCTTCTGCAGTAACGCAATCAGTGGTCTCGATCTCGGTGAAGATCGATCAAAAGAAGTCAAATCCCGGACTTGAAGGCATGGAAGAGTTCTTCCGTCGCTTCGGGCCGTTTATGTCTCCCGATGGTAACGGACAAGACGAGCAAATGCCGGAGCGTGATGCAAGTGGTTCGGGGGTAATCCTGACGGCCGATGGATACGTGGTTACGAACAATCACGTTGTTGAGTCGGCAAAGGAAGGTGGAATAACAGTAACCACAACTGACAACAAGGAATACAAGGCACGTTTAGTCGGGCGCGATCCGCTTACAGACTTGGCCGTACTCAAGATCGACGGACGGTTTGCTCCGGCCCACCTGGCCCAGCGTTCGGACATACGAATAGGCGAGTGGGTAGTCGCGGTTGGTAGCCCATTGGGCCTTCAATCAACGGTAACAACAGGAATCATATCTGCCCTCGGTCGTGGAATTGGCATAGTAGGCACCAATGAGCTTACAAACGAACGTAATCGATATGCGATCGAAAACTTCATTCAAACAGATGCGGCCATTAACCCTGGGAATTCTGGAGGGGGCTTATTCAACCTTAACGGAAGCCTCATTGGTATCAATACTGCGATAGCTTCCCGTTCGGGCGTCAACGCTGGTTATGGATTTGCGATCCCCGTTGATATGATGCGCAGCGTGGTTCTTGATATCATCGATGACGGCAAAATCGAGCGCGGATATATAGGGGTCGAGATCACCAGTGTTGACGAAGCATCAGCCAAGGCTGTTGGACTGCCCAAGGTAGCCGGTGTGAATGTGAACAAAGTGGTTAAGGGCGGGGCTGCAGAGGCAGCCGGCATTGAAGCTGGGGATGTGATCCTTGATGTAGACGGAAGATCTGTAAAGAGCTCGAATGAGTTGCAGAGCGAGATCGTGCTCCGCAGGGCGGGCGACAAGGTAAACCTCAAAATCTGGCGCGATGGGCGAGAGATTACCAAGACTGTTCGCCTGAAAGCACCAAATGATAATGATGTAGCTGCAAATGACGCACGATCAGGCGATGAAGAAGCCTTCGACGCAAATGAGCCCGTTGCCTTTAAGGACCTCGGCTTTTCTGTTACGCCCCTTTCAGGTGACCAAAAGTCATCCTTTGGTGTAAGTCAGGGTGTGTTCGTTACTAAGGTAGAACGATCTGGACGCATGGCATATCGTGGTTTGCGTTCGAACACGGTGATCCTCAAGGCCGATGGTAAAGAGATTACATCACCGTCGCAACTGCGCAAGATCATCTCGGCTAAGAGTCCGGGCGATGGAGTGATGTTTGTTGTCAAGAACGGCGATGGATCAAAGCAGGCCATATCAGTTCAGATGCCCGAATCATGATTCGGCTGTAAATTCGGTCTATGAATACCACTTCGAAATTCCTAAGCGTCGTTATCATGTTGGTGGTAGCGACGCTTTGTTCTTACGGCCAGGCCATGTTCTTTGGTCCGATGGTCACAACAACAATGAGCACCGCCGTTTCCACTGATGTGGCAGCCTACGGAACGCCCACACGCTATTCTGCCGGCGTGCAGTTTGCCCGCAGAACTTCCACAGCGGCAGAGTACATGATTACCCTGCATCATCGCATTGAGAATGGCGGGTATGTAACGGAGTATACAAAGCCATCGGGTGGCTTGGTTGGCAAGCTTAACGTTGTTGACGTTCCCGGAGCGAGTCCGGTTATCATTACCACGCTCGAATCCACCTCTATTGAGGCTGGTGCAGGGATACGTTTCCCCGTGCTCGACCTCGATACGATAGGTACACGCATGCTGTTCCAGTTTGGCATCAACGTGGATCGTATACTTTCGCTGACGCAGGTGGCAGACTATTCACGAATCCCCGAGGCAGACAGGGGGAGTAATCCACTGCAGTCTACCGTTATGTTTGATGGTCAAACAGGGTTTGGTGGACAGTTTGGTGTAGCATTATCCGCCCCGGCTGGCGACGGACGATTTGTGATTGAGCTTACGTACAATGTACGACAGCCCGTAACGATCGCCTTTCCTGTAGGAACCATAAGTGGCGCCTCAGAACAGAACATTGGATGGCTCGTTGGCAGAGGCCTCCGCCTTGGTGCCTCATACCAGTTCAAAATGTAGGGGGCTTCTATATCGCGATATGTGCGCCAAGCTCCAGCGTCCGCTTCGTCGGAATACCGAAGTATGATGCCGGTGTGCGCGAGTTGCGATGCAGGAACACAAAGATCTCCTTGCGCCACTTTGCCATGCTCTTGCCATCCCGAATCGAGATCGTCTCGTGACCAAGAACAAAAATCGCGTCCGTTACGTCTACCATCACATCGAGCTCAGGTAGAAACTTTAGATCGGCCATGATATCAAGCTGATCCATAAAGCCGTAGCGCACATTGACTGTGTAGATGCTTGTGTGCCCCTTTATCTCTTTGACGTCGTACCGTGCGCGTGGATCGCCCACGCCGCGCTCTCGGGCATTTGCAGTAATCTCTACCGAGAGAAACACCAAACACTCGTGTCGAACTCTGTTGTAGGTTAGGTTGCTCACAAGCGCTCTTGGTGCATTACCTATTGTTTGCGTCATATAGATCGCAGTACCTGCAACATGCTCGTGCCACCTGTTGGGCTCGTTAAGCACATCAGTAAGGGGCTTGCTGGTCCGCTCGATGGCTTGCTGCAGAAGCCTTCTGCCTGTGTGCCATGTTACCATGACCATAAATACGACGCATGCAAGAACGATTGGTACATATCCACCATGGAAGAACTTGAGTCCGTTTGCCGAAACAAATGCAACATCGATAACAAGGAACAATATGCTGGCTGATGTTGCTGTAAGCTGACTCCAGCCGAGGATGTTTCTCATTGCCGACCATGCTAAGACGGTGGTAATGACCATTGTTGATGTAACGGCGATACCATATGCTGCTGCAAGGGCGCCTGATGACGAAAACGTAACAACAAGCATAACGCATAGGATGAAGAGCAGCCAATTGATCGTTGGGATATAGATCTGTCCGCGCTCTTCGCTCGAGGTATGCATAACCTTCAAACGCGGGATGTAACCAAGCTGCAGTGCCTGCCATGTAAGAGAGAATGCGCCGGAGATCACAGCTTGTGAGGCAATGATGGTCGCTCCAGTTGAGATGATGACTAAGGGCAGAACGCCCCAGGACGGTACCATGTGGAAGAACGGGTTTGCTACTGTTGCAGGGTTCGAGCCCTCGCGCAGCAGCAGAGCCCCTTGTCCGAAGTATTGAAGAAGCAACGCAGGATAGGCAAAGTAGAACCAGCCGCGCATGATCGGCGTGCGGCCGAAATGTCCCATGTCTGCATAGAGGGCCTCGCCACCGGTAACAACAAGGAACACGCTGCCGAGAACAGCAAAGCCAAGGAATCCATGTTGTACGAAGAATGTAAGACCATAGTATGGGTTGATAGCCCATAAAATATCCGGCGTCTGGCTGATGCTTACTACACCGAGTATGGCAAGTAAGCTAAACCATCCCATCATGAACGGACCAAAGATCTTGCCAACACTGGCAGTTCCGTACTTCTGAATAAAGAACAGTCCAAACAGGATCACCAGCGTGATCGGCACGATGAAAGGATTTGAGTTTGGTGTGTCGATAATCTTTGTTTCTTCTTCTCCGCTTCGGTTGATAACGGTAAACGTTAGATCGTCTCCGCGATTTGAAGAAATAATGCGTGTTAGCGAGTCTGGAGCATAGATGTCTTTACCATTGCATTTCACAATGAGCATGCCTTTGTGCATCTCATTCTCGGCCATCTTGCCCTCTGGGTCGATGCTGTCAATCAACACGCCATAGGTGTATCCATAGGCCGAGAGTTGATTAGCTGTAGGGGTCGTGGTCTGATACCCGAGGTCGTTCGACGGAGCCGCAACGGTAAGTCCCTCGATTGCGGAAAGCACCGAAATGGCCGGAGTGATCACCCCATCGCCATAGAGCAGTGCAGAACCGAATAGACCCATCACGATGATGGCTGTGCGTCTGATCAACTTGCTCTTGAACTTGGCTACAAGCTCCATCAGCGCCAGAATGCCGCCTTCGCCCTTGTTGCCGAAGCGCATAATGATGGCGAGGTACTTTACACCGATGATCAGTGTTAGTGACCAGAAGATCAATGAAAGAATTCCCTTGACCTCCAACTCGCCGTGCGGCAGCCCATAATGGGGAGAGAAACATTCTTTGAGGGCGTACAGGGGGCTTGTACCGATATCACCGAAGACAACGCCAACCGCTGCAACGGTAAGTGCCATCAGGCGCGACTTTGAGGTGGTGTTTGCGCCTGAATCAGCATGTGCTTGGTCCATTGAGGGACCTTTAACTTCTGAAACAACAGTACCCCATGTACTTGGGGCCACCAAACTTACGGACCAAGGGCACTCATTCTGTAATTTTGTTGTTCTATCGACGCAACACAACATCCATCAACAACGGCAGATACAATGTCATTCCAGCATCCGGATTATTTCAACATCGACGAACTCCTTACCGAAGAAGAAAAGCTCGTTCGCCAAACCGTGCGCGACTTCGTTGACAACGAGGTACTTCCCATCATTGAGCACAGCGCGCGCGAGGGCATCTTTCCGATGCATCTTGTGAAGAAGATGGCCGAGATCGGATTGTTTGGAATCACGCTGCCTCAGGAATACGGCTGTGCCGGACTTAACAGCACCTGCTACGGACTAGCCATGCAGGAATTGGAGCGTGGAGATTCGGGTATCCGCTCGTTTGCCTCTGTGCAGAGTTCCCTCGTGATGTATCCGATCTACGCTTTCGGCTCCGAAGAGCAAAAGCGCAAGTGGCTTCCGAAGCTTGCCGCAGGAGAAGCCATTGGTTGCTTCGGTCTTACTGAACCAGATGCTGGATCCAATCCTGCATCGATGATCACAAACGCCAAGAAGATCGATGGTGGCTTTTTGCTCAATGGAGCCAAGATGTGGATCACGAACGGAACACTCGCCGATGTGGCAGTGGTTTGGGCAAAACTTGACGGTGTAGTTCGCGGCTTTTTGGTCGAAAAGGGCATGAAGGGCTTCAGCGCACCAGAGATGAAGGGCAAACATTCACTCCGGGCCTCGGTCACATCCGAGCTTGTCTTTCAAGATGTTGAGCTTCCCGAAGACAGCATTCTGCCGGGAGTCGAGGGACTTCGTGGGCCACTTTCTTGCCTTACGCAGGCCCGTTATGGTATCTCATGGGGTGTGGTGGGGTCTGCCATGGCCTGCTACGACTCTTCGTTGAACTATGCAAAAAGCCGAATTACCTTCGGCAAGCCGATCGCTGGGTACCAGATGATTCAAGAACGCCTGGTGCTGATGCTTAATGAGATCACCAAGGCCCAACTCCTGTGCTGGCGTCTCGGTAAGATCAAGGATTCCGGGAACTTACGTCCACAACAGGTGTCTCTGGCAAAGCGTAATAACTGCGAAATGGCCCTTAATATCGCCCGCATGGCACGTGAGATTCACGGCGCCAACGGTATTCTGGATGAATATCCTATCATGAGGCACGCCGCAAACCTTGAATCTGTAAAGACATACGAAGGCACCCACGAAATGCACACTCTCATCCTGGGACAGGACATTACCGGGCTGAGCGCGTTTTCTTGACAAGTTTCTCCGTATATTTGTAACCGATTTCGAAGGGTGGGCGATTTCGCCCACTTTTCGTTTATGCACACGTATGACGATGCCTCTTAGAGAGGGACATTATGAAGGAGACCTTACCGGATCGAATCCGGACTGTGATTGTTGATTCGTGCAACGATGCAGGAGTTTCCCTCATTGATGTCGTCATGCGAGGTCAGGCAAAGCAGCTGATCTTAGATGTTTTCATCGATGCACCTGATGGAATCACCCATGATCACTGCCGAGATGTTAGCCGCGGCATAGATGAGCGGCTGCAAGACGATGAATTTGCCGGCCGCCTTCGGGCGGTCGATGTGTCTTCGCCCGGAGCCGAGGCTCCAGTGAAGTTTCTTTGGCAGCTACAAAAACATGTTGGGCGTACGGTTCGTGTAGTGCGAACCGATGGTTCTGTGATCGAAGGCTCGCTTGCACGGGCTGATGACACAGGGCTGGACGTCCAGCCGAAACAATCGAAAAAGGAACCCAAGCCCCTTGCTACGATCCAAGCACAGGATGTACAAGAGGCAAAGGTGTTGATCACGTTCTAAAGGGTAGGGGGCAGCCCCTATTCGTCATGGAGACGAGAAACATGGCACGTCGGAAAGTAAAACAGCAAGTCGACAACAAGAAGCTCATCATCGAGGCCTTCAATGAGATGGCGCGTGAAAAGAGCATTGATCGCGACCTTTTGCAAGGTATCGTAGAGGAGACTCTTTCTGCGATGGTGCGCAAGAAGTACGGTCTAGAATCGAACTTCGACATCATTGTGAACATGGAGAAGGGCGACATCGAGATCTATCTCATGCGTGAGATTGTCGAAGAAGTCGAGAACCCTGAGTTGCAGATATCTGCCGAAGAAGTTCGCGAGGCCACCGGCGATGAGCCGGAGATTGGCGACGAGCACATCGAAGAGATCACGCTTGAGAACATCGCAGATTCGTTTGGACGCCGGCTTATTGCGCAGGCAATCCAGAATCTCAACCAGCGCATACGCGACGTTGAGAAAGACAACATCTACGACGAATATGCCAAGCGTGTTGGTGAAGTGATCATCGGCGAAATCTACCAGGTGCGTCCGAACAACATCCTTGTGATGCACAATAAGGTAGAGATGCGTCTTCCACGTGAAGAGCAGATCCCAACTGAGCGCCTCAAGAAGAACCAGCAAGTAAAAGCAATACTGAAAGAAGTGCGCAGGTCGGGTGGAGCAACAGGGCTTCCGGACCTCATTCTTTCGCGTGCCGATGATTCGTTCATGGCACGACTGTTCGAGCAGGAAATCCCCGAGATCTTTGACGGAATCATCAAGATTCGTGCGATTGCACGCGAACCTGGCGAGCGTGCCAAGGTGGCTGTTACGTCGTTTGATGAGCGTGTCGATCCAGTTGGCGCCTGCGTTGGTATGAAGGGGATCCGTATCCACTCTATCGTACGCGAACTGGGCAATGAGAATATCGACATCATTGAGTTCACCGAAGACCCACGTTTGTTCATCGCCCGTGCGTTATCGCCTGCCAAGGTACGCGACGTGCAGATAAGCGAAGATGGACGTCAGGCAGTGGTGATCGTTCCAGATGATCAGGTATCGCTTGCTATTGGCAAACAAGGACAGAATGTGCGTCTGGCTTCGAAGCTGACGGGCTACTCGCTCTCGCTTGTCAAGGAAGGGGCTGAGGATATTGAGCTGATTGAATTCCGTGACGAGATCGGACGTGAGACATTTGATCAGCTGATTCGCGCTGGAATTGATACAGCTCGTGAGTTTCTCGAGGCAGAACCAATGGGACTGCTTGCGATAGTTCCAAAGGACATGATCGTTCGCATACGTCGCGTTATGCTCGAGGAATTCGAAGAGCGTGAAGATCAGAACTATCTGATTGCTCTAGAGGATGCAGACCTTGCCAGGTCTACTCCGAGTGTAGTTGCAGATGATGATATTGCAGAGTCATATGCCGAAGACACCCCAGAGGTATATGAACAAGAAGAAGGTGAGCAGGTAGAAGAGGAAGAATCCTCTGATGCCTCCACTGAACAAGGTGATGAATAACTGAAGGTTGTATGGCTGGTTCTACCGGAAATAAACTTTTTAAGGTTGCGAGTCAGATCAACATTGGTCGTGATGCAATCGTTGAGTACTTGGCGTCGAAGGGTCACAAGATCGACAACAAGGCAACGACTGTACTAACCGATGAACAGCTCGACATCGTGATCGAAAAGTTCGCGAAGGAACTTAAGTCTGCTCAAAAGCAGCGCGAAAAGGTCCAACGCCAACAAGCTGTGCGCAAGAGTCATCTTGAGCAGGGCAATGCCGTGTCCATCGACACGATCGCCGAGGCGCATGAGCGCGAGCGCGAGATCGAAGAGCGGCTAGAGCGTCCAGCTGATGCCAAGGAGCAAGTCGTTGCAGCAGCCGAACCGGTATCAGCACCGATGCAGGCCGCAGCACCGGAGCCCGAGTCCATTGCCCATGCGCGGGAAGAGCAAGAGACGCCTGCTGCCGGCCCTACAGTGGGCGCAGTGATCGACCTTTCGAAGGCTGAAGAGCTGGAGAAGATCGACGAGGCAGCACAGAAGATTGCCAAGTCCAAGAAGGGCCAGAAGGAGGCGGCAAAGCCGGCAGCCGCCAAGACCGAAGTCAAAGAAAACGCAAAAGAGGCTGCCGCTCCTGTTCCGGTTGATTCGCCAGCAGTAGCGCCAGAGGCTCCGCAGCCTGCGGCTGAAGTGCCGGCGCCTGCTACGGAAGAGGCAGCCGACAGCGATGAAAAGAAGGGCAAACGCCGTCGCAAGGGCGTGATCGAAGTAGAATACAAGCCAGGTGAAGGTGCCACGCTGCGTGGTCTGACGGTGGTTGGCAAGATCGATCTTGCACCCAAGCCACCACCGCGTCCAAAGCGCGATGAAAGGCGGCCTGGTGGTGGTGGCGGTGACCAACGCCGCGGTGCCATTGGCGATGCACTCGCAGCTCGTGGGCGTGGTCCGGGTGGACAGCAAGGTGGTGGCGGACAATTCGGCGACTCTGCGTCACGCGGACCTGCAGGCGGTGGTGGTGGGCGTCCAAACTTTGGTCCAAATGCAACACCTGCAGCTGCCAAGAAAGACGATAAGAAGAAAAAGAAAACCAATGCCAAGGGTATGCGTACCCAGGTGTCCGACTCTGATGTTGAGCGCGCTATCCGGCAAACGCTGTCGGGTATGGAGTATGCTCCGTCGGGCGGTCGTGCCAAGCTGCGCATGCGCAAACGCCTGGAACGGGAAGAGAAAGAAGCGATTCGCCAAGAAGAGTTGGCACGTGAAAGCTCTATCCTGCGTTTGTCGGAGTTCGTTACAACGGCAGACCTTGCCAACATGATGCGCGTAACTGCATCCGACATCATCATGAAATGTATGGGGCTTGGTTTGATGGTTTCCATCAACCAGCGTCTCGATAAGGACACGATCATCTTGATCGCTTCCGACTACGGCTTTGAAGTTGATTTCGTTGATGATCAAGCCGAAATGGTCATCGAGGAAGAAGAAGATTCGCCGGAGTCGCTCCAAACACGATCACCTATCGTCACAATCATGGGTCACGTAGACCATGGTAAGACGTCGCTTCTGGACTACATTCGCAACGCAAACGTGGTCGCTGGCGAGGCAGGCGGGATTACGCAGCATATCGGCGCCTATCGTGTTGAGCTCCCTAGCGGACGCTCAATCAGCTTCCTCGATACACCTGGTCACGAGGCCTTTACGGCCATGCGCGCCCGCGGTGCACAAGTCACAGACATTGTTGTGCTTGTTGTCTCTGCCGACGACAGCGTGATGCCTCAGACAATTGAGGCCATCTCGCACGCGCAGGCTGCCGGTGTGCCAATCGTTGTGGCAATCAATAAGATCGATAGGCCAGATGCAAACCCAGATCGCATTCGTCAGCAGCTTGCAGACCACGGTGTTCTCGTAGAAGACTGGGGTGGCAAGTTCCAGGTAGCTGAAGTCTCGGCAAAGACAGGACATAACGTTCCTATGCTTCTTGAGAAGATTCTTCTCGAGGCAGACTTGCTAGACCTCAAGGCAAATCCTGATCGTAATGCGAAAGCTACCGTCATTGAAGCCCACATTGATAAGGGGCGAGGCAATGTTGTTACTGTGATGGTGCAAACTGGTACACTGAATGTTGGCGACATCTTCGTCTGCGGTCAGTTTGCTGGACGTGTTCGTGCGATGTTCGACGAACGTGGACACCGCATGGAACAGGCTGGGCCATCAATGCCGGCTCAGGTCACAGGATTTGACGGTCTGCCAAATGCAGGCGACATCCTCATGGAAATGGAGACCGACGCAGAAGCACGCGATGTAGCAACAAGACGTCAGCAGCTTCGCCGAGAACAGCAGTTCCGTGGCATGCGTCATATGACACTCGACGATATCTCTGCACAAATCCAGCAGGGTGGCGTAAAGGAACTCCGCTTGATCGTACGCGCAGACGTAAGCGGTTCGGTAGAAGCTCTTTCGGATTCCCTCCAAAAGCTCTCAACACAAGAAGTCAAAGTCCGCATTCTCTATCGCGGTGTGGGCGCCATCTCGGAAAGCGACATCATGCTCGCATCTGCTTCAGATGCCGTTATCGTTGGTTTCCAGATCAATGTACCGCCTGCGGCCCGCAAGCTTGCAGAGGCAGAAAATGTGGATGTGCGTTTGTATTCCATCATCTACGACTGTATCAACGAAGTACAGTTGGCTCTTGAAGGCATGCTCACGCCAGACATTAAAGAAGAGATCACGTCCACGGTCGAAGTTCGAGCGATCTTTAAGATCAGCAAGCTCGGCACGATCGCAGGATGCTATGTCCAGAACGGAAAGATCACCCGCAACGACAAGGTTCGAGTGCTTCGTGATGGATTTGAGATCTACAAGGGTACGCTTGCCTCTCTCAAGCGCATCAAGGATGACGTTCGCGAGGTCGATTCCGGTTACGAATGCGGTATAGGAGTTAATGGCTTTAACGATCTCGAAGTTGGCGACATCATTGAAGGCTACAAGACAGTTGAAGTGAAACGGAAGCTAGCGTAACAGTGTCGATTCGCACAGAACGAGTAGCCGGAGAGATCCAAAAGGCACTTGCCGGCCCCCTTCGCACAATTGCCGAGGAGCTCTCTGCTGGGTTCATCTCGGTAACAGAGGTTCGTTTGTCTGCGGATCTGCAGCTGGCACGCGTGTACTTGAGTGTTTTTGGCGGACGTCGTTCCCCGGCTGAAGTGCTCGACCATCTGGACGAACACGAGATCGGGCGTCTGCGTCACCAGCTGGCCAAGTCTGTACGCTTACGTTACACTCCTTCGCTGAAGTTCTATATCGATGATTCTCTCGACAGAGCACAACGCATAGAGGCTATCCTCGACCGCGTGCGACCTGTTGATGCAGATCAAGAAGAGGGCAATGACAACAACGGCGAATGATCGAATGATACTGGATCGCTCTACCGTAGGGAAGATCGATCAGTGGTTGGAGCAAGCAAGATCGGTAGGTGCTATAGCGCTCATTGACAAAGAAGAAACGTGGACATCGTTTGACTGTGTCGCAAAGGTCCGCAACATGTCTCGTATCAAGCGAGTGGGACATGCAGGTACACTCGACCCCCTTGCAACGGGGCTGCTGGTTCTTTGCTTTGGTAAGGCCACCAAAGACATTGCCATGCTCCAGGAAGATGTCAAAGTCTATGATGTAGACATCCTACTCGGTGCTACCTCCACTACTGACGACCGCGGTGGCGAGGTCGTTGATAATGATGCTGCCGAGGTCGATGCTGATGCTATTTGTACAGCACTCCAAAGCTTTGTGGGACTCATCCAACAAACACCTCCTGCATTCAGTGCTGTGCGCCACCAAGGTAAAAGGCAGTATGACCTTGCCCGCGAAGGCAAAGACTTTACACCTAAGGTGCGCGAGGTTA
>JBEBCJ010000175.1:0-9603 GCA_041157865.1 Bacteroidota bacterium
CGCTGCAACGCGTGCACAATACACTGCAGCTGAATCGAGGAGGCGGCCACTTCATCAACATTGGCTACATGGCCGGAATCGCAGCTACTGACTGGAGTTGGTCCGTGTTGGCTCAGGACTACGACCTGGACACTGATCAGGATCTCTTCATAACGAACGGTACAAAACGTGACCTTGGTGATCAGGATTTCGCGTATAATTTTCTGTCAAATCCATCTGCCTACAAAGTCGAAGCGTACAAGTCCATGCCGTCCACGCGGCTCCACAACTATCTGTTCGTTAACCAAGGTAAAGCTCGCGATAATATTGGATTTGATGATGGCAGTTTGACGCAGGGACTATCCGATTCTGCCATTTCCAATGGGGCAGCATACGCAGATCTCGATAACGATGGAGACATGGATCTCGTATTGAACAATACTGATACTCTTGCATTTCTCTACCGCAACATGAGTATTGAGCAGGGATCTCGGCGTTGGGTCGGCGTTCAGCTTCAGGGTACAGAACGCAACGCTACTGGCATCGGGAGCCGACTTCTGTGGCACATCTCCTCGGCAGCAAATGCGCGCAAGGTGCTTCAGGAATGCTACACCACGAGAGGTTTCCAGTCTACATCCGATTCCCGATTGGTCGTTGCGCTTGTAGGCAATGAGATCGTTGACAGTTTGCAGATCCAATGGTCTGACGGATTGCAACAGACGATTCGCCGGCCAGCAGCGATGGTATACACAACGATCTCGCGTATCATCTCACCTACCAGTGCATCTGAACCGCTTCGTGCTGTGCAGCGATCATCGGCCATTTTTCAGCGCACTGCAGACAGCATCCTTCCATATCGCCACCGCGAAAACCTTTACGACGATTTCAAACGTGAGCGACTGCTGCCTTACAGGTTCTCGAAGGATGGTCCGGCTATGGTTGTCGGCGATGTAAATGGCGACAAACTGCCTGATGTTATTGCAGCAGGTTCGAAGTACCAGCCAACGCAGTGTTTTCTGCAGGGCAGGGACGGCTTGTTTGCTCCAATCGACTGCGGACTAGATGATGCTATTGAGTCAGAAGATATCGACCTGGCTCTTGTGGACATCGACAACGATAGAGATCTCGACCTGATCGTTGTCACAGGGGGCTCGGAATTCGATGCTGATGACGAGTTGCTGCATGACCGTGTGTATCGAAACAACGGTAAAGGGGCCTTTACGCGATTGCAAGACGAGCTGACGTCAACCGTGGCGGGCTCGTGCATTGCAACGCAGGATTTCGATGCCGACGGAGATGTTGACCTCTTTATTGGTGGACGCGTTGTGCCTGGCAGGTTCCCAGAAGTTGCTTCAAGCACACTGTGGAAAAACGTCAGGGGGCACTTTGTCGATGTTACGGACAGCATTGCACCAGGTCTGCGATATGCCGGCATGACAAGCTCTGCGCAGTGGGTTGATGTTGATAGTGACAAAGACCCAGACCTTGTGGTGGTTGGAGAATGGATGACACCCCGCATTTGGCGTAACACTCGCGGCACATTAACCGAAGTAACTCATAATCTTGGCCTTGATTCATTGCAGGGGTGGTGGTCGGTTGTTCGAGCTACCGATGTAGATGGCGATGGAGACCAAGACCTTCTGTTGGGGAATGTGGGTGTTAACTGTCTGTTTACCCCAGAGCCTGGGAAGCCCCTTGAATGCTACGTTGCAGATTTTGACGAGAATGGATCGCTGGATCCATTGGTCTTTCGCAATGTTAACGGACGCCAAGTTCCAACTCGGGGCCGCACGACCATCACTGCTCATATGCCAACGATGACGCGCACATTTACGACATATGCGGCCTATGCAAAGGCGGGAATTGATGACCTGATCTCCAACGAGCAGCGGCGGTCTGCCACGCATCTTATAGCACGCGAGTTTCGCTCTGGTGTGCTTCGAAATACAGGTGGCAGATTTGTCTTCGAACCGTTCCCGCAGATAGCTCAAGCAGCGCCAATTCGTGACATGCTGCCCTATGATGTTGACGGTGATGGCGACCTAGACCTTATCACTGTTGGTAACTCGCGCATAGCAGACGGAGACAACATCGGATTTGATGCAGGAATGGGGCTAGTGATGCGCAATGGCGGGAATGGGGCCTATCAGCCGATGCTTGCCACAGAAAGTGGGTTTTCGGTCAAACGCGAGGCCAGGCGAATAGTCAGGATCCCGCGGCCCGGGCATGCCGAGATAATCGCTGTTACGACAAATTCGTCTACACCGGCACTCTTTGTTAGGCCCGCACGGTAAGCATCTGCACCGTATTTTTGCGTCATGAGAGCATTCTTCAGCACACTTGTGTGCATTCTTGGTGTATCGGCACTGCAGGCACAGACGGCATCTCTCACGGGTGAGGACATCGTGCACGAGTGGAACAGACTCGTGATCGAGGTCATAATGGAGGATGGGTTTGGTCCACCAGTGGCTGCGCGCATTCACGCGTACTCCAATCTTGCAGGTTACCAAGCGGCATATCATGCCGATAAATCGTATACCTCGATGGTTGGTAAACTCACAGGCTTTACTGCATGCCCCGAACCGACGGCTGATTCTGTTTACGATTGGAGAGTCTCTGCAGTAGCGGCATATCAGGTGGCATGCAGTAAACTTCTCTATCGAATTGTGCATTCGGATAGTCTTGCCAAGGTGCAGCTTGAGAAGCTTTCGAAAGAAGTAGCAGCCGATGTGTTCCGCAGGTCAAAGGAATACGGAGTCGCCGTAGGCAAGGCTGTTAACGCCTATGCAAAGACAGATGGGTATACGCGAACGCAGGGGCTGCCGGACTACGAATGGCCGCGGTGTGACTCTTGCTGGATGCCCACGCCGCCTAACTTTGCGCGTCCGCTCTCTCCCTACTGCGGCAGGGTGCGTACGATTGTGCTCAAGTCTGCGAGTGAGTTCCCAGTACCTGCAAGCATTCGATACAGTAAAGATCAGGGGTCGGAATTCTACAAGGCTGCAGTTGAAGTGATGAATGTAAAGGCAAACCTTACGGACGAACAGCGCGAGATCGCAAACTTCTGGAACGATAATCCCGTGCTGACCAATTATCATGGACACTTTGTGTTCAACTCACGTCAGATATCGCCCGGTGGACACTGGATGAACATCGCCGAGCAGGTTATGCTGCAGCAGAAGATACCAATGGTGCGGGCAATGGAGGTGTACTCCATGGTGGCCTTTGCACTCTTCGATGGGTTTACCGCATGCTGGCAGGAGAAGTTTCGTGGCAATCTGATACGGCCGGTTACTTACATCAACAATTATATCGACAAGGCCTGGGAACCTTTACTGCAGACTCCGCCGTTTCCAGAGCACGCCAGCGGACACTCTACAATCACGGCAGCGGCCTCGGAGGTTCTGACGCATCATTTTGGTGATGTGGCATTCGTAGACAGCACTGAAGTTCGCTTTGGATGGGCTCCTCGCTCGTTCAAGAACTTCAGGCAAGCAGCTGATGAGGCTTCTGTGAGCAGATTGTATGGTGGAATTCACTACAGGCGCGGGTGTGATGCTGGAAATGAACACGGCAAGAGCATTGGTAAAGCAGTCATAGAAAGGGTCAGGGTCAAAAAATGATCAACGTTGTTGCAGTGGTGCTGGCAGGCTTACTCTGCATCGCCTGTGAAACAACTCCGCCGGTTTCGCCTGTCCCGGTAGACAGTACGGTGTCCGTGTTCGAAAACGTGCGCGCCGACAGTACCGCTGGATGGATCTATTACTCGCTCGAGACCGGAGCGATCATCCCGGCAGAGTCGGCCAATTCCAATGCATGGGATGTTCGGTTACCCTACATTCAGTGTTGTGGTCGTACCAAGGCTATTGCCGTTCAGCTTAACTCAGGCGGTAATGGACCAGGAGTGGTCCAAGGCGTGGTGATCACAGGAAGGTTTGATAACGTTAACATTGTGCCGAACGGCACAGTCTTCCGTCTCGACTCTCCAGAAACCCCTGTGGTACCGCTCCCAGTGCTTGGTGCCAATGTCTTCTTCCTCTACGACATAGCCTCGCACACATTGCGGCCCAGCCCAGACAAGGTTTTGCTCGTTAAGACGTCATCGGGCAAGGTGTTTAAGATGCAGATAACGAGCATCTACAAAGACGCCAACCCAAATCCAACAGAAGAAAGTCCGATAGGATTTTACCATTTTCGCAGTGCACAAATCGCTCAGTAGGAGAGAATCATGTACGGAAACATCACAGTAATCGATGCCACGCCGAGTGCCGAGGGCCATCAGGACGATCCTGTAAAGCTTGAAGAGTTTGAGGCCAAGATCGCTCGTGGCGAGAAGATCGAGCCGCACGATTGGATGCCGTATGAATACCGGCGCCAGCTGATCCGCATGATTGAGCAGCATGCACACTCGGAGATCATTGGAGCTCTTCCGGAGGGAACATGGATTACGCGCGCACCGGGGTTCCGACGCAAGCTTGCCTTGATGGCTAAGGTGCAAGACGAGGTTGGTCACGCGCAGTTGCTGTACTCTGCCGCAGAAACGCTTGGTAAGCCCCGTGAAAAGATGATCGACGATCTGCTTAATGGCAAGTCAAAATATTCAAACGTCTTCAACTACCCGGCATACACCTGGGCAGACACAGCCGTGATCGCATGGCTGATAGATGCTTCTGCCATCATCAATCAGGTAGCCAACTCCAAGGGCTCATACGCTCCTTATGCCCGAGCTCTTGAACGAATCTGTCAGGAAGAGTCATTCCACTTGAAGTACGGGTATGATAACGTTGTCGCACTGGCAACGGGCACGCCGAAGCAGAGAGAAATGGTTCAAGAAGCTCTCAACAGGTGGTGGCGCCCAATCATGCACTTCTTCGGTCCACCGGATGTGGCAAGCCAGCACACTGAAAAGTTGATGAAGTGGAAGGTCAAGATGGCCACGAACGACGATATGCGTCAGCAGTTCTTCAACCAGTACGTTCCCAAGATCCTCGAGCTTGGACTTCAGATCCCGGATGCAGAACTCAAAAAGGATCCTACCACTGGAAAGTGGTCTTACGGAGATCCTGATTGGGCCGAGTTTAAGCGCGTGATCAACGGTGATGGGCCGTGCAACAAGGAGCGCATCGCTGTTCGCAGAATGGCCGAAGAGCAAGGACGCTGGGTTCGCGAAGCACTGGCGCGTCCGTCTGAAAAGTACACCGTGCCGCACGCCTAACGTCAGCGAAATGATTTTCATAGCCCAGATCGTGTGATTACGCGGTCTGGGCTCTGTATTTTTGGGGCTTGTCTTTTGTCATTCACGGGGCTTTCTGGTGCCAACGCCGATTCCATATCCTGCTCAACCGTCCGACACGCTGTCGCAGTTTGAGGCATTTGTGCGTTTGGTCACCATTCTTCGAGAACAATGTCCGTGGGACATGAAACAGACGCACGAATCCATCTCGCACCTGCTCTTGGAAGAAGCATACGAGACGATTGAGGCCATTGATGACTCCAACGACAAGGAGCTTTCAAAGGAGCTTGGCGATATACTCCTCCATGTGGTCATGCACGGTGTAATGGCCCAGCAGCGAGGGGCGTTCACACTGCGAGATATCATTGAGCAGGAGTTCAACAAGTTGGTCAACAGGCATCCTCATATTTTCCAGGATGAGACAGCAGCGGACGAGAAGGCAGTCCTCCAGAATTGGGAACGCCTAAAAATGAACGAAGGTCGGACGTCTATACTCGATGGTGTACCTAAGGCCTTGCCGGCTGCCCTTCGTGCGCAGCGTGTCCAGGAAAAGGCCGCCAATGTCGGTTTTGATTGGCACGATCGCAGAGACGTCTGGGCAAAGGTCGATGAAGAGTTAGGCGAGTTGCAGGCAGAGATCGCCGCATCTGATACCGATGGGATCGAGCGCGAGTTTGGAGATGTTTTTTTTGCGCTTGTGAATGCCGCACGACATGAGGGTGTTGTAGCAGAGCAGGCACTGCACCGCACGATAGCGACATTTATGAAGCGGTTCCAGCACATCGAGGTTCGAGCGGCTGAAAATCAGCGCGAGCTTCGGTCGATGACACTCGAAGAAATGGACGCCTATTGGAACGAAGCCAAGGGGCTCAAATGAGAAGGTTGCTTTCGGTTGTCTTGAGTCTAGTTGTGCTTGTATCATGCAGCGGAACGAGTCAGCAGGAACAGGATGAGTTGCAGCGTAAACAGGACTCCGTAACACGGTACAATGACTCCCTGGCCAGGGCCGGCAAGTTCAACGGTGAGGGTATAGACACATCTTCGTTTACTGTCACCGATTCAACGATACAGATCAAGAGCGACTCCTATCCACGTCCCTCTGGACGCGTCGTAAATCTCCTTATCACCGGCATAGACGCGCGGCTCGGCGAGCATTCAGGCAGAGCCGATGCTAACCATGTTGTACGGTTTTATCTTGACTCCGGATGTGTCGAGGTGATCTCCATACCCCGGGGTACGATCGCAGATGCAGGATATCCTGATACCAGCCAATTCAATATGATCGCCAACGTACGAACTGCGCGTGGTCAAGAAGCATACTTCAGAGAGATCGCAAAGATCGCCGACATCCCCAAAGTTGATTTTTGGGTCGAGTTCGGTTTCTCGCAAGCCATAGGACTGCTCGAGCTGATGGGCTATAAAGAAAACGCATCATCAACACTTCGCGTGTTGCGTTCGAGAAAAGCCTATGCAACTGGGGATTTCCAACGTTCCTATAATCAGGGTCAGTTTATACGTCAGACAATTCTGCGCACCTTCGATAAGACTGATGATATCCTCGGACAGTTTGCCATGCGAGCAGCATTGGTGCTTGTGGAGACCAATTTGACCTACGACATGACCCAGTATCTTCTCAAGGAGTTGCGGGCACATGGATTCTCATCTGCCGCCTCTTCCAGAGCCTGGGTGCGTATGAAGCCGGAGATGATCTCGCGATTTCAGGTTTTCAGTTTTGACTCTGCGAGTGTTAATCATCTTGATGCTCAGATAGCTAAGCGTGTAGATCACACGATTCCTGATAGTGTTGCCAAACATGCGGCAGATTATGAACGCAGGCTTGCTGGAATCATTGAGCGTGCTGCTGCTGATAGCGCCAAGAAGCCTGTACGCGTGATTTCTGCACTCTCGCGTCCGTTCTCTCAGCGCGCCTGGCTGCAGATACAGGACAAGAAACGCCGAGCCGAGATGCGGGACAGAATCTGTGGATTACTTATCAGTGCTTACAACAGAACCAATAAGCAGTCCAATGCAACTGTTGTTCAGCAATACATAGACATCGAGACCAAGGCTAACGCAGGTAAGTAAGCGGGTTTATGCGCCTGCCATCGATCCAAACTTCGAAGTGAACCAGGTCGCCGTCGAGATTGCTCCCACTGCTCCCGATGCGAGCCCCTTGCAAGACCTGAGTACCGCGCTGCACGGCAACGGCAGCAAGATTGGCATACACGGTACGAAAGCCATTCTGATGATCTACGATAACCAGAGATCCGAAGCCCGGCAGCCAGGTGACAGTTGATACCACGCCTTTGGCCACGCAGGTCACACCGGTTCCGGTTGGGGCTTTAATGTCGATGCCCGGATTTTCGTGTGATGTGCCGGTTGTAGGATTTCGATAGGTGCCATAACCATGCAGCACGGTGCGGCCGGAAGTTGGCCAGGGAAGTGAGTTCGACTGGAAGGCGCCTCGCTGTGGAGCAGATCTGGCGATGGTAGATTCGTGTGCATCAGCGGTAGCATTCTTGGACCGAGCGTTACCGGACGTAACATCGGGCTTAGGCTGCTTCTTCATGCGTTCCTTTGCCACGAGCTGCTGAATCAGTGAGCGGATCTTGGCTGCACTCTGTTCTTTCTTTCGAAGCTCAGCGACAAGCTGCTGCTTGTTTGATCGAACTTTCTCGATCTCTTTTGCCTGCCGCGAGGCCGCCTGTGTGAGAACAACGCGCCGCTGCTGCTGCTCTCGTAATGCATTTGCCTGGGCCTGAGAAACATCATCTAGATATTCCATCCGTTCCGACAACGAGTCGGCCATGGTAGACAACTGATCACGGAACTGAGCAGTAGACCTGGTTGTCTGAGCATAGAGATACGCCGGCAGTAGTGAGCTCGGTACTTTTCCCCGTAGGGCAACATTTCTCTCATGCATGTGCCGCGTAAGAACCTTCCAACGGTTCTCTGCATTGCTGATCGATGTGCGAGTTTGTGTTATCTGATGATTTATCGACTGCACCGAATCTTCGAGCACTGAGAGCTGGCCGTACAGTCCGGCTATGATCTTCTGAAGATTCTTCTGTTGACGTTGCGTAGCAGAGAGCGTGCGCATCGCTGTAGACTCACGCCGTGTCAGATCCTGTATGCGCTGACGTGTTGATTCGATTGATTGACGTAGCCGCTGCAATTCTTGTTGGTGCGATGCTGCTGGTTGCGCTTGAGCAGCAAAGCATGTCAACAAAGCAACAACAACACATGCAACACTGCGCATCAGTACTCTTCGGTGCGATGACGTTCTATGACAACTCCAAGACCGCCCAATTTGGCCTCGAGCTTTTCATAGCCACGGTCGAGGTGATACACCCGCAGGATCTCTGTAGTGCCTTCTGCAACCATAGCAGCCATTACGAGGCTTGCACTGGCTCGCAGGTCGCTCGACATAACCGTTGCTCCTGTGAGCTTGTGGCCGCCCTTGACAACGCAGTACCCTTCACCGGTCTCGATTTGTGCGCCCAGACGTTGCAATTCCGGAACGTAACCAAAACGAGTCGGATATATGGTGTCCTTGATACGCGAGGCGCCATTTGCTGTAAGCATGTAGGCAGCCCATTGCGCTTGCGTATCGGTGGGGAAGCCCGGATAGATTGATGCGGTTATATCGACTGCTTCCGGCGTGTGGTTCATGACTACACGCATTGTCGTTCCTGCTGTTTCAACCGTAGCACCCGTGTCGATGAGCTTTTGGGTAACAGCAGTCAGATGGTCTGGCTCAACATTGGTAAGTGTTACATCACCGCGCGTCATCGCAGCAGCAAGCATGAATGTTGCAGCCTCGATGCGATCGGGAATTGTTGTTGCCGTTACCGGATGCAGTTCGTCAACACCCTCTATCTCAAGCGTAGTCGTGCCTACACCACTGATCTTGGCACCCATCTGCACGAGCATTGCCGCAAGGTTGGTTACCTCTGGCTCGATGGCCACATTGGTAAGCGTTGTGTGTCCTTTTGCAAGAACTGCAGCAGATAGCACATTGACCGATGCCCCAACACTTGAAATGTCGAAATGAAAGTGTGTCCCTTGCAGACGCGGGCATTTTGCAATAATGTAACCACCTGTGACTTCGATCTCAGCTCCAAGTTTTTCAAGCCCCTTGAGATGAAGGTCGACTGGACGTGGGCCAAAGTTGCACCCACCCGGTAGTGATACGCGGGCCTCTCCATAGCGTGCAATCAGAGGCCCGAGCACATAGATCGATGCACGCATTTGCTTGACATGCTCGTAGGGGGCTTCAAAGCTCGTTATGGTAGATGAATCAAGCTGCAGAGTGTCGCCATCCAGTTCCATGCCCACACCCATGCTGCCGAGCAGTCGGCTCATCGTTCCCAGATCGCGGTTGTTCGGTG
>JBEBCJ010000176.1:0-12078 GCA_041157865.1 Bacteroidota bacterium
CTGCGATTCGAATTCCGCAGCACACGTATCAACGGTCTTATATACCGGCAGCACGCCGATCTCCTTGCGTCGCTTACGTACGTCGTCTTCGCTAACCCCCATGAGCAGAGCAAGCTGCATGTCGCTAAAACCATAGCGCTTCAGCTTGTGCAGGCGCGCACGCGAAATGTGCGAGACAGACTCCATACCTGCGTGCACATCTTGCAGCAGCGATTGGGCCTCGTCTACAATCTGCTTGCACTGAACGATAAACCATGGATCATACTTTGAGATCGAATGAATCTCTTCTACCGACATCCCATACCGCAATGCATCACAGAGATCGTCCATGGATCGTGATGTTCGCTGTCCCAACCTCACATGCAAGGGGGCCAGCAGTCCGTCTTCTTGGGGAACATCCTCGAGATAGCGTTCTCGGTCGAATCCAAATCCGTATCGTTTTTGTTCGAGTGAACGCAAACACTTTTGCAACGCTTCTTTGAAGGTACGTCCGAATGCCATTGCCTCGCCTACAGACTTCATCTGAATGCCGAGCGAGTTGTCTGCCTCATGAAACTTCTCGAAATCCCAACGCGGAACCTTCACAACAACGTAATCGATAGACGGCTCGAAACAGGCCGGCGTTTTCTTTGTAATGTCGTTAATGATCTCGTCGAGTGTATAACCGACTGCGAGTTTCGCAGCGATCTTTGCAATAGGGAATCCTGTTGCCTTCGAGGCAAGAGCGGAACTACGCGATACACGAGGATTCATCTCAATCACCACCATGCGTCCGTCTGCCGGGTTTACAGCAAACTGGATGTTGGAGCCCCCTGTCTCGACGCCGATCTCGCGGATGATCTTAAGTGATGCATCTCGCATACGTTGATACTCACGATCGGTTAGCGTTTGTGCCGGCGCAACCGTTATCGAATCACCAGTATGCACACCCATGGGGTCAACATTCTCAATCGAGCAGATGATCACGACATTATCCTTTGTGTCGCGCATCACTTCAAGCTCATACTCCTTCCAACCAATGATGCTTTCTTCGACAAGCACCCTGCTGATAGGGCTTGCCACGAGGCCATTGCGGAGCATCTCGCGATACTCTTCCATGTTGTAGGCAATCCCCCCACCGGTTCCGCCCAAGGTGAATGACGGACGGATGATTGCAGGAAAGCCAACGTCATCGATCATGGCCATACCCTCTTCAAAGGCATGCACAAATCCACCCTTCGGCATTTGCATGCCGATCTTCACCATGGCATTCAGGAACAGCTCCCGGTCTTCTGCCTTATGAATCGACTCGATCTTAGAACCAATAAGCTCTATGCCATACTTCTCAAGAATTCCTGCTTCATGAAGCGATACGGCTGCGTTCAACGCTACCTGACCTCCCATGGTTGGCAGGATCGCATCAGGCTTTTCTTTCTTGATGACCTCTTCGATGTAAAACGGCGTGATCGGCTCTACATACGTTGCGTCTGCAATGTTTGGGTCCGTCATGATGGTTGCCGGGTTTGAATTGATCAGCACAACCCGGTAACCCTCTTCACGCAATACCTTACAGGCCTGCGTTCCTGAATAATCAAACTCGCATGCTTGACCGATGACGATCGGACCTGATCCGATAACGAGAATGGTTTGTATGTCGGTACGCTTTGGCATGTGTGTGTGCGGTTATCGTTTATCTGAAAAAATCATGTGTAATACAGCCATCCGAACAGCAACGCCATGCGTTACCTGTCTGTGTATCAGGCATTGAGGAGACGACAAAAGCTCTTCATCCAATTCAACTCCAACATTTACGGGACCAGCATGCATGACAACGACATTCGGATGCAAGGCCGCACGTTGAGCCGTCATCGCATACGCCATCCGATAGTCCTCAACACTCGGTACGATGTCTTCGGTGATACGCTCACGCTGAATACGAAGCAGATAAACGACATCTGCCCAGCGTGATGCCTCATCGATGGACTCAAATCTTGGTAGACTGCTGAGCATACCATCTGCTGGACGCAGCGATTCCGGAGCACAGTAAGCCACCTCTGCTCCCATACGAAGCAGTACATCAGATGTTGAACGTGCAACTCTGGAGTGCTGCAGATCGCCAACAATGGCAACCTTCACCCCATGCACCGTGCCATGGTGCTCACGAATTGTAGAAGCATCAAGCAAAGCTTGTGTCGGGTGCGCAGCCGAGCCTTCGCCAGCATTGATCACCGACATGGATGTGTGAGCAGCAATACGCGAGTGAACGCCGTTGTGCGCATGTCGCATGACGATTCCATCAAATCCCATCGACTCAATTGTGCTGATGGTCTCTTCAATCGTTTCGCCTTTCTCTACACTGCTGCCCGTAGACGAGAAATACACCGAGCTGCCACCAAGCCGCTGGATGGCAGTCTCGAACGAGAGCCGCGTGCGCGTTGAAGCCTCAAAAAAGGCAAGAACAAAACGCTTATCGGCAAGTGTTGGGCTTGTGCGCTCACAAAGTCCAGTTGGTGTTAGGAACGTCGAGGCCAGGTCGAGGATTTGGTTGATACTCTCGACTGATAACTGTTGACTCGACAGTAGGTTGCGCATCGCCATCGACTGCAAAAATAGGCCAAAAAAAAGCCCGCCGATTGGCGGGCTCTGCAATTTCTCGAATTACTTTTTCTTCTTAGCTGCTGCCTTCTTCGGAGCTGCCTTCTTAGGAGCCGCCTTCTTTGCACCAGACTTCTTCTCGCCGTTCACAACTGCCTTGAGATCAGCACCAGCTGAGAACTTGGCAACCTTGCGAGCTGCGATCTTGATCGTTGCACCCGTTGCTGGGTTGCGACCTGTGCGAGCACCGCGCTTACCAACGCTGAATGAACCGAAACCAATGAGAGAAACACTGCCACCCTTGCCAAGTTCTGACTTGATGGCACCGATTGCTGCATTCAGCGCAGTGTCAGCTTGTGACTTGCTGAGTCCAGCGGCGTTAGCAATAGCTTCTACTAGCTCTGCTTTGTTCATAGGAACCCCCATGTAAACGATTGGATAAAACCAGTTATGGATGCAATAATAGTCCGTGTTTGCAGGGCATTTCAAGCACGACTTCTCCACATGAACCTATTTTAAGGGGCTCACAGCCCATTTTCGCGCTGAAAGGCCTGTAAAATGGGGGGTTGCGAGCAGCATTACGGCATGATTACATCGCAAGACTAATGCCAAGGGCCAACAGGGCCGCACCAACCAGTTGTGTAGAGAAGCCTGCTACAAGGCCTGCAACAAGGTCGTCTCCCATCACTGCCCATGCTTCTGTGCGATCGTTGATGATATTCATCGGCCATGGTTTCATCACATCAAACACGCGGAAAAGCAGCACTGCGGTTGCCCACAGGGCTAGTCCGTTATATGCCATTGGGAACATCAATGTTAGGCACATGCCAGCTGCCTCGTCGATGACAACAACACTTGGATCGTGCCCCCAATTCTTTTGAACGTGCTTTACCGACAGGGTGCCCAGCAGTGTAAAAACAACAAACCCAATTCCATACCATAGCTGCATCGTTGCCGTAGGCCACATTGCATAGAGCGATCCGTATGCCGCAGGCAATGCGACAAGCAAACTGCAGTATGACCCAGGCATGATCGGAAGTAGGCCCACACCACCAAATGTTGCTATGTAGTCATGAATGGACGTGAGTTTCGGGGGTGCGATCTTATGAGCTGCCACGGCTGAAGAGTCTCCTGTTAACAATGATGTATTGGATCAAACTATAGACTGAAAGAAACGTAACGACATAGAGTCCGACTGTGATTCCACCGTAGTCCATGAAGACCATCGCGTAGACTCCAAGATCTGTGTTCGGAACCGAACTACTCAAGGCAACACACAGAATCGCGACGATTATGACAACCATTTGCAAAAATGTCTTCACCTTCGCGATGTAGCTTGTCTGCATGGTCATTCCCTTATCATCTGCGATCGACCGCATGGCCGTTGTGCCGAAATCACGCACAACAATGATAGCGAGCATCCACATGTCCATGAGGTTCAGCATGTACAATGCCACAAATGCCGAAGTGGTCAGAACCTTGTCAGCAAGCGGATCCAGAAAGACGCCATGATCTGTTACTTCGCCGTACTTCCGAGCTAAATAGCCATCCAGCCAATCTGACAATGCGGCCACGATGAAGATGATCAAAGCTGCCATGTTTCCTGAAGGCGTACCGGAGAGCATAAAGATCAAAAAGATCGGCGCCATGAAGAACCGACTCAGCGTAACGATATTCGCATAGGTGAACTTCATGCTGCCACTGAGCGAGCATGATGAATGATCTGCGCGAACTCGTCTGCTTTCAAAGATGCGCCTCCTACCAGCGCTCCGTCGATGTCGACACATGCAAACAGCTCTGCTGCATTGCCTGAGGTAACACTGCCACCGTAGAGCAGCGGAACCTGCGAGGAGATACCGCTCGCGTGAAGATGGCTTCGAATGAAGGCATGCACCTCTTGAGCTTGCTCGGCCGTTGCTGCAAGTCCGGTGCCGATTGCCCAGACGGGCTCGTAGGCAATCAGTGACGATGCCACCACGTCTGATGATGCTGAAGCGATGATGCCATCAAGCTGATGCTTAACGACGTCGAATGTGCTACCGTCTTGGCGCTGGTCTAACGTTTCTCCAACACAAACAATTGGACGAAGTCCTACGTGGTGCGCATGAAGAGCCTTGCGGCCAATCAGCGCGTCGTCTTCATGTTGGTCGCGCCTGCGTTCGCTGTGACCAAGGATCACGTACGTGCAACCAACGTCACGGAGCATTTGTGCGCTTATCTCGCCTGTGTAGGCCCCCTTCTCAACGTGATGACAGGTCTGTCCACCGAGTGAGATGCTCCTGATGTCGTGATCATTGATCATAGACAACAAGGTAAAAGGTGGACATATCACAACATTGACAAGCTCGTCTGATACTGCATTGTGCCTAGCCAGACCTTCGACAAGATCGATGGCTGCAGTGGGTGTGAGGTTCATCTTCCAGTTGCCGACAACATAGATGCTCATGACTTGCGACGCACTCCACGAACGTGAAACAGTCTGTACGATGATAGGTCCTGATTGGACTCAAAGCCAACGCCGTCAATGGATTCGCTTCCAGTTTCAATGTGCACAGGCTTTTCTGTTTGAACGCGGCGCGTCGCATTGACCCACGTCAGCATCATGGTCGTAAGTGTGATCTGCCGTGTGCGTGATTCAATCCGAACATTTCCATGCGCGGTCATGTCCTTTGTGATATCATTGACAACCACGGAGTCTGCCGTTAGCCGAGCCTCGATCGACGACCCTGTCTTCTCATAAAAATCAACGATAACATTGCCGATCATGGTAGTGCGCTGGTTGCGCTCGTCTATGTTGCCCTGGCGCGCATAGAGTGTGGCTTTAGACCTTGTGCTGTCTGTAAAGGCGATCTTGACATTATATGCCACGTGCGATGGTAGCGTGAGGAATGGATCATCGGCGCTTCGCTGAATCTTCGGCCGCTCGCTGCAGGATGACAATGCGAGCATGACACCTATGGCCGCAACAAGAGAACGCATCAGCCGTGCCAGTAGTCGAGTATTGTTCGAAGAAATGTATCTGCTTCCGACAGAGGAATCTGTGTTGCAGCATCACTTTTTGCCTGCGAGGGGTCCGGATGTGTCTCAAAGAACATCCCATCGATCCCTACTGCGGCCGCTGCCCGGGCAAGTGCCGGGATGAACTCCCGCTTGCCACCAGACTGCGCGCCGATCGACGGCTGCTGCACACTGTGGGTTGCGTCGAAGATCACGGGGTAGCCGGTTTGTCTCATCACGACAAGCGAGCGGAAGTCGACCACAAGATCATGGTACCCAAATGTAGTCCCACGTTCTGTGAGCCATACATGCGAGCCCCCTGCCTGCACAACCTTCTCTGCTGCCTTTGCCATATCGTCCGGCGCCATGAACTGCGCCTTCTTGATATTCACGATGCGTCCGGTAGCAGCCGCTGACTCAAGGAGCGATGTTTGGCGGCTCAAGAACGCAGGGATCTGCAACACATCAACATAGGGGGCGGCCATTGCGGCCTCGGCATCAGCATGAATATCTGTAAGTGTCGGCCGTCCAATCATGGCTCCTGCCTCGTGCAGCAGCTCAAGGGCAGGCTGATCTCCGATACCCTGAAACGAACCGGCACTTGTGCGATTTGCCTTGCGGTATGACCCCTTAAGGTAAAGGTCAACCGGTAGGTCACGGGTGATGGTTGCCAACGTCTCGGCAACGCGCATGATCACGTCCCGAGACTCCACAAGGCACGGACCAGCAATGATGATCGGTCTTTTCACATCCAGATGCATAGTATGCGGCAAAATACCATTAAATTGGCCGTTCAGCATAGAGCGTATGGCACAGCGCCCCGAACATACCCCCCTGCGAAGAAGAGCGGCAGCATCAGATCCATCTGTGGATACTGATGATGTGAGCCGTCCGCAGCAGATGACCCTTGGATACGAGGTAGAGCGCCAGCGTCGAACAAAGATCTTCGCAGTTCTCATGGCGCTGCTCGGTCTGCTGATGCTTGTTTCTCTTGTTTCCTACTCCCGTGCCGATTCGGCTAACGCCCAGCTTACCATGCGCGAACTCATGGGTGTGATTCGCGGCGACGACGCAATTCGGCAGCAATTCGATCAGACGTATAACTGGATTGGGCTCCTTGGTGCAGTTGTCGCTCACTGGATGCTCCTCAGCACAGTTGGTGTATGGTCGCTCGTGTTTCCCGTCATGCTCATGGTTTGGGCACGCGATGTCTACCGACTGCAACGGCTCACACCCAAAGTCACGCGTTACTCAATCGTGTCGACCATGGCAGCAATCTCTGTGGCGGCATTCGTTGCCACGCTGCAGCTCGTAGAGCCGCTTTCGTTTATTCCTCCTGAGGCGTGCGGCTCTATCGGACAGTTTCTTGCAGGTGTTGTGACGCAGCTTATTGGTCGATTCGGCAGTTCTGTCCTGTGGCTGCTGATATCATCAGCTGTTATCATCCTTGGATTCGAGATCGATCTTCGAAATGTGAATTCCTCTGTGCAGCCCCTTAAGGATGCGCTTGCCCGCCTTACTTCCGGCTTCTCCTCTCAGCGAGGTCAACAGGCGCAGAGTATGGACCATGCCGATGATGACGAGCTCGATGAGAGCGATGAAGATGATGACGAACTGGTCGAGCCAGATCCACTGGATACACCGCCGTCGCAACGATCATCCTGGAAGGGGCCAACACTGTTTGGTTCCAAGAAACGTGCAACGATGCGCCCAGACGATATTGATGATGAAGAACCAGCTGTGCAGCTTAAGCGTACCCCTAAAGAGCAGCGCGAACAAGAATCGCCGTTTGCCGGACAACTCTCGGGATCGGTGCGCATCCTGCGTCCAAGCCAGCTTGCAACTGCAGATCCGCCTGCAGCCGATGACAATATTGATGACGAGCCAGAACCTGCTGGGTCGGTAGACCTTGATGAAGTGCAACGCAGGCTTCAGCGCCTACATCCGAAGAAAGACATCGCAGTTCGTCAATCTGAAGCAGATGATGAAGATGACGTGGAGTATGAGGAGGATGCAGAACTTGAAGACGAGTACGAAGAGGAAGAGGAAGAGGAGGAAGGTGAACCTGAAGCTCCCTCTCCAAAGCGCTCGGCAGTAACTGTGCAGCGTCCGCTGACGCTAACGGTTCAGGACACACTTTTCCCTGTCGAACCAGAGATCAAGCTCTCGAACGTTACGATGTACGACGAGGAGATCGCCTACAAGCCCCCTCCGTCAAAGCTGCTTATTGAAGTAAAAGACGAAGGTGCTGTAGACGACGCAGAGCTGCAGGCAAAGGCCATCACCTTGCAGGAGAAACTCGAAACGTTCAAGGTCCGCATCGAGAATCTTACCGTCACACCGGGTCCGGTTGTTACGCAGTACGAATTCGTGCCGGCATCAGGAATCAAGGTCTCCCAGATCGAGAACCTTGCCGACGACATCGCGCTCGCGCTCAAGGCTCAAGGGGTGCGCATCATCGCGCCGATTCCCGGCAAAGGTACAGTCGGTATTGAAATCCCAAATCAGCATCCATCGATCGTACGCTTTAGTTCGATCATCAAGAGTCCGAAGTATCACGACAAAGACATACGTCTGCCCCTTGCCATGGGTAAGACCGTCGTTGGCGAGGTTTTCTGCGCAGATCTAACGAAGATGCCGCACCTTCTCATCGCTGGAGCAACAGGTAAGGGCAAGTCTGTTGGCATCAATACGATCATCGCATCACTGCTGTACCGCATTCATCCGAGGGACCTCAAGTTCGTGATCGTTGATCCTAAGCGTGTAGAGATGAATCTGTATGCCTCGCTCAAGGATCATTATCTGGCCATCTCGCCAGACATCAATGAGTCAATCGTTACGTCGCCACAAAACGCTGTTGTTGTGCTCAAGGCTCTCGTCGAAGAGATGCAGCAGCGCTTCAGCATTCTTGCAGCTGCCGGACAGCGTAACATTACCGATTACAACCAAAAGGTCAACGAGGGCAAGATCAAGGACAAGGGTGGCATCATGCACCGTCCGATGCCCTATATCGTTGTGATCATCGATGAGCTTGCAGACCTCATGATGACGGCTTCGAAGGAAGTCGAAGAACCTATCTGCCGTCTTGCACAGCTTGCTCGCGCCGTTGGTATTCACTGTATCGTGGCTACGCAGCGTCCGAGCGTTGATGTCGTAACCGGTCTTATCAAGGCTAACTTCCCCGCCCGCATCGCTTATCAAGTGTCCTCCCGCATCGATTCACGTACGATCCTCGATGGCACGGGTGCAGAGCATTTGATTGGAAACGGAGACATGCTCTTTGCCCCCGGTAATACACCGATGCCTATTCGCATGCAGAACGCCTTCATTTCAACTGAGGAGGTCGAGGCATTATGTGAATGGATTGGCGCTCAAAAAGGTTATTCCACGCCATACATGCTGCCCTCGATCAACAAGCGTTCAGGGGGCTCAGCAGGCGGCAGCGATGATCGGGACGCACTCTTTGAAGATGCAGCACGCATCTTCGTGCAACTTCAGCAAGCCAGTACGTCAACACTACAGCGCAGACTCAAAGTAGGCTATGCACGTGCTGCACGCATCGTTGATGAGCTTGAAATGGCAGGAATCGTTGGGCCGCCAGATGGCTCGCGTGGACGTCCCGTGTTATTGCAGAGTGAGTCGGAACTCGAGGCCTATCTGTAATAACTCAGATTCACAGAAGTGCAGTGAGCTGCTCCACCAATGCTGTATGCGTTTGCACCACGAGGTCGGCATCTGCCTGCTCAAACGTGCCTATCAACGCCGTGTGAACACCGACAGCCGAGCCGGCCTGTGCATCAGTGCGCGAATCGCCAACGAACCATGACATCGAGGGATCAACATCATGTTCCCGCATTGCGTCGATCAACATGCCAGGAGCGGGCTTTCGATGGGTGCTCTGAGTACCAGCTAGGTCTGTACACGTATAGATTGCATCAATGGTCGGCGATCCCGATGCGCGCAGCAGCTCCTGCATGTGATTATGCACGGCATCAAGATCGTCGTGAGTCATGAGCCCCTTGCCTACTCCCTGCTGATTGGATATCACGATAAGTTTGTAGCCACGTTTACTGGCCTCACGAAGGAGCGGCAGTATCTCGTCGATAAGTGTGAACTCCGAGGGCTTGCGCACATATGCTCCGACAAGGCGTATGTTGATAACACCATCACGGTCGAGAAACAAGGCCTTGTTCATGAGAGTAACTCCTGCGAGTCTGGTTGTTCCTCGGCTAGGAAGTATCGAGGACAACGTTCATTGGTAACGTTGTCCAAGAATCGGCTAGGACGTGAGAGTACGTCCGAGTGCTGCCACTCAGCCATCACATCCGGATAGGTCATGATGAGTGTATCCTTCGCCCGAGTGCATGCAACATAGAGAAGTCTGCGTTCCTCTTCGATCGATTCTTCGGATTCTGCACTCTTTGCCGATGGAATGCGGCCCTCGTTTACCGACAGCACGAATACGACCTTCCATTCCAGCCCCTTGGCCGAATGAATAGTAGAAACAGTCATGAACTCTGTTTCTCTATCGTCGGGGTCTATCGTGTCGAGTCCATCTGTAGGGGGCTCAAGTGCAATATCATCGAGGAACTCCTGACATGACCCGTACCTGCCGCCTATACCAACGATGGTCTCGATGTCCTTCCATCTCTTGGGGGCATCATCGTGAACTCGCTCCAGCGTAGGCTTATAGTACTCGGCAATGTATTGGAGTCTGTCTAGAGGATGTCGTACAAGCCGTGCCTTGCCCAGCTCATGCAGAAGGTTATTCAGTGCGTGGGCCGCCTTACCAGTGCTTCCATACGTCCGTTCTGGTTCGGTGAGTGGATCTGGATGCTCAAGAAGGTTATCGATAATGGTCTGAGCTGTCTTCTGTCCAACGCCCTCGAGCTGCTGCAGCACACGAAACCATGAAACAACGTCACGTACATTCTCGGTAATGCGCAGGCGTGCCAGTAAGTCCTTCACATGCGCAGCTTCTGCAAACTTGAGTCCACCGAACTTGCGGAATGGGATATTGGCACGCTGCAGTTCGATCTCAAGATCAAACGAAAGAAAACCACTGCGCACAAGCACAGCGATCTCTGCAAGGGGCACTCCCTGCTCACGAAGTTCGAGCACGTGTTGAGCAATGAACTGGGATTGCTGACGCTCGCTTCTGGCAGTGATCAGCATTGGCTGATCGCCCCCTTGTCGATGCGCTCGCAGCTTCTTCTCAAACATAAACGGAGCATCTTCCAGCACTGCGTTGCAAACATCAAGAACCGGCTGTGTGCTGCGGTAGTTCTCCTCAAGCCGGATGATTGTGCAGGTATCGAAAGAAGACGGCACGGTATGAATGTTTCGAACATTAGCACCACGAAACGAATAGATGCTCTGTGCATCATCGCCAACAACCATCACATTACCATTCGTACCGGCTAAGCCAAGCACAATCTGATGTTGAAGGTTGTTTGTGTCCTGGTATTCGTCAACCATGACATGTCGATACTGCGATCGTAGTGCCTTACCTATAGTCTCATGACGGGTCATCGCCAGCAAATACAAGAGCAGATCGTCGTAGTCAAACAGCGAATTCTTGTGCTTGTAGTCCGTGTAGGCATGAACCATTTGCCGGATGGTTTCTGTATCGTCGACAAACTGCGGGTACTGTTCAGCAATGAGCTCGTCAAGGGGCTTTGACATATTCACAGACTTGCTGTACATGTCGTGCAGCGTGCCCTTGTTCGGGAACCTCTTGCGTCTGGCTGCAAGATCAAACTTGCTGCGCACCAGATTCATGATGTCCTCAGCGTCCGACTGATCGATGATCGAATACACTGCTCGCTGCTCGTTGCCTGCGGCTTGCTGCTCGCTTCCTGGCATCCCATACGCTTTCAGCACTCGGAACGCGAAAGCATGGAATGTTCCTCCTGATACCTTTTCACAGCGTCCATCGAGCAATTGCGATGCGCGGCGCAGCATTTCGGATGCTGCCTTACGCGTGAACGTCAGAAGTAAGATCGATGCAGGGTCTACCCCATCTTCAACCAGTCTGGCAACCCGATAGGTAAGCGTTCGGGTCTTACCTGTGCCAGCACCTGCCAACACCAACGCAGGACCATTGTTGTGCATCACCGCTTGATACTGCTGCGGATTTAGGACCGAGGCATAGTCAATGCGATATGACGCACCATTAGACGCTACACTTGCCGGACGAAGCACGATCTTTTTCATGCGGCAATTTACGTGTCACGTTTCACGTGCATGCCCCATACAATCACCATTCGATCAATGCACGCAATTCTGATGCGACCGTATCGATTGTCGGAATAACAGCATCCATCATGCCCTTGTTGTATGGAATTGGGACATCTGCGCTGGCTAGGCGGCAAACCGGAGCATCGAGATACGAGAAGCATTCCTGCATAATCACCGAGGCGATCTCTGCACCGAAGCCGGCCGTCATGGTGTCCTCGTGGAGAACCATGCAACGGTTTGTCTTGCGCACCGAGGTCAGTACAGCTG
>JBEBCJ010000177.1:0-2809 GCA_041157865.1 Bacteroidota bacterium
CCCTCGTACCCCTCGTACCTACAGGTGTCCTTCTGGCTGCGTCATGCTCTCCAAATGCGTAAACACCTCGCATTGATGATCGAGGCGTTTCCGGATGAGATCTTCGAGGTTGCTTGCAAGGTTGTGTGCATCGTGCATGCGCATGTCGTCTGGCACTTGCAGATGGAAGTCCACGTGGATCACATTACCTGACGAACGCAGGCGCAGGCGGTGATAGGTGCATGCGTGTTCGCTGCAGTATGGTTCGATAACTTCGGTTGTCAGTTGCAGGAGTTCAGGATCTGTACGATCCATGAGCCCCCTGACAGAGACAGCTACGAGCTTGCCGCCTTCCCAGATGATGTTCGTAGCAAAGAGCATGGCAATCACAGGGTCTAACCACAGCATATCGAAGAGGTCTGCAGCATAAAGGCCTGCCACTGCTCCGGCGCTGGTCCACACATCGGTCATTACATGACGTCCGTTGGCCTCGACAACTAGGGACTTGTTCTGTTTGCCTGTCGAGATCAGATACAGCCCGAGCGCAAGGTTTACAGCAGCGGCCCCGAATGTGATAAGCACACCGATATCGATGCGTTGAATAGTAACGCCGGTGATGAGTTTGTTGACGGCTGTCACGATGATGATCACTGCGGCAATGCAGATAAGTCCACCCTCGACGCCTGCCGACATAAAGCTCACCTTGTCGTGTCCGTAGGGATGGTCTTCATCTGGTGGACGCGACCCAACTCGCAGCGCGTACCATGCAAACCACACCGCTACGATATGGACAACGCTTTCCGCTGCATCAGAGAAAATGACCGTTGAGCCGGTGATGATGTACGCAACCCACTTTGCAATGAGCATCAGCACGCCAGTGGCGAGTGAGATGTTCATCGCTCGGGTGGTAAGCGCGTTGGCTGCCATAACGAAGTTTAGCTGTTGAGAGTCTTGAGAAACTCATCGTTAGAACGCGTTGCACGCATACGCTCGAGCAATGTTTCCATTGCCTCGATTGGCGGGTCGTCTCCAAGTACTTTACGAAGTACCCAGATCTTTGCAAGCGTTTCAGGCGAGAGCAGCAGTTCTTCGCGGCGTGTACCGGAGCGATTCACGTCAATAGCAGGGAAGATGCGGCGCTCGGCGATCTTGCGCTCGAGCACAAGTTCCATGTTGCCTGTTCCCTTGAACTCTTCGAAGATTACTTCGTCCATGCGTGAACTTGTTTCAACGAGTGCCGTTGCAATGATTGTTAGCGAGCCCCCTTCTTCAACCTTGCGAGCTGCACCGAAAAATCGCTTTGGACGCTGCATGGCGTTTGCATCAACACCACCAGAGAGGAGCTTGCCCGACTGCGGCACAACGGTGTTGTGTGCGCGTGCCAAACGTGTAATGGAGTCGAGAAGGATCACAACATCCTGCTTTGCTTCAACAAGACGCTTGGCCTTTTCGATTACCATTTCGCTCACCTGCACATGGCGCTCCGCAGGCTCGTCAAACGTTGATGCAATCACTTCGGCATTTACCGAGCGCTGCATGTCTGTTACTTCTTCCGGACGCTCATCAATGAGCAGAACGATAAGCTTTACTTCAGGATGATTGCGTGAGATTGCGTTCGCAAGCTTCTGCAGTAGAATTGTCTTACCAGCCTTTGGTGGCGATACAATCAATCCGCGTTGCCCCTTACCAATAGGGGAGACAAGATCGATGATGCGTGTTGAGAATTCATTCTGCATCGTCTCAAGAATCAACCGTTCCTTCGGATAGTACGGCGTAAGGTTCTCGAAAAGCGGACGTGGAGTGTTTTCGACAAACGGGATATAGTTGACAGAGTCAACTTTGATCAACGCAAAGAACCGCTCACCCTGACGTGGTGCACGAACAAATCCCTTTATGGTATCTCCCGTGCGAAGTCCGTAGCGCTTCACTTGAGAAGGGGCTACATACACGTCATCAGGAGACGGCAGGTAGTTAAAGTCGGCAGAGCGCATAAAGCCGTAGCCATCAGGCAGGATTTCGATCACACCTGTCATGATGGAGATACCTTCGCGCTGAGACTCGCGCATCTGGCGAGCATTCTCTGCTTCAACGATGCGGTTGATCAGATCCTGCTTCTTGAGATCTGCGAAGTCCTCGATCTCAAGCTGCTGCGCGATGTCAACAAGCTCGGCGATCTTCTTGAGCTTGAGCTCATTGACATCGATCACCGTGCCTGCCTGCATCAACTCGCGCTCTTCACGCTCGATCTCAAGATCGTATGCCCGATGGTCACGGAAGTGTCCACGGTCACGTCCACCACGTCCACGACGCCTGTTGCGTCCGTGACGATCAAACCTATCACGTCCACCACCATCCCGGAAATCGCGGCGGTCATCACGATGTCCCTCCTGCGGCTCGCGGCGATCATCACGGCGTCCCTCACGACGGTCATCACGCCGTCCCTCACGTCCCTCACGTACCCCTGTACCCTCACGTACCCCTGTACCCTCACGTACCCCCGTACCCTCATGTACCCCTGTACTCTCCTGTCCTACCTCTTTCACAACCTTGGTTCTCTTGCGGGCAGGACGTGGTGATTCGTCGGCAGACGGGGTTATAGGTGCCGATTCTGCAGGGGTATCTGCATCGGACTTTTTCTTGCGTGTGCGCGTAGCGCGTGGTGTGCTCTCTTGAGCATCATCGGACATGGTGCGTTTTGCCATGGTCTACAATGTAGGTTAGAACGTAAAACGGGATTGTTATGCTTGAGCAGGTACCGACAGCATCGCTGACGAATACGTGTTAACTCGAAAAAACGGTAGGCCTTCCGAAGTGCTTATACGTGCAGCCA
>JBEBCJ010000178.1:0-12586 GCA_041157865.1 Bacteroidota bacterium
TGATGTATGGGGCTTTGGAACATGCGGCAACTCGCGTAGCCAAGACGCTCACATCCGTGTAGCGCGTCCAACAATCATCGTT
The DNA here is from genome assembly GCA_041157865.1 of Bacteroidota bacterium. Lineage (GTDB taxonomy): Bacteria > Bacteroidota > Ignavibacteria > Kapaibacteriales > Kapaibacteriaceae > UBA10438. Next base: position 83 of record JBEBCJ010000178.1, read on the forward strand.
AATCAGACACGCAACGCTCCGACGGTTATCGGTGGAACAGCCCACCTGACGCTTGAAGCCGAGTATCCTAATGAGGTGCTCTCGTATCAATGGTACAAGGGGCAAGACGCTGTCGTTGATAATGGTCGCATTCAAGGCTCAAAGTCGAACCATCTTACGATTGGCAAGGTTCAGGCATCAGACGTCAGCAACGAGTATACATGCGTAGTTGTTGGTGTCTGCGGAACTGCCACAACAAAGCCTGTTCGTGTATTCACAAACGGTGTCTATGTTGAGTTCGCATCAAATACGGTTGCCACATGCGAAGGCTCAAAGGTCACGATCAAGGGAAGCGCGTATGCAAATCCAGCGTCGGCCGATGTAGATGTTCGCTGGTGGTATAAGGGTTCGCCACTGTCAGACGGCGGGCGTTTCTCAGGAACTGGAACGACTTCCCTAACAATCGAACCAGTAACACCAGAAGATATCGGTTCGTACGTTCTTCGTGCAACGCTTGGCTCGCTCAGCGATCAGGCGGACGTTGCACTCGTTATCGCATCAGCACCAACGATCACCGCACAGCCACAGAATGCAGATGCTTGTGACGGTGCCTCAGTTACGTTGTCGGTTACGGCATCAGGACAAGGTACGCTTCGTTATACATGGTCGAAGGATGGCGCCCCTATCCCAGGCTCGAGCGGTTCAAGCTTCACAATCGCTAACGCGAACCCGGCACTTGCCGGTGTATATACTGTAACGGTTTCCACAGATTGTGGATCTGTTACCTCATCGTCAGCAACGGTAACTGTTCGCCCAGCGACAACAATTACACAGCAGCCGCCAGCTACAGTAAGTGTTACTGTTGGTCAGCCGTTGACGATCTCTCTTACAGCATCTGGCTCGGGCACAGTTCAGTACCAGTGGTACAAGGACGGCACGCAGATCGCCGGCGAAGTAGCACCAACGTTCACAAAGGCAGCTTACGCAGTTGCTGATGAGGGCTCCTACTGGTGTGTTGTTCGTTCGGAGTGCGGTGAGGTTACCTCAGATACCACAAAGGTCACAACAAAGCCGGGTGTTGTTAGTGTTGATGAAGAAGCAGCAATTGCTGGTAATGTTCTTGGTACGGTCAATCCAAATCCGGCTTCCAGCGCTGCCACTGTTCAGCTAACAATTGCTCAGCCATCACGTGTGAATATCCAACTTGTTGATGCCACAGGTTCAACTGTAGCGACGATCGCAGCGGTAAACCTTGGCGCAGGTAGTCACGCTTTCGGTTTTGATGCGTCACAGTATGCAACAGGAGTTTACCGTCTGGTAGCTCACGTTGGCTCAGTAACACTCGTTCAGCCAGTTGCAATCGTGAAGTAATTCCCCTGACAAGTTGATGTTGACTCTAAGAAGAAGGGGGTGTGCTTGCATGCCCCCTTTTTTCGTAAACGCCTGCTTTATCCAATTGCAATGCCAGCCATGATCACACGCACAATCGTTTTCGCTGTCACAGCAGTGCTTTGCACCCTATCTATGCAAGCACAGGATATGGTGATCAGTGAGTACTATAACATTCAGGACGTAAATGGTGAATGGACAGAGTTGGTAGTGGTCAAGGACGACCTCAACGCGGTTGATTATGTTCTAACCGACGCCAACACAGGGCAGGTGCTTCGGATGGGTGGACCGAAGTTCAAGGACATTCCGCTATGGCGCCACCTTCGTGCGGGCACGATTATTGTTGTCTGGCATCGTGATATTCCCGCTGGAATCAAGCGAGATGTTGATCCGCGAGACGGCTACCTCGAAGTTTCGAGCAGAGATACAGAACTCTTTACGATCTATCTGTTCCCCACTGCCGCTGGCGAGATCTCTGCTCTTAATCTGGCCGACGCGGGTGATGTACTCGAAATCGTGGATGCTAATCAAGCCCACGTGCATGCACTTGGACATAACAAGCCCACCGGCGCTGCGTATAATGCAATTCCTGCGCCCAAGGCAAATTTCGATTCAGGGAATGTCGGCGCCTCTCGATCTAATCGAGTAACAGGACGTACACTGGGAGCCTATGGGATCGGTATTACCAAGGACTCCGTCGTTGCAGGGTTCAATGACTCTCGTGGGCTACCAAATCGATTTGACTTGGCTCGTACAAACCTTGGCGTGAAGAACATCAACCATTGGTTCTGGCGGGAAACACGCGAGCCCAAGTGGACTACAAGTCCGACAGTCTCGGTGGTAAGCCAAAACGAAACGTCAATCACTGTTGAATGGACCTCACTCGAGGATACGTATAAACAAGACTCTACAACCGGGTATCTCATCCTACGCGATACCCTGAACTTTTCGTCGATACCAGCAGGAAGCATCGTAGACGGCACGATCATCAATAAGGGTGCTAAGTTCGGTTCTGCAGTGGTTCTCGATTTGCAACCAACGATTTCAGGTAACCGTTTTACTGACTCGAACAACATCACGTGCGGGACTAACTATACCTACCGCATTTACGGATACCGATACAGAAAAGACGATATACTTGCCACGACCGACGATACAACGGCACGGGGCAGGCAGTACACAGAGCTCCGGTATGCGCAGTCGGCGCCGATCACACGGACACAACCTGCTAAACCAGTCATCGCTGCCTCGAAGATCGAGATCTGCCCAGGTGATACCCTTACACTAACGACAACAGGCGTCGGAGATCGATACGAATGGACACGTGATGGTGTAGCGCTATCAGTGGGCGGTACAACCCGCGTTGTTGTTCGAGAATCTGGAACCTACCGCTTAAAGATCTATTCAGGGGGCTGTTCAGCACTGTCAGATGAGATAACTGTTTCGCTGCTACCTGCGCCTTCGGTCGATGTAACGCCTACTGGACCAGTAGCTATTTGCATGGGCGATTCAATAGTTCTTGTTACTTCGACACCCGCAGCAACATATGAGTGGATCAGAAACGGGTTCATCCTGCCAGGTGCCACCACGAATAGATTAGTTGTCCGCCAGGCCGGCGATTATCAAGTACGCATCGCCACAACCGCGGGATGTCCGGGAATCTCAGCATCAGTTCGTGTCCGCATGTACGATGTGAAGCTGCGGACCTTGCCATCGACACTGAACTTCGGTACGCTTGGACAGTGTAAATCGGATACCACTCTCACGCTCGAGGTACACAACGATGGATCCTCGAACGTAAATGTTACCAATATCACGCTACCTGTCGGCTTTGGATTGGTATCACCGCCGCCAGGGTTTCAAATCGCGCCTGGTGCATCACAAACAGTTCGGCTCGCATTCAGTCCCGCCGGTGCAGGCAACTTTACTGGCAGTGTCGCATTTTCTGCCCAGCCATGCGGTGCTTCTGCCTCGTGTTCGGTTCGCGGAGAGCGAAGCTCGATATCTGTTGCTGTTGACCGCTCGCAGGTTGATTTTGGAGTGTACGCAACATGCCCAACATCAGACATTCGCATTGATTCAACGTTTCGCATACGCAACAGTGGGACCGATACGATCAATGTGCGAGTTCCTCGTGTTGATCCTCCATTTTATCTGCTCACCTCGTTTACAGGGCCCAAAGTTCTTGCACCAAATCAAGACCTTGCTATTCAAATCCAATATCGTCCGCTTGGTGCCGACCGCGACCGTGGAGTTATCCAGCAAATCGCCTTCCCCTATACTTCACGCTCCTGCAGCGACACACTCAGGGCGCAGGTGCAGGCTGCCAGCTATGTGCCGAAAGTTAAGCTCGATCCTGTGATCATCGATCTTGGTGTTGTGCTTGATTGTGCCGCCTCGGCCGATACAGTTATCGATGTGGTCAACACGTCGCTTGTTCCTGTTACAGTTACCGATGTTCTCGGCTCCGGCATAAGCTATACGGGTGGAAGTATAGTAATCGAGCCGAAGTCCTCTAAGCAGATTCGGCTGGCAGTATCACCCAGCGGATCGGGTGGTCCGTTCTCACTTACGGCCAGAGTTCTCTATGGACCGTGTGGATCATCAGATACAATCACACTCACAGGCACACTGCTTCGACCACAATACACACCAACGTTGCCGGTTATCGATTTTGGTACAATTCTGCTGTGCGACACAGCGCGCTCGATAAGTCGCAGCATTGCTGTAGTAGCGCGCGGACTCCTGGGTTTGCGATCACGAATTCAGTCAGTAGATCTTGCAGCTCCGTTTACCACAGATCTTGTGGCAGGTCAGTCATTCGGCGATACCGTATCCTTTGCGGTCAACTTCGCACCCACGGCTATTGGACAGTTCTCTGATACCCTACGTCTGACTCTCGGCCCATGCAGCACGAGCGTTGACGTGGTCGTAACGGGCTTGTGTGCCACCAAGAGCAGTACGGTTGTGGCAACATCAACAAACTTCGGCACGGTCGCTCCAGGGCAATTCCGTGACGAGCAGATTACGATCACGAACAGCGGCAGTGCGCCAGTGTTGGTGTTAGGTATGTCTGGCATACCAGCGCCATTTTCGGTTCTATCGTCAACGTGCGTCTTACCTGTTACGCTGCAGCCTGGTCAAAAAGCAAGCATAACAGTTAGGTATACGTTTCAAGGATATGCAAGAAAGGACACGATAGTCCTGGGCGTGTTTACAGGGGCCCCTTGTGCTGATACAACACAGTTACAGTTGATCGGGTGGACAACCCCGAAGGACACACTTCGTGGCCTGGAGATTATTGCTCCGCAGGACGTTGTTGTGCGCGCAGGCGATAACGCAGACATTCCCCTGCAACTTGCGTCGCCTCAGCCACTGGATTCAGCAGGCATTTACTCAATGACAATTACGATGTCGTACGATCCCCAACTGTTCAAGTTGGTATCCGTGCCGCAGTCGCCTTCATCGAGTCAGATCTCAGCCAACGAAACAGCGCCAGGCAAAGTCACGATCCAGATATCATCTTCGAATCCACTTCTTGCATCCAATCCCCTTCTAACGCTCAGGGGATCGACATATGTTGGTCCAAGTCGCAGCACACCAATTGTGATCGATACCGCATATGCCTCGGGCGTTATGATAAGCGGACGTAACGGTAAGCTCACGGTTGTGCCTGATTGTGATATCGATGCATCGACAGCTGGTGTTGGACGTCCGATTGTCCTACGCCTGGGCACTGAACGCAATGACCTTCTTCATGTTACCTACTCGATACTCACAGATGAGCAGGCCACTCTCTCGATCGTAGATCTTTCCGGCAAGACCGTAGGTGTCGAGTTACCGTCTCTGCGACCAGGACTATACGATGTTCATGTTCCGATTGGACATTTCGAATCTGGTGCCTATTCCGTAGTATTCCGCAACGGAAGGCACATGCGGACATCCACATTCATCATATCGAGGTAGCGCTTTGAAGGTCCTGATTACGGGTGCCACAGGTTTTGTTGGCAGTCATGTCGTTGATGTTCTTCTCGAACGCGGACACCAAGTATTCTTCATTGCCAGATCAACGTCCAATATGCGATGGTTGGATGGCAAAGGCGTAACTCGGGTAGAAGGGTCACTCTTTGATGTAGAGTCTCTGCACCAGGCCGTGAGTGGCATGGATGCATTGATTCATGTTGCTGGTCTGACAGCAGCGAAGAATGAGGCAGAGTTTCGGCGTGGTAACCTTGATGCAACGCAGAACCTGATCGATGCGGTCCGTGCATATAACCCGGGGATCAAACGTTTTGTGCACATCAGCTCCTTAACTGTCTGCGGGCCTGCGTCGTCGGTCGAGTTCCCAACGACAGAGGACCAACAAGAGTTACGTCCGCTAACAGCTTATGGCAGAACAAAGCGCATGGCAGAAGATGCCGTGCGTGATGCTACCGACATACCATGGACCATCGTTCGGCCACCTGCAGTTTACGGACCAAGAGACTCTGCAATTCTTTCGTTCTTTCAAGCGGTGAACAAGGGGCTTGCAACGCTCATCGGATTTGGTGAAAGCCGCGTTAGTCTCGTTCATGCCAGAGACCTCGCTCGTGGAATTGTATTGGCCATGGAGCAGCCGGTTGCTATCAAACAGACGTACTTTATCACATCTGACGATGTGTATTCATGGCCTGAAATTGTTGAAGTAACAAAGGTTGCACTAGGCAAGCGCTTTGTGCTGCCAATTCGGTTGCCACATATTCTAGTTCTTGCGATAGCCGGGACGGTTGGCTTCTTTGGAAAGCTATCAGGTAAGCCCCCTGTGCTTGATTACGAAAAGGGACTCGATCTGATACAGCCATTCTGGATTTGTTCCTCCCAAAAGGCACGCATCGAGTTGGGCTATAGTCAGCAGATTTCACTCCAAGACGGTATCCGCGAAACGGTACAGTGGTATCGGGAGCAAAAGTGGCTGTAAGAAGATTCTGGACTGGTGTAACGGGCATTTCGGTTACCCTAGTTGTTCTGCTGCTTTGCTTTGTGTATTTCGCACTTCGTATTGCCACGAGAAGCCACCCAGAGCCTTTTCGCGAGAGCACAGCCTTTGTGAAAGATTCTACTCGTGTGTATCGAAATGCCTTTGGCATTCCGCATATCATTGGTAAGAATACTCATGATGTGTTCTTTGCGCAAGGCTACGTGCATGCGCAGGACAGGCTATGGCAGATGGACCTTTGGCGCCGCACCGGCAGAGGGCGTACTGCAGAGATTTTCGGCAAGGAAGGTGTAGCTATAGATGCTTTTCTGCGGTCGCTCGAGATACGAGCAATCGCAGCACGGCAAGCGAGATCGATCAGCAAACGCTCACGTGAGATCCTGCAGGCATATTCAGACGGTGTCAATGCCTACATTGATGAGAACAACGAAGACCTTCCGTTTGAGTTCGACGCACTTGACTACAAGCCGGAGCCGTGGACAATCGAAGACTGTCTGATCGTTGGACGAGTACTATCGTTTGAATTGAGTCTGGCATTCTGGACAGATCTTGCGTTTGCACAGATAGACCATGCAAAGGGTCAGGGTACGTATAAACGATATGTTCCTCGCAGCAATCGCGGTCCATTCGTCCTTGATACCACACAGTCGTCAGTATCTCGTGATACAACTTCACTGGCCTCTGTTGTTGATGATGCGACCGATAAACCCTTGATGCAGGAAGGACACGCGCAGTCCCTGATCGCTACTCTGCAGTCTGTGCGTGCCATGCTTGGACTGCAGGGATCTGGCTATGGCAGTAATTGTTGGGCTGTGCGTACACCAGATGGTTCAGCCATAGTTGCAAACGATCCTCATATGTCGGTCTCGGTCCCGGCAAAGTGGTACGAGATTCATCTCAGCGCTCCAAAGCTCAACGTTGTAGGGCTCAGTATACCGGGTCTGCCGCTGGTGTTTTCAGGTCGTAATGACCATTTGGCATGGGGCTTCACAAATGTAATGGCGGACGACATGGACTATGTACTTCAGCGTCTTGATGCGAAAGATCCAGTTAACTACTATCTGGATGGCAATGGCGCAAGGAGGAAGTTTACCTACAAAGACGATACAATCAAGGTGAAGGGAACAGCAGATACGATCATTGCCATTCGTTACACAAACATCTCAAGTGTGCTCTCAGACCATCACCTAAGTAGGCACCCCGAAATCATTACGGGCTTTGATAGGCCATCCTCTACAGGATACCTTCGTGGTGAACAACGCAAGCAGAACCCGACATGCTTAACCTTCAGGTGGACTGCACAATATGCAAGCGATGAAGTCTTAGCGATGTACTTGATCAATACAGCATCAACATCCTCAAAGGTCATCTCGGCGCTGTCTTCATGGGGATCTCCTGCATTGAATTTTACGGTCGGAACACGCACAGGAACAGTTGTAAATGTTGCAGCAGGATATGCACCTAAGCGCGGCAGCAGCGATCCACACGTACCCATCACCAATGTATACAACGGCGGCGACTGGTCTGGTGTATGGCAGCTTACAAGTCTCGGTGCACTGGAAAACCCACGCCAGGGTTGGGTAGGCACTGCAAATAACCCTACGTCCCCTACAGCCCCGTACATCACTTCGCTCTATGAACCCAATTCACGCATTGTGCGGCTAAAAGAACTGATGTCTCTGTATAAGAATCCAAGTGTACGCGATATACAGATGGTTCAGCAGGACCTCCAGTCGCCCTATGCCAAGAGCATGTTGAAGAAGATATTGCCTGCGTTGGAGAGTTATTATAAGAAGTATACCAGCGAACAAAAGCGGGCATTATCGCTTCTACAGAAATGGGATGGGACATTTTCACCAATCGATAAAGGTGCGTCGATATACGCAATCTTTCTTCAGCGCCTAATCTGGTCAACGTTTGTCGATGAGCTAGGTAAGCCACTCTATTACGACTACGTTCACTTATCGAATTTGCCACTGCGCCGCATCGAAGAGTTGATTGATCAACCGACGGACACGCTGTGGGACGATGTGCGAACGCGTAGCCGCGAGCAAATGAGCTGGATCGTCATACGGGCCTTTATGTATGCAGTTAAAGATCTCGAAGTCCACCTTGGACCAGACAACGAAGCCAATGCTGATGCATGGCAATGGGGCAAGCTGCACACGATCGCCTTCCCCCATGTGTTTGGACGAAACCCACTCATGCAGCCAGTGATGAACCTTGGTCCATTTGCTGTTGGAGGAGCCCAGACAACGCTAAACAACTCGGAATGGGACGTTGCAACTCAGGATTCTACCGAAGTGTTCTTGCCTACTCGCGTTTCTCCAAGCATGCGGGTGATATCGCACGTTGGAGACTCGGTGCAATATGTCGTTGTGCCTGGGGGCTCTTCTGGTCAGCCGTTAAACAGACATTACAGCGATCAGATGCAGCTGTGGCTCAAGGGAGGGTATGTCAAGGTTCCTGTTAAGCCTACAGCAGATATCACGTTCCAACTATACCACGTATTCACTCCCCGTTAGGATGCAATGCGTATTTTGCGGGACAGTTTTTTTGTAAACCTTACTCTTCGAGAATGATATGTCAGCAAACGTTTCCGTAGCTGCACGTCGCACCGTCAAGGCCGACGCCATAGTTGTCTTCGTAGCGCAGACAGAGCGCCATTTCAAAGCAGCCGAGAAGGCACTGGTGAGCGAGATACCACACCTGCTGCCGGTGTTTGCATCAAACGACTTTACAGGCAAGTCTCTGCAGACCACACTTGCCTATTGCGGCTCGTCTATGGCTGCACCGCGAATCATTCTCGTTGGACTGGGTGAGACGAATACTGTCAAAGCAGAGACTATTAGACGTGCTGCTGCTGCCGCTGCTAAGCGTGCGGCTGCGTCGGGATGCACGCATATTGCTGTTGATGCCTCTACAGTGAATGGACTTGATGCCCAGGCAATGGCTCAGGCGATCATCGAGGGCTCGCTCTTGAGTCAGTACGCGTTCGACAAATACAAGACGATCAAAAAGAACGGCAACGGAGGTAAGATTACCAAGGTTACCCTCATCACAGATAAGCCTCACCAGAAAGCCGTCACCAAAGGCGTCGATGCAGCCCTAGCAATCGTCGAAGGCGTTACGCTTGCGCGCGACCTTGCAAATGCGCCAAACAACGAGATCTATCCTGAGACGCTTGCAAAGAAGGTTCAGGAAGTAGGACGCAAGGTCGGTTTCAAGACAACGGTGTTGGATAAGAAGAAGATAGAAGAGCTCAAGATGGGTGGCCTACTCGGCGTAAACCAAGGCAGCGTGCGACCACCAGTATTCATCGTCATGGAATACATGAAGGGTCCGAAATCAGAAAAGCCCCTTGTCCTTGTTGGTAAGGGCATCACATTTGACACAGGCGGTATCTCGATCAAGCCTGCCGCTGGCATGAGTGATATGAAGAGCGACATGCACGGTGCTGCGTCGGTCATTGGCACAATGTGTACCATCGCCAAGCTTGGACTTAAGCGCAACGTGGTTGCACTTGTTCCATCAACAGAAAACATGCCCAGTGGCACGGCACTCGTTCCGGGCGATATCCTGACCTTCATGAACGGCAAGACTGCAGAGATCGATAACACTGATGCTGAAGGACGTCTAATCCTGGCAGATGCATTGTGCTATGCCGATCGATACAATCCAAGCGCGGTGATAGACCTTGCAACGTTGACCGGTGCGGTTGTTATCGCTCTGGGAACGCTGACTACAGGAATGATGGGCACAGACACAAAGACAAAGGCTCGTCTCAAGGCAGCTGCCGACAAGACCAATGAGTACGTATGTGAGCTTCCGCTCTACGAAGAGTACGAGGATCTCATTTCAAGTGAATATGCAGATATCAAGAACTCTGGCGGCCGCGAGGCAGGCTCGATAACTGCGGCTCTCTTTTTGAAGCATTTTGTTACCTATCCATGGGTACACCTTGATATCGCAGGCACTGGAATCAAGTCCAAGCCGTCACACTACACTCCACGCGGCGGATCGGGCGTTGGAGTTCGTTTGCTAACGGAGATGCTACGGAATTGGTGATTGCGAATGGAGAGTGGAGAGTAGAGAGTAGTGGCCTAGGCCCGGGCAATAGGAAACAACGTCATGGATGATTTGCGTAAAGAGTTCGAACTGGAGGCATTGCCGCATATGTCGGCACTGTATTCGTTTGCTGTTCGGCTAACGCGCGATCGCGATGATGCTGCTGACTTGGTACAGGAGACCTACCTTAAGGCATTTCGATTTTTTGATAAGTTCGAGCGCGGAACTAACTGTAAGGCCTGGTTGTTCCGAATTTTGAAGAATTCGTACATCAATAAGTTTCGTAAGACCTCCAAGGCTCCGGATACTGTTGAGTACGACGCAATTGAGGAGTTCTACGAGACAATTCGCGACAGCAGTGTCGAGACCTCTGTTCTTGAGGAGCAGGTTATCGACAATGCATTGGACGACGAGGTGGCCAAGGCCATCGAGGCGCTTCCAGAGGAGTTTCGAACGGTCATCATCCTTTGCGACATTGAGAGTTTCACATACGAAGAAATTGCCGAGTTCATTGATTGTCCAATTGGGACAGTCCGTTCACGCCTGCACCGTGCACGAAAGCTTCTGGCTGGAAGTTTGGCCGAATATGCCCGCAAACGCGGTTTCGAGCTTCCAGGAGAGGGTAAAATGCCGGAGTCAGCAATTCCTGAAAGGAGTTTGAACGATGAACACTGAGTTTATGCCGACCGATCTCGATCCGCGTCAAGTAGAACGCGAACAGCGTATCGTTCGTGCCGTTAGCAACACGGTGGCACGGCGCAGGGACGCATTGCGAATTCAGGTCCCGGTCGAGCTTGAACGCTCGATTCGTATCTCGCTGGGCGAGGCGGCAGCATCCAATCAGCAGTCATGGTTGGCAGGCGCACTGAATTGGGTTCGGCGTCCGGCCGTTTCCTTCGGTATGGCGGCCGCCACACTAATGATTGTTGTTGGTCTGGTTTTTATGACGCAAAAGTCTGAGACACTGCCTGCCGAGATAACAGATGCGGCGTTGATGGCCTTTCCTGGCGTCCACACCGGTAGCACAAAGCTCGACATCACGTCTGCCGACAAAGGCACGTTGTCTGCCTACCTTGCAGAGCACGGCGTTGGACATGAGATCTTTTACCCTGAAGTTGAAGCTGAACTCGTTGGTGCTAACGTCTTCTCAGTCAATGGCTTGCCTTGTGCCGAGATTGTGTACAAGGCGGCAGGACATACAATTGCATTGCTCCAGGTTGATGAGAAGGCTATTGCGTCGAAACGCGTAGAGTTACATCCTGTAGTTGCCGAGGACGTTGCTCACAGCAAGTGGCACTGGGCATCGACAGTCGATAACGGAACGTTGTTTGTCTGGAAAAGCAATAGTATCATGTGTACGGTCGTCTCTGACTTGCAGATAGACGAAGTATCATCACTATTCAGACTTGAGGCCTTGTAAATGAAGATGTTTTCGATAGTCGGGCTTGCATTGTTTGTCAGCGTTGTTACAATGCATTGTGCCAACGGCCCAGCTAACTCGGGAGTAACTGCACGCGTCTTCCCTGTTCAGTCTGTGGGGTCGAAGTCAGAGAACAAAGCAGTCGACTTTGCGTGGATGGAAAATGGAAAGAAGGTTTCGTTCTTTGAAGCCACGGCCGGCAAAGTAGTTCTCCTGAACATTTGGGCCACGTGGTGTCCACCATGCCGCCGTGAGATTCCCGACTTGGTTGCAATTTCAAACGAACTCGCCGCCAAGGGCGTTGTCGTGTTTGGTGTCTCGCTGGACCAGAAGGGCGATCCTGTGGCGAGTGTGAAGACATTTGCCGAAAAGAACAATATGGGGTATGTCAACATTGTTGACAACGCTTCGAATCAGATAGCTGATGCCTATGGTGGTATCCAGTCTATACCAACAACATTTATTATTGACCGCCAGGGCAACATTGTTCAGAAGATCGTCGGATCCCAATCCAAGGAAGCCTTTGTAGCTGCATTGCAAAAGGCTGGGTTGTAAGGCGTCTCAGAGGCGGCCTACTATTCTTGCCATACTTCGATGATTACCGGCGGCTCCTGTTCTACAGGGGCCGTTGCTGTTTGTAGGATATCGGACACATTCTGCACAAGTGTCGTGA
>JBEBCJ010000179.1:0-3896 GCA_041157865.1 Bacteroidota bacterium
ACACACTATCGAATAACAAGGTCACGCGCACCGTCTACGAGCAGCTAAACCCGAATGCGCACCACGGTGGAAGCCACGGAGCAGGGCACTAAGCCGTATCATCATGCGATCTGTGGCCATACTCATATTCGCGGTAAGTATCGCGCTGATGTCTTGCTCAACCAAGCAAGACATCGGCAGCGCTGACGTGTCGTCCATCGATACGTTGCCAAAGCTGCGAACGGTGTCGGCCTTTACCGGTATTGATCAGAACAAGGCCAGCTTTGATGCAGGCAAGATGGCGGGGAAAGTGTGGATCGCATCATTCTTCTTCAGCAGATGCGGAACTGTATGCCCAGCACTGAATACGGTATTAGCAGAATTGCAGAAGGATTTCTCCGACAGCGTGTCATTTGTATCACTTACGTCAGATCCTGAGTACGACACACCAGAAGTGATGAAGGAATATGCTCAGCAATACAACGCAAAGCCAGGTGTGTGGCACTTTGTAACTATGCCGCTTGATTCGATGATCAGAGTGGCCTCGCGTGATCTGGGGCTTGTGGAGCCAACGGCACCTGATATTCACTCGACAAGATTTGTGTTGATCGACAAGGCCATGACTGTTCGTGGTTTCTACGACAGCGCAGACACGGCTGACGTTTCCAAACTACGGTCTATCCTGAGGGCACTGTAATGACATTCGATCAGCTACCAGCCCTAAACGCAATGCTTAATGCACTCAGCACAGTACTGCTGTTGCGGGGTTATTCACTTATTAGGTCAAAACAGATCGAGCAGCACCGGCGATTCATGATCGCGGCTTTTGTTGTCTCAATCGTGTTTCTTGCCTGCTACCTGTTGCATAAGTGGCATCTGTATACCACCACTGGTGCATACAACACAACATTCTCGGGAACCGGAGTATGGCGCGTGCTATACCTGGTTCTGTTGTTTACGCACGTAACGCTTGCTGCTACAGTTCCAGTGCTTGCACTGATAACGATCAACAGGGGGCTGAACATGCGCGTAGAATTACACAAGAAAATCGCAAAGATCACACTGCCTATTTGGCTGTATGTATCTGTAACTGGGGTGATTGTCTACTTCATGTTGTACCAATGGTTCCCAGCAACGGTATGAAGAAGTTGACCATCATGGTTGTTCTAACGCTTGTGCTCGTTGCGCAGTCGCTGAATGCATGTCCTGCTTGTAAGGACAGCTTCGGTGCAAACGGGGCTAATGCAAGCGTAGGGGATGCGTACTCATGGTCCGTCCTGTTCATGTTAAGTGTACCGCTAACGATTCTTACTGTTGCAATTGTGCTGATAGCACGAAAGATCAGACAGAATCCTAACAGTGCACCAACAATGTGAACAATGATGTGATGTAGGTTCGTGACGAGCGGTATATTTGCATGACATATCTAGGTGAGGGTTGCGAATGTTTTCACGCAAGTTTGACAAGGGGGTTAAGACGGGCGGGGCTATTCTAGGTGCCGTTGCGACCGTCCTCTTCCTTGTAGGCTATTTTGGATTCCGGAACAGTTTTGCCGACGTCGGTTATCGTCCGGAACAACCAGTCCCATTCTCGCACAAGCTCCATGCAGGCGAGCTGAAAATTCACTGTCAGTATTGCCATGCGGGCGTTGAGAAGTCGGCACATTCACCAGTGCCAACGACGCAAACCTGTATGAACTGCCACACGGCTGTTAAGGCTGAATCACCGAAGCTGCAGCTTGTGCGCGATTCATATGAGTCGGGCAAGCCTATCGAGTGGGTGCGCATACACAAGGTTCCTGACTACGCTCACTTCAACCACAGCCGTCACATTCGCGCGCAGATCGACTGTCAGTCTTGCCACGGCAACATCGAGCAGATGGGTGTTGTGTCGCAATACAAGCCCCTTTCGATGGGATGGTGCTTGGACTGCCACCGAGCTCCAGAAAAGAACATCGTGGGCGCTCGTCCGATCTCCGGTGTCTTTACCGGTAAGATGCATAAGATGAAGGATCTGTTGGACAGCAGCTACATCTTTACTCCGATTGCTGCGCAAGTCGGTACATCAACACCGTTGACGTCCCCACAATACGGCGGTTATCAATCAGAGGTTCCAAAGGTTCAGGTTGCTGGTATTCCGCATCCTAAGAAGGCCGGTATTGGGCCAGAGAACTGTTCAGCATGTCACTATTAATTGTGACGCACTTCACATTCGAAACACGATCTTCCTTTTAAGGTTCGCATATGTCTGATCGTTCACTCCACGCTTCAAACTCTACACCGTGGAAGAGCATTGATGGTCTTGCTCAAGGTACGAGTGAGTCATCCGAGTTCGCTCCTGGAACAACAACGAATGCCATCACCGACTCTACGGTTTCACGCCGTGGCTTTATGGCTTTGGTCTCGGCTTCGATGGCGCTTACTGCTGCGGCATGCCGCAGGCCCGAGCAGAAGCTTGTGCCATCGGTAAAGTCGCTGCAAAACGCCACGCCTGGTCTTCCGATGTATTACGCATCGGTATACGCACATCGCAACGTTGCCTATGGAGCGGTCATCAAAACACGCGAAGGGCGTCCGATCAAGGTTAAGGGTAACGAGCAGCACCCTGTCAACTGCGGTACCGCCAATGCAGAGATGCAAGCATCGCTGCTGTCGCTTTACGATCCAGATCGTATTCGACGTGCGAAGATCGAAGGTTCGCAGGTAACGTATGATGCAGCTGTATCGAAGATCTCTTCTGCCATTGCGGAAGCACAAACAGCTGGCAAAAAGACGGTCATCTTTATCGATGAGCATTGCTCGCCATCATATACTCAGCTCTTGAACGACTTTGTGGCTGCAGTACCAAGCGCTAGCGTCGTGTATTTGCCGGCGATATCGCGCGACAACACGGCCACTGCGAACAGTGCAGTGATGGGAGTCAATGGTCATATCGTACCGGACCTTGGCAAGGCTACGGTTATCGTAAGTGTCGAGAGCGATTTCCTCGGTACAGATCCTCTTGCTGTATACCACACTGGACGGTTTGCGGCACGTCGCTCGCCATCAAAGAGTGCGCCTGCAATGTCGCACCTGACGGTTGTTGAGTCTACCTACTCAACAACAGGTATGAATGCAGATGTTCGCGTTCGCACATCGCCATCGGATATTGAAAAATTCCTCACCGAACTTCATAGCGCTGTTAAAGGTGGGTCTTCATCCAACAAGCAGGCAGCAGCAGCGGCTGCACGTTTGAAGAAGGCCGGAACGAGCGGCGTGGTGCTGAGTGGTTCTCACCTTTCGCCTAAGGCGCAGGCAATGGCTATGCTTGTGAACCTTGCATTGGGATGTGTCGGAGCTGGTAACATTCTTGATCCAAAGAATACGCTTCCCAACTCCGGCGAGAAGGGTACTGCGCTCAATGCCGCTATGGCCGACATCGAAGCAGGCAACGTTCACGTGGCACTGTTCATGGACGTGAATCCTGAGTACAGCGCTTCACGTGCAATCAAAACGGCATTGGTCAACAAGGTTAAGGTTCGTGCTGCTGTCAATCTCTACGAAGACGAGACCGCAGCCATCAGTAATGTCAGCATTCCAGCTGCTCACTGGCTGGAGTCATGGGGCACCGCAGTTGCCTTCGATGGAACCTTCAGTGTTCAGCAGCCGATGATCGCACCAATGTGCGACGGCATCCCATCGATGCAGGACACGCTGATTGCGGTTGGCAAGAAGCTGAATGCTGCGTTCTTGGGCGAAACGTCTACGTATGCTGACTACGTTAAGAACATGGTCGCAACGGTATATCCAACCGCACCATGGAACCAAGTTCTGCAAGATGGAATCATTGCAGCTGGCTCTCGTACGGATTTGATTCTTGGTGTTGATCTTGACGCGCCTAGCAAGCTCGAGGGTGCAACGACGTCGGAACTTTACCTT
>JBEBCJ010000180.1:0-4665 GCA_041157865.1 Bacteroidota bacterium
AAGAAGTTCAGGCATACGAGAAGTTCTATCGTGAAGATCGCATTCGCAGAGCACGCGAGATGGTTCAGAACCTCAATGCATGCCGCGTGAACATTTCTATTCAGGAAGTCTTAGACGAGGCAAAGGGCGCTACCGTTGGACGTCCTCACGTAGCCTCTATCCTCGTACGCAAGAAGGTTGTGAGCACCATCCAGCAGGCATTCGATGTGTACCTCGATGTGGGCAAGCCTGGATATGCGGCAAAGACCCCATTCCCAATCGCCAAAGCGGTTGAGATGGTTCACAGGGCTGGCGGCATTCTGAGTGTGGCGCACCCGGGAAGATACTTCACCAACGCCGAGATGTGCCTGCAGCTGATCAATACCGGTGTGGATGCTATCGAAGTCTATCACCCATCGCACTGGTACGTTACACGAGAGTTTTATCGTGTGCTCTGCACACAACATAATTTGCTGGTTACAGGGGGCTCTGATTTTCACGGAACTCGCGAGTATGACGATCAGAATTTTGGTGTATTCGGTGTAACCGAATCTGCACTCAAACTACTCGAACATCGTCGAGATAGCCTCAGAACATCACTGCCAGCATGAACATCAACGACGTAACATTTGCAGACCTTGGAACAGCCACAGGCAAGGGAGTCCGCATTGGTATCGTAGCCGCCGCTTGGCACAATGACATTGTACAAGAACTTATCAACGGGGCCGTTGATACATTGCACATACATGGAGTAGAGGGCGATCATATCAGTCTCTACCGTTGCCCAGGCACGTATGAAATCCCTGTGGTGGCGGCAACGCTCATCGACCATGACGCCGTAGATGCGGTTATCACACTCGGTGTGGTGATTCGGGGGGAAACAGCACATTTTGAATATGTGGCCTCCCCTGTCATGCACAGCCTGCAAGAGTTGGCCACACAGACGTGCGTGCCATGTATCGCAGGCATTCTTACAACTGAGAATGTTCAGCAGGCTTGGGATCGTGCAGGGGGCTCTGCCGGACATAAGGGACGTGAATCAGCGTTGGCTGCTCTTCACATGGTCAATCTTTTACGCGCAATTCGCACATCGTAATCAACGTATTCAACATTGGTAGTCCGTATGCTACGACCCGCCATTGCAATTCTGATCGTGGCCCTCGCACATGTAGCTCATGCACAACAAGTCTATGTGAGCGATTGGTATACGATCTCGTCTACCCGAGAGGTACGCGACGCAGATTCCGATAGTGACGGCTCGATTTGGGCTGCTACCTCTGGTGGCGTCCAGCGCACATGGATCACAACCGGCAGCAGCGCAAAGTACGACAACGTCAATGGCCTGAGCACGCTGGATTGCTCCTCGATCTATTGCGACAAACCTACTGGCACCACATATGTTGGACAGCGTGACGGTTCACTTGACCTGTTCAATGCCTCTGCAGATAGCTGGGAACGGATCAGTGATATCCAACGTGCCTCGCAATATCCAAAACGTGCGATCATCGACTTCGCACAGCGCGGAGACACCATTGCGATGGCAACTGAGTTCGGCGTGGTACTGATGAATGGACGTACGCGGCTGTTCATTGAGACGGTCGATAGAATCGGCGTCTATCCTGAGAAGTCAAAGGTACAAGCACTTGCTTTTGTCGACGGCACAATCTGGGTGGTCGTTAACGGCTCTTTGAGCTCTGCTCCGCTGAACATTCCTACGTTACGCCTACCCTCTGCTTGGCGTCTGATGTCTCAGCAGGACGGTCTGCCGGACTCGTCCGAACCCATTCTGCACCTTGCAGCTGCGGGGTCGACATGCATGGTTGCTTCAGCTCGCAATGTCTACCGTTGGTCCTCTGGTAGATTCACGCGCGTACAGACAACAGAGCAGGACATTAACGGCCTGAGCATCGACAACGATGGTTCGTATATCGTTAGCACCTCCAGCGTGATCTTCAAGAATGGAGCTGTGATTGATTTGGAGAGCCCCCTACCATCGGGCGTTCTTGGAAGCCGCCTTGTCACTGCTCCCTCTGGCAGCAGCATGATCGTTGCATTTATTGCAGATCAGGGCCTTGGCTGGATCAAAGACGGCAGATACGTCTCGAGTTACGATACGACAACTCCGCGTTCGAATCAATTCACCGACATTAGCATCGATACCAAGGGTTGGATCTGGGCTGCAACGCATACTGATGGCGGTTATGGTGGCCAGGGTGTTCAATACTTCGACGGTCTCGTGTGGAAGTCTCTTACGACGTCCAACGAACCTGTGTTGCGCACCAATGGATGCTACAGGGTAAGCTCGCTGGCAGATGGCTCGACATGGATAGGCACGTGGGGACGAGGCGCGATCAAGGCCACCCATTCAGATGCTGGCCTGCGCATTACAGGGCTCAATGCCGGGAACTCCTCGCTGCGTGGCATACCTGCGGATTCCAACTATATCCTCGTTTCGGAAGCAGCCATGGATAAGTATGGCCGAACGTTTCTTCTTAACGAACAGAGCACTGATAGACTTCTAGCGGTGGCTGATAACGCTGGTGCATGGAGTTACCTTCAGAATTGTGCCAATACTCGTGAGAATCTCTATCGATCTCTTGCCGTTGACGGCAATGGAACTGTATGGTGTGGCAGCCCCGACAGTCGGGGACTAATCGGATACAACGATAAGCGCACGCAGACGACCGACGATGATGTATGCAACAAGATCGTCAGTAGCAATTCCCAACTGCAGGACAACGTGGTCACATCTCTTGCAGTCGATCAAAATGGCGCTTTGTGGATAGGCACGGCCAAGGGGCTTTCCGTGATCTCCAGCCCATGGAACCTGAGCAACACAGCAATACCATATGTCCGGCGTGTCTCGGCAATGTCGACTACATACATCAACGATGTGTTTGTCGATGCGCTCAATTACAAGTGGATTGCCACCACTAACGGCGTGTTTGTTCTTGATGAAAGCGGCATAGAAGTCCTTGCAACTATCACCACAGCAACAGCTCCGTTGCTTGATAACAATGTGCGCTCAATAGTAATCGACCCTGCAACCGGACTTGCCTACTTTGGAACACTAAAAGGATGCAGCGTAGCTCGAACCTCATCTATGCGTCCGTTGCAGACATTTGATGTTCGGTGCTATCCTCAACCATTTCGCATTGGAACAGACCCCCAGATCGTGATAGACGGTCTCGGACCTGACTCAGAGGTACGCATCATGACGTCCGGTGGAATACTTGTATCTGCAATCGCAGCTCGCGGACGTCAGGCATTGTGGAACGGACTCGACGTAGGGGGGAATCCAGTTCCCCCAGGCATCTATATCGCCAGTGTTTCAAGTGGAAGCACCGGGACTAGTGCTGTAGTAAAATTTGCTGTTACCAGATAAAAAAAGGGCTAACGTTCCCGTTAGCCCCTTTTTCAGATATCCTATGTGCGGAAGACGGGACTTGAACCCGTACGCCCTTGCGAGCGCCACCCCCTCAAGATGGTGCGTCTGCCAATTTCGCCACTTCCGCAGAGGGCCACAAATCTAGCGAACCGCTCAGAGATGGCAAAATGGAATATTGATCAGCGCACTACCGTCAACGGAACAACAGTACGCGCACCGTTGACCACAACCGAGCACAGGTATGAGCCCGATGCAACGTTGTTAACTGGGACGCGAACCGTTCCGGGCAACACCCGATCGGTGTAGACAGTCTGAACAAAGCGGCCTTCAGCGCCGTAGAGTTCAACGTGCACAAGAGCAGGAACAGCCTGTTGCCATTCCAATGTAGTATGGCTTGATGATGGGTTCGGCGAGACGGTAACGTGTACCGGAACCCGACCATTGTAATATTCTTCAACGCTTGTTGCGCGTTGCAGCACGCCGATAGGAAGGATGCGATCTTCCAATACTGCTTCCGTGTCTTGCGGCGTACCACCAAACCAGTTCTCGAGAACATCAGCATATACGCGCCTGAAGTCAAACTGATAGCGCACATCACCATTTGAGTCGAAGTTCTCCAGGTCGGGCGACTGACCGTATACACCAGCGCGCACGCTGTTACCGAAGACAAACTGCACTGAAGACGCTCCATGGTCTGTACCACGGCTGCCATTTTCGTATGGCCTGCGACCGAACTCGGACACTGTCATACCAACAACCCGATCGGCGAATCCTTGAGCGAGTGCATCCTGCATAAAGGCTCCAATACCTGTTGCCAGCTGCTCAAGCAGATACGGATGGATACCGCCCAAATTATCGTCCTGCTGCTGCACGTGTGTATCAAAACCACCCATGGCCACCATATATACCTTGGTGCGGAGTCCACCACTTATGAGTCGCGCTACGAGCTTCATTTGCTGCACGAACCCATTGTCGGTATATGAGGCAACATTCTTGCCCTTGTCGAACGAACCTTTCACTACTGATGAGTACTTGTCGCACTGCTCAGCAACGGTACGCACAAAGTTGAACTCACGTCCATAGCGTGTGTCTTCCGGCATCACTGCCATGTCTGGAGACATGCCCTGGCCGAGCTCAAAGAACTTCTGGGGGTCCGTTAGAGCAATTCCAATGTCTCCCTTTGGACTCTGAAGCAACATCGATAGCGTGCCACCAACCTGTACGGCGATCGGATCATCAGGAAGTACTTCTGGGAAACCATCGATCTTGTTGGACCAGTACCGGCCTAGCCAACCGTC
>JBEBCJ010000181.1:0-4836 GCA_041157865.1 Bacteroidota bacterium
GTTGTCTACAACAAGATCCGTCAGCAGGTTGCTCGCATGAACTCGTTTATCAATGAGTTTATCACCGGGATGACGGTCGTGCAACTCTTCCGTCAAGAGAAACATATGGAGTCTAACTTCCGTACCATCAACCAAACGCATCGGCAACTACAAGATCAATCGATCATGTATTATGCCACCTTCTTTCCTGTGGTGGAGTTTCTCTCCTCAGTTGCGCTAGCAATTATCGTTTGGTATGCCTCTAAGCACATTGGTACAGGTGAGATGACGGTGGGAATGCTTATTGCCTTTGCACAGTTCACCGAAATGTTCTTCCGTCCTGTGCGCGACCTTACAGAAAAATACAACACGCTACAATCCAGCGTTGTAGCCTCTGAACGCATCTTCTCGATGCTTGACACGAAGCTCACGATTGATGATGCCCCAGATGCTGAGCCGTTTGACCGTTTGTCGTCCGGGGTGGAGTTCTCTCACGTGGATTTCTCGTACGACGGCACGACACAGATATTACAGGACGTTTCCTTTCATGTGCGTAAAGGAGAAACACTTGCCATCGTAGGTGCAACAGGTGCGGGCAAGAGCTCGATCATCAACCTTCTATGCCGCTTCTACGAGTTCCAAGGCGGAGATCTCCTGATCGACGGCAGATCCATTCGCAGCGTTAAGCAGGAAGACCTGCGAAAGCGGATTGCTGTGGTGCTCCAGGACGTATTCCTGTTCTCCCGATCTGTTGAAGAGAACATATCACTTGGTAGAGCAGACATCACCCACGACCAGGTTGTTCAGATCGCAAAGCAGCTGGGGGCGCATGCGTTCATCTCGAAGCTCCCACATGGGTACTCAACCAACGTGCGCGAGCGCGGTGCAGTACTCAGTGTCGGGCAAAAGCAGTTGATCTCGTTCTGCAGGGCCTTGGCGCAAGATCCTGACATTCTCATTCTTGACGAGGCAACGTCGAGCATCGACACAGAGTCAGAGCAGTTGATCGAATCATCTATATCGACAATGCTCAAGGGCCGAACCTCAATTGTTATCGCGCACAGACTCTCGACGATTCAGCGGGCCGACAGGATACTCGTGCTCCATAAGGGCGAGGTCGCTGAATCAGGCACACATGCAGAGCTCCTGTCTGCAGGGGGCTTGTATGCTAAGCTCCATGCCTTACAGTTCGCTCAA
Source organism: Bacteroidota bacterium (assembly GCA_041157865.1). Lineage (GTDB taxonomy): Bacteria > Bacteroidota > Ignavibacteria > Kapaibacteriales > Kapaibacteriaceae > UBA10438. The sequence goes on from JBEBCJ010000181.1 coordinate 1,177, forward strand.
AAGCAATCCTAGGCGTTACTCCGTCCACACACCCATGGCATAGAACTTTTCTCTTCTGGTACGCACCAGATCGTTCATCTGCATGCGACTTAGATGGGCCAGCTCTTCTGAGATTGCGGACGTCATCGCCGCGAACATTGTTTCTGGATCGTGGTGAGCACCACCCATTGGCTCTTGGAGAATACGATCTACAATTCCAACCTTCACGAGGTCCTTGGCACCAAGGCGAAGTGCCTCGGCCGCTTGTTCCTTGTAGTCCCAACTTCGCCATAGGATCGATGAGCATGATTCAGGTGCGATGACTGAGTACCAAGCATTCTCCAACATGAGAATGCGATCGCCGATGCCGATTCCAAGGGCACCACCAGAAGCCCCCTCTCCGATGATGACGATCACAATCGGTGTCTTGAGTTGCGACATCAATAGAAGGTTTCTAGCGATGGCTTCTGCCTGACCGCGTTCTTCTGCCTCGAGTCCGGGGAAAGCACCTGGTGTATCGAGAAAGCAGACTACTGGCATGTTGAACTTCTCAGCCATCTGGAATAGACGATAGGCCTTCCGATACCCCTCAGGGTTGGGCATACCGAAATTGCGATGGACATTCGTCTTGGTGTCGCGTCCTTTCTGGTGCCCGATAACCATCACGTGACGATCGCCCAGTTTTGCAACGCCTCCAACGATGGCTGGATCATCCCTGTATGTGCGATCGCCATGGAGCTCTACGAAGTCTTCGAAGCAATGCTGAATGTAGTCCAAAGTGTAAGGACGGTCGGGATGTCGAGCGATCTGCACCCGCTGCCAGCGAGTTAGATCTCGATAGATCTCGGCACGCAGATTCTCTACCTGTGCCTCCAGTTCGTCTATCTGAGGCTGGATGTCGAGCGTGTCGGAAAGTGCCTTCATCTCCTCGATCTTCTTTTCGAGGTCTACGATAGGTTTTTCGAATTCGAGAACTGTTGTACTAGCCACGGTTGCGTCTGAATAGTTGCTTAAGGATGATCTCTACGTCCAGCGACAATGAGTAATCGCGCACATAGTAATCGTTGAGTTGTTGAATGGCCGGCATCGAGAGATTTGCATTTCTCGAGACCTGGGCTAGCCCCGTGATACCTGGCTTGCCCGATGATCGTTCTACTGCATCAGGAAGCAGTCCAACGAGACTGGCAGATCCTTTCAGAACATTCCACCAGAGTTGACGCAGGCCAGACTTCCGTTGCAAAATTAGAACCGGCATTCCCAGTGTCAAAACAAGTACAGCTACGACAACATCGATAATCCGTTTTCCAACGCGGTTACGGAATCGCAATAACGGTGGTACAGATACCGTGGGCTCTTCGCCTGCTACGTCATTGATAATGCGGGCTGTGACGATATCATCGTAATCGGTGGCCAAGTGAAATCTGGCCCGATACGCAGAGCATGCGATCATGAGCTCCATGGCACGTTCATGCGGCATCGATTGATCGGTAAGGATAACTTCCTGTGCACTGGTTACATCAAGAATGCGCGATAGGTACGAGGCATCGCCAAGAATGGGATATCCGGCAAATGTGCGCTCTGAAAACGGCTTTGATGCAACCACGCCAGCAACCTCAGTATTTCGATGCTCTGCACGCTCAAGCTCAGAGATAATGCGGCCTGTATTGTCGTTGATGCCGACAAAGATGACCTTTCGTGTTCGTGCTGCCGATGCCTTATCTGTGAGAGCAAACAGACCCCTGATCAGTGCGAACATCACTGCACTAAATCCGATGGTCATCAGCAGCACTCCCCTACTGAATCCAAAGTCTTTGAAGAAATACGTCAGCGAGGAGAGCATAAAGAACGTTACCAACAGGCCAACTGCACTTCGCCGCACGGTCGGCCGATACTCTACATATTCACCGACAGAGATAAGACCAAGTGTGGAAATCAGCGTGAGCGCAATTGGGACGATCGGATAGGCGTACTCTGGAAACCCAAACGGACTTGCAAATCGCACAGATGTCGCAATGAGCAGCATCCCGTTGATGGCAACCATGTCTGCGAACCACGTTGCAAGATCCCGCTTCTTTCGAAGCATTCTCGCCATGAGTCCGCGTGCGATAATGCCGAGGCGCAAAAAGCCCAGAAACATTCTCGACCCACCAAAATGCTTTCGCGCAAAAATCTCCATGGCTTCATAGAACACGCGTACTTCATTCAAAGAGCTGCGCTTGGTGCTCTCGCCTTTGTAATGAATAATACTCGTTGAATGAACATACATTACGCTCTTGCCAGCAAGCTTTACGCGATAGCACAGATCGATGTCTTCCCCATACATGAAAAATGCCGGGTCGAAACCGCCCAGCTGTTTCATGAGGTGTGTTGGACCCATCATGAATGCGCCTATCAGAGCATCCACTGAATAGGTTGCATCGATCGGCAAGTAGGTAAGATTATACCCGGCAAACAACTTCGAGTTAGGAAAGATGGACTGCAGCCCGAACAGCTTGCAAAACGATGCCCACGGTGTTGGCAGCCCGCGCCTGCAGGCAACCTGAAACGATCCGTCGGGATTCAGGACTTTGCACCCTGCCATGCCAGCTTCAGGGTTTGCGTCCATGTACGTGGTCATGATGCGAAGTACGTCTCGACCAACAATTGTATCAGGATTGAGAAACAGCGTATAGCGTCCGCTGGCCTGCTCAAGGCCTACGTTATTCGCTCTACCATATCCGATATTCTCATCAAGTGCGATCCAACGAACCAGTGGGAATTGTGGTTGCAGATCCTGCACGGAGCCGTCTGTTGAATGATTGTCGACAACGATCACCTCGGCGCGCAGCGATGAATCAAGCTGTTCAAGCGACCGCAGGCACTGAAGGAGATAATCCTTCACGTTGTAGTTGACGATGATGATGCTTACATCAATCATCGTTTTCCAAATGAGAGGATCGTTCCGAGTTTGAGCTTCCAGACAAGGAAGGCGGCTTCATACACAATGTTCTTGCTCATCTTCGACACCCCACTTACTCGGTCCATGAAGATGATCGGAATCTCGATCATGCGGGCCCCGTTACGCCAGGCTTTGTAGTTCATTTCGATCTGGAACGCATAGCCGTTAGACTTGATCTTCTTGAGGTCTATACCCCTGAGAACATGTACTCGAAAACACTTAAATCCACCCGTTGCATCGGCAACAGGCATACCCGTAATGATGCGCGTGTAGAGGTTGGCAAACCAGCTCAGCAGCAAACGGCTCATTGGCCAGTTAATAACGTTGACGCCTTGAATGTATCTCGAACCTATCACCACGTCGTGATCCTGAATCGAATCCCATAATCGTGCAAGGTCCTTTGGGTCATGAGAAAAGTCACAATCCATCTGCATAACGATCTCGTAGCCGTGGTCGATGGCATACTGAAATCCTGCACAGTATGCTGTGCCGAGACCAAGCTTACCTGAACGCTCGATAATGTGTACGCGATCATCGCTCTGCATACGCTCACGTACAAGCTTCGCAGTGCCATCAGGAGAGCCATCATCGATGATGAGCAGATGCGCATGTTCGAGCACACCATGCACAGCATCAATCATCCGAATGATGTTTTCACGCTCGTTGTAGGTGGGTATGCATACGATCGTTTTCACGCGCGACCATGTCCTTTCAGCATCACAAATACGGTACGTACCATGATC
>JBEBCJ010000182.1:0-3264 GCA_041157865.1 Bacteroidota bacterium
CTTGGAGCGGCCTCTGGCACAGCTTGCACAACGAATGAGATCACGGAATCGATCAGTCCGCGCATTTTGTACTCATAACGCGTTCCGGCAACGAGGGCAACGACGGAATCAATCTGACCAACTCTTCGTGTGAGCCGATAGAAGACGGCCCCATCTACTGGATACCATGAGAGATCGACGTGGCCAAGTGTTGCCTCATCTGGTCTGTGAATTCCGCGCAATGCGTTAGGTGCGGCAAACTGCCCCGACCGTTGTTGCTGGACAAATGTAAATCCGGTCATCGCGCCAATCTCAGCGGTGGTCGATCCAAAACCGAGCTCCTGTCGCCCATCACCGTTTACATCGTACGCAAGCACACGGGGAGTGGCAACATTTTCGAAGAAGGCCTTTGGTGCAATGCTCTGAAAGCCTTTAGTCATGCCGAAGATGAACAACCTTGGGAATGCGCTTACGATGATCTCAGAACCGGGGATTGAGTCGATATCTGCAAGTGCAACGCCATTGCGATAGCCAATGCCAATGCGAACTCCTGCGACATGGTCTGTCCAGATCTTTCGATACTCAGTTGCTTGGACTACAGAGTATAGGTGGTACGTCCACACATGACGTCCGTACTCTCCTTCGGCATTAGCGTCAACACTGTCAGGGACCCCGAGCAGAATATCTGGACGCCCATCGGCGTTAACATCGCCGGATGCTACAAATCCTGAGCCCCCTGCTCCGGCATTCTCATCGACAAACACTTCGCTGAACGATGTACCCGTCCACTCATGTACGACCAGATCACCGTCCGTGTCGGAAAAAGCGATCTCCATCTTACCATTTCCGTTAAAATCACCCGAGGCAACACTTATCTCGTCAACACGATTCGTTGCGCTTCCGGGCGCAGGTCTGCTGGAGTTCCTCGCAGTTCCCATAAGCGAGAACACTCCATCTTTGCAGGTGTACACATAGCATGCATTATCAGCAAGTGCAAGGATTTCTTCGCGCCCGTCCCCGTCGATATCGGCTGCACCTGCTGCATTAACAACATTGGTGGTGTCTGCAAAGAGCACAGATCCGAACAACGAAGTAGACGGCGACTTCTGCTCAAATAAGATCGTCCTACCAACAACATGACACAGCACCTCATACAGGCCGTTGCCATTTACGTCGCAGAGCGCTCGAGGGATGTACGTCTCGTTCAACGAGTCACGAAGTATCCATCGGCCAGCCGAATACTGCGTCACAACCGTCTTGCCAAACCCACCATCTGATAGATCGTTCATCACAATACACCGAGTTCCATCTCGATAGATGTCTCGTGCATCATTTAGGACGTATCCCGCCCATGGCGCTGTGAGCACAGTATCCCAGCCTGTAGTCGGCATGGCGCTGCGAAGATTGGAGTCCAGCGTCTTTTGCAGGACTGCAGGGCTTCCAACTTGCGGGCTTGCCGTGATTGTGACCGTTCGATTTGCTGCCTGTTCATCCCATGTATCAGGTAGCACGATACTATGGAGCGTCGCATACTTGAGTTGCCTCGAATGCACATCACGATCATCGTGTGAGATTGTAATCAACGCTGGACGGTTTGTACGCGTCGTGATCACATCAGTTCTTCTGTCGCGCACCCACGCGGCTGTATGCTCCGAAGAGATTATCTCGGTCTGCAGCGAAACCAACCGTATGCGCACGTGCACATCGTGATGTCGGCCGTCAGTTGCATACACTCGAACACGCACTGTGTAAAGCCCTGCAGACAGCGTATCGAGAACAACATTGCAAATGACATCATTGATCACCGATGAGCTGGAAGTAAAGAACGTATTCCATGCAGCTGGGCTGATTCCGGATCCGATGGCCACATCGCAACGAGCAAAACTCACAACGTGCGTTGAACCGCTGATTGTAATGGGCGTAGTGGCACCGACGGCAAACTCTTGTTCATTCAATGGCGATGTGATACCAAGCCTGCTCAGCCCCATTTGTTCAAGGGCTGCATCCGAGCGAAGACGTCCAGATCCATAAAGTGGGTCCCAACCCACTGCACCAAGATCTTTGGAGCTTGCCATCAGCGTCCCACGAATCTCGTCAGCATTCAGGCCTGGGTTCTGCTCCAGCAGCATTGCTGCCGTTGCCGCCACGTATGGGGCAGAGAAAGAGGTGCCGCTTACTGTGCGATACCGTGAGTTCACACTTGTAGTCAGTATCGCCTGCCCAGGTGCAGAAAGCGATACAACCGGGCCGGTAGACGAAAACGGGGCTCGCAAGTCCTTGCTGTTCGTGGCTGCAACGACAATCACACCTGCATAACTGGCAGGATACTGCGCTGAAACCTGACCACTGTTTCCTGCAGAAGCTACAAGGACGCAGCCCTGTATTCGTGCATAGTCGATGGCATCCTGCATCAAGGGTGAATTCACACCGTCACCAAAGCTCATGTTGATGATGTTCACCTTATTGGATGCCGCATACACAATGGCTGCCGCAATGTCATCTTCTTCGGCAGAGCCAGTTGCATCAAACGCACGAATTGCCCGAAGCCTTGCCTGATATGCCAGACCTGTAATACCCTTACCGTTGTCTTTGGTTGCAGCAATAACACCTGCTACGAGTGTTCCATGTCCATGTTCATCAAACGGCACTGGGTCGAACGTTCGGTCATCTCCCAGGTTGCGGAACTCCTGGTCCACAAAGTCGGCACCAATTACATCATCCGTCATCCCATTGTCATCGTCATCAATGCCATTGAGATCCCCAGTTACACCGAGGCGCTCTTCATCCTCGGGCCATGGATCAAATCGTCCGTTGTTGTTGATGTCCTCATCTGGGGATACGGACAACGCATCGCGCAGATCCTCGTGGTCCCAATCGATACCGGTGTCGATGATGCCTATGATGACACCTTTTCCGGTTGCATATCGCCATGCAGTAGGAGCTCCGATAACTTCGAGGGCATATTGGTTACCAGATAAAGAATCTCTGCTGATCGGCTCTTCAGCGTTTACAGTATCATGAAGTCGAAAGCTCTGGCGTGCCCATACAGCATCAATTCCGCCGATCTTACGCAAAGAATCGAGTGTAATGCCATTATCAACAACAATACGAAGGTACCTTTGCAGTCGGCGCAGCAATCGAACGTTTTGTATCGCATCCTGCTGCGCGTCTGCGCTCTTACCAAGAAGACGCTTCGGCAAAACGAAGGTCGGGGTAAATCTCTGTAGTTCAGACGGCACAGCATCGCTGTTTAGCAGGACGATATACTCCTGAGACTTCAGTCCA
>JBEBCJ010000183.1:0-24760 GCA_041157865.1 Bacteroidota bacterium
TGACAGAACGTTGTCTTTGATGCGTTGATTGCAGGACGATATGTGCTCTTGGCTGCAAGTCGAATTGTATCTGCTACAAATACGCATGTAAGCGAATCGTATGCCCTCACGATGTATGTACCCGTGTCGGTTAGAAACCGTGCATTAGCAACAACGTTATCATTCCAGCGATAGTCGCCGAACGGTCCTTTGGCCTCTACGTACACAGTATCACCGGGGCACACAGTGATCACAGGGTCAGACGGCGTGATTGTTATTGATGAATTAGACGAGTTGAAATTGGACCGATAGATTCCCTGTCCTACAGCCCAGCCAAGTGTGTCATTAACAAAGTAGATATCGTCGATGTTGCCGCGTATCCCGCAGTTACGTAGTGTCCAGGTAGAGCCTGCATCCTCCGTATACAGCACCGTTCGATCGTCGCCAACTCCCCATGCTGTTGTTTCGGACAACAGGAAACACCCGAACATATTTTTCTGCGTCTGATGTTCGCGCCATGAGGCTCCTCCATCACGGCTGTAGCGAAGCGAACCCACATTGCGCGTTTGGCCATCGCAGTCCATGCCCGATGTTGGGAGCAAGATCGATTTACCGAATACGCTGATCTCCTCTGTCCAGTAGCGTGGACCTGTGTTTGAGAATTTGTACCATGTGCGCCCGAAATCCATTGTTTGCCAGAGTACGCCACTGCTGACAGCCCAACCAGAGCCATCGTTGTAGAGGATTCCATCACTTAGTCCACTGTTGAACTCATTGCCGTAGAACACCGTCCACGTTCGTCCTCCGTCGGACGTGCGATAGAACGCTTGTACTCCGTTAATGCAGCCCCCTACGAAGTACATTCCAACGCGGTCATTCAACCAGTAGGAGCCCCATCCCTTGTCTTGAACCATTGGGAACGGCGTAATGTCTATCCATGTTGCGCCACCATCATCAGAGCGAAACACGCCGCCTTGTCCAGAGACAAAGCCTGTGGTCGGTGTGATGAACTGCACGTACTCAAGAAATGCACCCGGTATTGTATTGCCTCGCCATGATTTTCCTCCATCGGTAGTGCGCACGATGTGGCCCTCCATACTGCATGCCCAACCAAAGTCAGGGTTGGCAGGCAGGAAGTACACATCGAGATAGTATCCGCTGGCAAAGGGTTGTGGCACGGCAACCTCACGCCACTGTGCCTGCGCCTGCAATGAGAGCAACACAGTTATCAGGCTTGAGAGGATATAGTTCTTTGTGGGCGTCATGAGGAGGTTCGACGAATTTCCGTGTTCTTTGTTTGCTGGACAACATAAAAAAAGGGGACGCATGTAATGCGTCCCCTTTACCCCGATTTACGGGAGAATTATCGACTTATTGGCGTACTACGCTAACAACCCAAGTATCGCTACCCGATGTTACTGCTACGTTATATACACCAGCTGAGAGGTTTGTCATGTCGAACGATGTTCCGAAGGCTGCACCTGATGCAACTTCGTTGATCGAAAGGACGCGCTCTCCAAGTGCGTTCGTTACGTCAATGCGTACTGTACCAGCAAGAGCAAGTGTCGTTGCAAGTGTTACACGGCCGCTTGTTGGGTTCGGGTAAACACTCATAACAGATTCGCCAGCTACTACATCTTCGTTTACACCTGTGAAGACAACTTCAAATTCATCAGATGTTGATGTGCATCCAGGAACCTTCACAGTTGCTGTATAGACACCAGGCATAGACACCTTGTATTGGCTGTCTGAAGCACCAACGATTTCAGCACCGTTGCGGCTCCATGCCCAACCTTCTACGTTTGATGACGTTGTCTTGGCTGTCAGAACATCGCCTTCACGTGAGATCATCGGCTTGCCAGGAGCTTCGTTGACAACTACTGTTACAACTGTTGAAGCAACTGGGCAGTTTGTAGCCTTATCGATAACCGTAACGAAATACGTTCCGCTTTCTGTTACCGTTACTTCCTGACCGTTTGCACCGTTCGACCATACGTAGGAGTTGAAACCATCATTGGCTACAAGCTTTACTGATCCGCCTGTGCAGAATGTTGTTGAACCAACTGCTGTAACAACTGGCTTAACAACAGGTGGTGTCTTTACGCCTACTGTGTTTGACTGGCCTGTGCAACCGAAGATATCTACAACAACACAGTAAACTGTATCTGTTGCCTTCACAACGATCGTACGCTCTGTACCATAGCTGTTACCAACAAGCTGGCCAACCCATGAATAAGATGCATATCCGGCAGGAGCAGAGATCACTACGCTGTCGCCAGCGCAGAAGTTTGCATTGCCTGTAACTACAAGTTCAGGCTTTGGCGATGGATTAACCGTTACAGCTACTTCAGCTGAAGCACCTGTGCAACCGTTTGCATCGGCAACTGTTACTGTGTAGTCACCAGACGTTGTTGCTGTGATTGACTGCGTTGTTTCGCCTGTTGACCACTTGTAAGCGCCGAAGCCAGCTGGTGCTGTAAGAACAACACTGCCGCCTTCACAGAACGTTGTTGGACCGCCTAGTGCGATCGTCGGCTGAGGGCCTGCAAGAACGTTGAGTGTTACGACATCAGATGTGTTTGAGCAGCCATTGCTGTTTGTTACGATACATGAGTACTGACCAGATGTACGAGCAACGATACAACGTGCTGTTTCGCCCGTGTTCCAAACGTACCTCGTGTAGCCGATAGGAGCACAGATCGTGATGTCGCCTGATGGGCAGAAAGTCGTAGGACCCGATACTGTGAGCGTTGCTGTTGGAAGTGCGTTTACAACAACTGAGTATGCGTTTGTAACTGCACAGCCGAAACCGTTTGTCTCTGTAACAGAGAGTGTCGCTGCACCAGGAAGTGTCCACTCAACTGCAACGTTTGGTGTGCCTTGACCAGCACGGATAAAGTTGCCGCCTGTCAATGTCCAGTTATATGTGTTACCAGGAACACCAGTTGTGCTGTAGTTCTCGATCGTGTTCTGGCACGCTACGTTTGGTCCAACAATCGAAGGTATCGGGAGCGGGTTAACCGTAACATTCAAATTTCCAGTTGTTGCGCAACCGAAGCTTGATGTGTGCGTAACACTCACGACACCAGTTGTTGGGCCTGGGAAATTTGCCCACTGAACTGTGATCGATGACGTTCCCTGACCAGAGATGATTGAGCCGCCGTTAACTGTCCAGTTGTACGCAATTGTACCCGAACCAGCAGTTTGAGCTGGAACGCTACTTGTATACGTAACTGTGTTGTTTGTAGCTGGGTTTGTTGTGAGGTTCGTTGCGCATGCAACTGCTGGGCCGCTAATGACTGGTGTTGGAGGCATTGGACGGACAATCGTCAGAGCACCACCTGTAACAGCACATGATCCTACTGGAAGAACATCGATAACACCCTCTGTAACTTGGACGCTACCATTGTTTGTGTTTGGCCAAACTGGAGCAGTCCATGTTACGCGTACTGTGTTAGCAGCAACCTGTGTGAACGTACCACCGGTCACCGACCAATTGTACGAGTTGCCGGTTGTGAGTGCTGTTGTATAGTCGTGCGTTACGTTCGAACATGGTGAGAGATTACCCGTGATGTTCGGAAGCGGTGCCGAGCGGATTGTGATCGAATCAAGGTCAGTTGTTGTGCATGTTGAGCCAGGAACTGTTTCCTTACATGCGACTGTACCAACACCTGATGTGCCCCACTGAACCGTGATCGCACTTGTGTTCTGTCCCGAAAGGATCGTACCGCCAGTAACTGTCCACTGGAATACGTTTCCAGGTGTTGCACCGACGAGGTATGAATGTGTCGAGCTCTGACAAACGATACCAGGGCGGCGCGTTGTTGGGTTGCCGTAACCTGTGCCGGACTGAACGTTTGGAGTTGGCACTGGGTTCACGATAACGTTAGCTGAAGCTGTAACTGAGCAGACACCACCAGTTGCTGTCTCTGTGACAGAAACCGTGGCATTGCCAGCCTGGATCCAGCGTACGTTGATAAAGTTTGCTCCTGGAGGTGCGCCACCAATATTTACCCAGTTAGCAGCAGGTGTGATGTTCCACACATAATTGCTACCAGGAACAGCTGGTGTAGAGTACGTATGCTCCGTGTTGATGCACGCAACGTTAGGTCCACCAACAGCCGGTGTCGGCGTGCGGCTTACTGCAACGTTAATTGTTGGACTGTCAACGACGCCAAAGTTGTTACGTGTCATCGTAAGCGTCTGGTTACCTTGGTTCTGCCACTGAACTGTAATAGACGGCGTACCGTTACCCGTGACGAAGAAACCGCCGACAACTGTCCATGTATAGGACACGCCACCGCCAACACCAAGGTTTTGGGTGTTGTACGTGATTTGCTGGCCTTCGCATGCCTGATTAAGATTGCCGGCTGGCGAAGCGCGGTTGATGGTGGGTGCTTGCGCTGACAGGGCCAACGTACCGACAGTGAACAGAACCGCCAACAACATCGAACGGAGCCAGAAAGCACCACCCTGACGTGAAGACGAGAACGCGGAATCGAATCGATTCATACGATCCTCCAAATAGAACGTTGAAATATTGTTATTCATGCTTTTAATCATCACTCTCAAAATCATCGTTAGCACAAAATGCGCACGCACCCTCCACGAGGGCGTCCCGCACATGCACGCGAAAATATACCAACCACGACTATCTGCCAAACCCAATCCGTGAGATTATTGGCCGATAGATACAGTTAAGGCATATACTTTTCAACAATAATCCCAATCAAGCACCGTGCCAAAAATACTATTCTTGAGCATTGGCACGCATTTTAGCGACAAATCTCCAGAGATCTTCGACAAGCTCCTTTGTTGCGAGTCCCGAAACGGCCGAAATGACCGTTGCAGAGTTTGCCTTGGCAAAGGGGCTCTTCTCGATCTCAGAGACCAGTTCCGGCCCTAGGATGTCGCCCTTTGTAATACGTACAAGCCAAGGTTTTTCAAGGAGATGCGGAGAGTGTTGGCCCAGCTCCGACCGCAGGATCATGAGGTCTTGTTCGGGGTCCAGCGATTGAGCATCTATCAAAAACAGCAATACCGCTGTTCGCTCAATATGCCTCAGGAACTGCGTGCCAAGCCCCTTGCCCTCGTGTGCTCCCTCAATCAGCCCGGGGATATCGGCAACCGTAAAGCTTCTGTATTCGCCAACGCGCACCAACCCCAGGTTGGGCACAAGTGTTGTGAACGGATAGTCTGCGATTTTGGGTTTGGCTGCAGAAATAGCAGAGATGAGCGTACTTTTCCCGGCATTTGGGAATCCGACAAGGCCAACGTCTGCAAGCAGCTTCAACTCGAATTCGAGTGTGCACTCTTCGCCAGGCGTACCTTGGTCTGCCATACGTGGCGCCTGGTTGATCGAGGTTACAAACTCTGAGTTACCTCTGCCGCCTCGGCCGCCGCGTGCTACAACATGCTGCTCGCCGTGCATGGTAAGGTCTGCAATCTGCTCGCCCGACTCGCGGTTGCGCACAACTGTGCCCACCGGAACGCGAATCACGACATCATCGCCGCTACGCCCAGTGCAGTTACTCTTTCCACCATGAGCACCGTTTTCAGCAGTATAGTGGCGCTGGTAGGTAAAGTCAAGCAACGTGCCGAGCTGTTTGTCTGCCTGAATGATGACGTTGCCACCATTACCGCCGTTGCCGCCGTCGGGTCCGCCCTTCGGCACGTACTTTTCTCTGCGAAATGAAATGTGTCCGGCACCACCATCACCGGCCTTGACATAGATCCAGGCCGTATCGATGAAATTCATGAAATGCTCCTGTGAAGCGCTTGTGCAAACTCCATCGCCACAGCGCTATCGGGATGAGTGCCGCTTTGGGCATAGAATCTGTCAACAACACCGGCGGCTTCTTTCCATGACGGACACAGTAGGATCTCTCGTATGAGTTCATCGTAGGCAGCAACATCGTTATTAAAGATCTTACGGACTACTTTGGCGCGCGATTCAGCATCGAGCAACTCTGCGAGTCTGAGCTTTCTTGCCTGAAGCACGTCGTCTTCAGCCTTTGGTTCGATCACCGCCTCGTCAATACTTGCTATGACCGTATCGATCACTTCCATGAATTTCTTTCGGGTAAGCGATCGAAGCTCTTCTCGATAGAGCATTCGCTCAAGTGCCTGTGAGAGCGGCACAGCTCCTTTATCATCAAGGAATATGATCACCGCCTCTGTCGGGACGGTTTCTGGAGGCAGATCAGGATTTACCTCAGCAAAGAACTGATACATCGGCTCGAGCAGCTGAACGAATTCTTCTTGCGAAAGATCAAGAATGGCATCGTTATCGATCTTCTCGATGATGCGTTCGAACTCGACAACACTCAGAATCTCATTAGCCGAGACATCCCCACGCCCTTCGGCCCACGAGCGGATACCCTGCAGGAGGTATTCATGATCACTCAGGTAATTCAATCGCAGCAGGATCTCGTAAAGGGGCTTGGTGGGTTCGCCGCGAAAAACGAACCATTTCAGCGTGGTCCGGGGTCTGCATAGAAAATTCAGACGGGTCTTAGCAGCCGCCTCAATCGTGGAGAGCAGCTCTTCGTGATCAAATCTGGCATGCTGCACATACAACGCATCAAGATCCAACAGGGCCTGGCGAACCTGTGCTACCGACGTGTCGAACCGCGGATTCGAAGCTCGAATTGCCCGCTCCTCATGGAGCCACCACTGCACTTCCGCCTGAAAAAAGGCACGGTACGATGGATGGACCTCATGGTTGGCCGCTATGGCATTGAGCGGTGTATATGGCTGCCGGGTCTCGAGCTGCTGCTCGAGCTGTTTACGCACCCGGTCTAGTTCCTTTTCAAACATGCTGGTTGGTGTTGCTACACGAATGTGTGCAAGATAGCCACTGGCCGTTCAACGGAACAATTCGCTGATCACTCCGGAGAGCCTATCTGTTCCGCGCAGTATGCGCGATGAAACACTTTTGTCGGGGGCCGCATAGACGCCCTCCAGACCTAATCTGCCAGCCTCTGCAAGGCGCTGTTCCAAGTACGCTACTCGGCGAACCTCTCCTGTAAGGCCGAGTTCGCCTACAAAGGCAACGCCCTGGGGGATTGCTTTGTCAATCACACTGCTTACAACAGCTACCGCAACGCCCAGGTCTATGGCGGGATCCTGAATGGCTATCCCACCTGCAACATTTACAAAGACATCACTCTGTCGGACCTGGATGCCCCCTCGCTTTTCGAGAATAGCCAAGATCATCTGGAGTCGCTTGGTGTCGTATCCCGTGCTAACACGCTGTGGCTGACTATATCCGGTTGGGGATACTAGTGCCTGGACTTCGAGAAGGAGTGGCCGTGTTCCCTCCATCACCGCAACGACGGCCGTACCGGACTCGTGCATACTGCGCTGCGACAGCAGTACTTCACTAGGATTGAGAACCTCGTGAAGTCCGTCGGACCTCATGTCAAACACACCAAGCTCATTGGTCGAGCCATACCGGTTCTTTAGTGCGCGCAGCACACGATAGGAGTACATTCCATCGCCCTCGAACTGCAGCACGGCATCGACCATATGCTCGAGGACTTTGGGTCCAGCGATCATACCGTCCTTGGTAACGTGTCCAATGATGAAGAGCGGCACACCCGATGACTTTGCAACCTTGGTAAGCAGCGCCGTGCATTCGCGCACCTGCGCCACACTTCCGGCCGATGATTCAAGTAGGTCCGTCGTGATAGTCTGTACAGAGTCAACAATCACAAACGATGGCTTATCACGGTCCATGATCGCAGCAATGCGCTCCACATTTGTCTCAGCAGCCACGATGATGTTGCCTGTGGCCACACCAAGCCGCTCTGCACGCTGACGTAACTGGAACAGGCTCTCCTCGCCGGTTACGTAGAGGCAAGGGGCTGATGGCATCTGCACAGAGATGTTTGAAGCAACCTGAAGCATCAGTGTGCTCTTACCCATGCCTGGATCGCCCCCTACAAGCACAACGCTGCCCGGCACGATACCGCCACCAACTACCCGGTCGAGCTCCTGCATTCGGGTAGAGATGCGACGCATGCCCTCGTGCGATACAGAATCAAGAAACTGCGTTTGAGAGGCGCTGACACTTTGTGCCTTCTTTTTCGAGGTGCTTTGCTCGACTTCTTCGACCATGGATTCCCACGCACCGCAGCCCGGACATTTCCCAACCCACTTAGGTGTTGAATGTCCACACGTGGAACAGCGATAGAGGGTGCGTATCTTCATGTCGACGTAGATCTTTCTTCTTGTGGCATCAAAGCTAGGAAATGTTCACGGCGTGATCACAGAACCAACCATAGAACAAGCATATTCGGTATGCAGGTCTGTAACAAAGACGCATGCAAAGACATTCTACGCGGCATCGCACTTTATACCTTCTTCAAAACGTGATGCATGTTATGCTGTCTATGCATTCTGCAGATACGTTGATGATCTGATCGATGTTGCCATGGAGCGTGGCGACGTCTCCCGAGAGGATGCAGTTGCCCTTGTCGAACATTGGCGATCAGATGTTGCCTCGCTCTATGTTGAAGGGGGCAAACGCAGTGTGGACGATCCAGCTTATCGCGATCGCGCCGATGTCCTTCGCGCCTGGGAACACACACTACAGCAATATCACATCCCCCGACACTTACCGAATGAGCTGATCGAAGGTGTGCTCATGGACACGACGATCACTCGATTCGAAACGTTCGAGGAGCTGAAAGAGTACTGCTACAAGGTGGCGTCTGTCGTTGGTTTGATGACGAGTGAGATATTCGGCTACAAATCTGCTGAGGCTCTCCCGCATGCGATAGATCTCGGCATCGCAATGCAGCTCACGAACATCATTCGCGACGTGAAGGAAGACGCCGTCCGCGGAAGAATCTATCTGGCTCAGGAGGACATGCGGGCATTTGGCGTGTCTGATGAAGATATTCTGAGCAACACGATGACCAAGAATGTTCGCGAACTCATTGTTGAGTATATCTCCAGGGCGGATGCATTCTATGCATCTGCCGACAAGGGCATTGCCATGTTGCATCCAGACAGCATGGTTACCGTTCTTCTCATGAGTCGTAATTACCAAAAGATCTTGCGGCGCGTTGAGGCGATGGATTGCAACGTCTTTGCCGGAAGGGCCAGCACTAGTACGCTCGCGAAGCTCCTGGCCATACCGTCTGCTTATGCTGAGGCACGCAGACTTCGATCGCGTCAGGCGTAGTAGTATGCCGCAGATGTGAGTGTAAAGTGCCCGTAGTCAAAGTCCCCCGAGGCAAGATTCCATATGAAATCCACCTGCGTGGGAATTCGCACACCTTCGAACGTCTTGTATCCCGAACACTTCATCGTGAACTGTGCCTGTTCGAAACCGCTCTTATGGTCTCTAAACTTGTCTACTGTTACGATACGCTCTATTTCGTTGTTGTCGTTAAAGTGAAAGAGCGCGCTAACCCGAGTCTGACCATCCGTGATAATGGCCTTTGCTGTTCGGTCATCTACCGATTCCCAACGCAGCGTCTTCGTGGGCAGAAATGCTGTGGGGATCCAAACCAGTTCGCTAAGAAGGCGGAACAGCATCGATGCGTCTGTTTCGGGCCCGTCAAACTCCTGCAGAGTAAATGCCCCATACAGCTTTATATGCCCATGAGCGGCCCCCTCGACATAGCTCAGCTTAGCTGTCCTCCACCACGCAGCATTGTGCGTAAGAACTGCGTCCCAAACCCAACCTGGCTCCATACCAGAGATAACCTCTGTGGCACGAACGCGGAACCACGGGCTGTCCTGGCGATGTCGAAAAGTTGCGCGCTGTTCCAGCACGGCATAGCGTAAGATTGGCTGTCCGTCTTTGAGAACCTGCGATAGGTATCGCTGCACTGGCAATGGCAGCAATCGTGTTTGATCGGCATGAAATGCAGGCAGCTTTTCCTTGCTGATCGTGCGGATCAGGCGGCGCTTGGAACGCGCTACAAACATGCGCGAAACCAACGCGCTGCTCATGACAAGCACGAGCAACGTTACTCCGCTACCGATCAGTATGTAAAGTAGCTTTTCCATGATGTTTATGCCGAACGGCGCATCTCCCAGGCCGTAAGTCGTTCTGAGGCCGAAGTTACTAACTGCGAACTTGCAATAGCAAACGTGAGCAGGGGTATCAGCTTGAACATGCCTCGCCGCAATGTTTGCTCTACAACAGCCGCGCTAAAGATCGAGCCAGCCAACCACAGTCCGAGCACTATCGATCCAATCCATACGATCAACATCACTGAGGATATCCTGCGAAACATCAGAACGTTTGCTGTAACGGCTACAAGAAAGACCCACACAATAAGGCCCCAATAGTCGATGCGTGATATCACGGACGTCCATGTTTCAGAGACGACCATCACGAAACGATCCACAGAAAACCCTACGAGCTGATCACCCGCACTTGGCTTAACCGGCAGATAATAATTGAAGAAGACCACATGCCAGAGAACAAACATGAGTGCCGAGAGCCCAAGAATAGAGCCGAATAGAATTGATGCAGCTCTTGTACCTAAAGACCTACGAAACCACAACAGGCTTGCGAGACATCCAATTCCTACAAGAAGAATAGTCTCTGTACGCGACCAGCAGGCTGCGGCAAAGAAGATCGAGCTTGCAGCAATGTGCGAGGCCGAATCATGCTCGGCCCCTTGCCAGATGAGATACACACCGATGACCATGAAGACAGCATTCACATAGTCTGTCTGCAACAGATATGTGTAACCGAACATTTCAGGTGTCAGCAGATACAACAGGTACAGAACAGCCGCAATAAATGGATGCACCATTTGACGCAGCACAGCCCAGACAAAAACCGAGAAACAAACCGAGATGATGCCGACCCATACTTGATTGTGCACAAAGCCGATGAACTTCATGATCGACTGCATCAGCATCGCAAACGGGGCATAGAACGGCTGGTTCGAGAGCTGCCCCTGCAGTGAAGGATGCGTAAATACGCTGTTCACGATCGTATGATCTTTTACAACATACTTGGCCACAAGATCAATGCCGGCCATGGCATCGAATGGTGTAACGGGCCAGTACCAGCTTGCCCAAAGAATCATGTAGAAGATGTAACCGGAGAGTCCAATCACCGGTAGATCATACAGTCGTATCGAATGCTTGGAAGGGGCTTGCAAATGCTTCAGGAGCTCACGCGTTGTTTTCCATGACGGAATCGTTACAAGCACCGGAACTATCGCAGATAGAAACATGCTCGTCGCAGTAAGCGGTATCTTGACGAGGTCGCAGATGAGGAATACTGCAGAATGCACAAACATTCCTGCGAACATCGAAAGCAGAAGCGTTATCGTGCGTGTTGTACGAAGTTTGCAAGCGCCAAGGATACCTGCGCCTGTTAGCACATGCATGAGCAGAACAAAGGGTAGTCCAAGTTCTGACGGCATCACTTGCTCCGCTCAAATACGTTCAGTAGAGAGTCGATGTTCGTCGAGCCTCCCGGACGCGTTATCCAAATGGTGTTTGCTTCGAGCACAACGAATGCATTAGCCTGCTTACGACGAATGGTATCGGACCAAGCCACAACGTTGTGCAAGCCAACCATCCAGGTAAAGATTCTCGGATCTGTCCAGATGGCCTCGGTCTGCATAAAGGTATTGGCATATCCACGTGGCGGAAGCAACAGCACGTCTGTAGGACGCATCTTCGCAACGATATACTCTGGAATTTCAAGATTGGCCATCTGCCGCATATAAATGCGTTCGCGAACACTTCGGATCTTGTTTAGCGAGTCCAGCTTGGATCTATAGAGCTCAACGCGCGATTCGTACGATGCAGCATATGGGTTGCTGCCGTCAGCCGACATAAAGCCGAGCAGCATCCAAATGCACAAGGCCATACAGGCCGTAAGAATTACAGCAGGTATCGAATAGAAGGGTGGTCGTGCAGTGGTCATTCCTGGACGAACACTAGGCGCTAGCGAGCGCCTCCGCTCCTCCAACGATTTCCAACATTTCAGTTGTGATCGCTGCCTGACGTTCGCGGTTGTAGACCAATTGAAGCGCCGTAATCAGCTCACGGGCATTTGTAGTCGCATTCTCCATGGCCATACGACGCGCAGCGTTTTCGGCCGCGTTCGAATCAAGCAAACTGGTCCAGATCTGCAACTTGATATACATCGGCAGAAGTGTATTCAGAATCTCAGATTGCGATGGCTCATAGATATAATCAGCACTTGACGAACCGCCTGCTGAAGTATCATTCGATTGGATGATGGGCAGCAGCTGTGTCGTACGAACTTCCTGGCGCATCACGTTTACGAACTGATTACCAATGATCTCTACTTGATCGTACTGTCCACTTAAGAACATATCTGTCACGAGTTCGGCAATGTCAACGGCCGTTGCGTAATCTAACTTGCCAAAGACATCATTGAACTCGCGCGCAATTGGATCTTTGCCCTTGCGTGCCGACGCAACAGAGCGCTTGCCAACGGGGATAAGATGGATCTTGGCGTTAGGATGCTGAGCCTTAAGCTCGCCTATGCGCGTTGAGACCACACGAAGCATGTTTGTATTGAAAGCACCGCAGAGTCCGCGATCAGAGCTTATCGCAATCACGGCAACATTGGCAACGACCTTGCGCTGCTCGAAGAACGGGTGCACGTAATCTGAATCGGCAGACGAGAGATTGCCCAAGATCTTCTGCACTTGATTTGCAAAGGGGCGGGCTGCCGTAATAGCATCTTGGGCACGACGCAACTTTGCCGTTGCGACCATGCTCATGGCCTGCGTGATCTTGGATGTGTTCTTGACCGATGTGATTCGGTCACGTGTTTCGCGTAGCGTTGCCATCGTTTCTTCCGACGTTTAGCATTCAATTTTCAACAATACGGCCAGTCTTGGGTAAGATAGCCTTGCACATAGTCAGCAACTGTATCCTCGAGTGTACCAAACGACATATCAGGCAGCAGACGACCCAATGTTGACATGTCTGCCTGGGTATAGTTCTGGTACTGTTTTGACAATGCCATCGGCATGTCAACGTAGCTAATGACTGGCTCCCGCCCGAGCGCAACAAACACAGCATTCATGAGATCGTTCCACGTACGTGCTTTGCCGGTACCGACATTCATGATGACATGTACAGCTGGCTGATCCAGGAGCGTCATCATGACGTTGCACACGTCTTTGACGTATACAAAATCCCTCATCTGCCCACCATCAGGGTATGCTGGATCGTTGCTCTTGAACAGCGTTACCGAACCTGACGACAAGATCTGGGGCACTGCTTTTGATACCAGGCTGGCCATCGATCCTTTGTGGTATTCGTTTGGTCCGAATACGTTGAAGAACTTCAAACCCGCACAAGCCCCCTCCATGCCTTCTCTGCGTATCCACTGATCGAATAGATGTTTGGAATATCCGTACATATTCAGCGGACGCAGATCGGTTGTTGTGTCACTATAACCACACTCTCCAGCGCCATATGTAGCTGCACTGCTTGCATAGATGAATCTTGCATTGTTTTCGAATGCAAACTCTGCTACATCCACGCTGTAGAGATAGTTATTGTCGTAGAGATAATCAGCATTGGCCTCTGTTGTTGCTGAGCATGCGCCCAAGTGGACGACTGCTTCGACATCGCCGAGACCGCCGATGGCCATCAATTCTCGAAAATCTTCTTTGCTGACGATGTCAATGTACGTTTTACCGACAAGGTTCTTCCACTTCGTCCCCGAACCGAGAGAATCAACCACCAGCACATCCGATCGACCAATGGCGTTAAGCTGCTGCAGCATACAGCTGCCGATAAAGCCCGCACCACCGGTCAGGATGATCATGGTACTACCTTAGACCGTTGTTGCAAAGCGCTCTGTGAAACTCGAAAGAGCAGACTTGAGCTTAGCAACAACTTCGTCTGTGAGCGCCTTGTGAACACGCAGATCGTTGATGATATCGGCTTGATTTGCATGAACAAAGTCAAGAAGCTCCGACTCATAACGCTTGATGCTGTCTACCGGCAGTTCATCCATGTAGCCGTTCGAGGCAGCATAGATCACAACAACCTGGTCTTCGACCGTAACCGGTGAATACTGCGGCTGCTTCATCACCTCGAGCAGACGTGCACCGCGGCGCAGCTGCTGCTGCGTTGTCTTGTCAAGATCGGAACCGAAGCGAGCAAACGCCTCAAGAGCACGGAACTGTGCAAGATCCAGCTTAAGCGGACCAGCAACCTTCTTCATGGCCTTGATCTGAGCATTACCACCCACACGCGAAACCGAGATACCAACATTCAGAGCCGGACGAACACCAGCGTTGAACAAGCTTGGCTCGAGATAGATCTGACCGTCTGTGATAGAGATAACGTTTGTTGGGATGTATGCCGAAACGTCGCCAGCCTGTGTTTCAATCACCGGAAGCGCTGTTAGCGATCCACCACCGAGGCTGTCGCTCAACTTCGCTGCACGCTCCAGAAGACGACTATGCAAATAGAACACGTCGCCCGGATATGCTTCACGTCCTGGTGGACGGCGCAGCAGGAGTGATACCTGACGGTAGGCAGCTGCCTGCTTCGACAGGTCATCATAGATCACAAGTGCATGACGTCCGTTATCACGGAAGTACTCACCCATTGAGCATCCGCTGTATGGAGCAACAAACTGCAGCGGAGCCGGGTCTGATGCTGTAGCAGCAACAACCGTTGTGTATTCCATAGCCCCGTACTTTTCGAGCGTTGCTACCACGTTTGCAACTGTCGAACCCTTTTGTCCGATAGCCACATATACACAGTACACAGGCTTGATACCTTGCTCTTGTGCCTCCTTCGTGTGCGTGTACTTCTGGTTGATGATCGCATCAAGCGCAACCGTCGTCTTGCCCGTCTGGCGGTCGCCGATGATCAGCTCGCGCTGTCCGCGGCCGATCGGGATAAGCGCATCAATGGCCTTGATACCCGTTTGAAGGGGCTCTGTAACTGGCTGACGATCGATGACACCCAGAGCTTTACGCTCGATAGGATAGAACGCTGACTCCTTGATCGGACCCTTGCCATCCATCGGACGTCCCAGTGGATCAACCACGCGACCAACCAGCCCATCGCCAACAGGCACGGAGGCGATACGGCCTGTACGACGAACTTGATCGCCTTCCTTTACCAGCGAGTCGTCGCCGAAAAGAACAGCACCCACGTTGTCTTCTTCAAGGTTGAGCACCATGCCGACAACGCCGTTTGGAAACTCAACAAGTTCAGAGGCCATAACATTTGTAAGGCCATAGATACGTGCAACACCATCACCCACCTGCAGGACGGTGCCCACTTCATACACGTCTGTCTCTTTGTCGAATCCCGTCAACTGTCGACGGAGTATCGCGGAGATCTCATCGGGACGAACATCAGCCATTCTGGTAATTCCTTGAGTATTGTTTCATTTTATTCTTTAGTTGATCAGGCCGACGCAAGCTTGTGCTTCAGCACATACAGTTGGTGACGAATGGATCCATCCTGGATCTCATCGCCGATGCGAACAACGGCACCACCCATGATCGTTGGATCCACGCGATACGTAGCAATGACATTCTTGCCGAGCTTCTTTCCAATGGCAGACTCAATGCTTACGCGCTGTGCAGCATCAATCTCTACAGCCGAGGTTACTTCGACACGTTCGATCTTTTCGAGACCATCAACAAGTGCGCGATACTCCGACGCGATCTCGCGCCAGAGGTCTCCACGTCCCTTTTCAATAACCAGATTGAAAAAATCCAGAGTTGTTGCCGACATCGAAGCGCCCAGCGCCTCCTGCAGTACCGTCTTCTTGACCTTGCTTTCGATGACGGGGCTTCGCAGCATCGAACGCAACTCGCGCGACGATTCAGCGGTGCTCCGCAGCAACTCAACGTCGCGCGTCACTGCATCAGTGATGTTCTTTTCTACAGCTACACTGAGCAAAGCTTTGGCGTATCTGCGTGAGATCTTTAGTGTTGACATACTTTTTAGTTCTTCGAGAGTTCGTTCACGTAGTCTTCTACGATACGCTTGTGATCATCGCCCTGCAGGTTACGTCCAAGCAACTTTTCTGTCGCCTCCACAACGAGAGTCGAGACCTCCGTGCGCAACGCCTTGATCGCATCATCTTTTTGACGCTCGATCTCACGCTGTGCTTCCGTGAGCTTCTGCTGCTTGACGTGTTCGGCTTCTTCTGCCGCCTTGCGAATGATCGTTTCGGCCTGTACGCGACCTTCCTTGACGATCTCCATCGTCTCACGTTGAGCCTTTGCAAGACGCTCCTGATTGTCGCGAATCAGCTCTTGAGCCTCACGATTGGCGTTCTCTGCGGCTGTGATCGCCTCGCGAATGGAAGCCTCGCGCGCTGCGATTCCATCACGCATTGGCTTCCAGCCAAATTTGCCGATGATCAGGGCAAAGATTGAGAAATTGATCAGGGTCCATATGACCAGACCGGGCTCGAACTGCAAAAATGCTGGCATTGATGTCTTCCGTCGAAACGAGATTGAAATACACTGTCAGGTCCGATGTTCATCGGTCTTTGAAGGTTGCATACAACATCCAAAGACCGACCCTGCACGCAGGATCGGAAGAGATTCTTTACTGCTTAACAGCAAGAAGGATACATACAACGCCTGCCAGAAGTGCAACGCCTTCGATAAGAGCTGCACCGATGATCATCGTTGTACGGATGTCGCCAGCATTTTCTGGCTGACGGCTGCTGGCTTCAAGAGCCGCAGCTGCAAGGCGGCCGATACCAGTGCCTACGCCAAATACTGTGATTCCGAGTCCGATGCCTGCTGAAAGCCAAGCAAAAGCAACTGCTTCCATGTGATTCCCTTCCAAATGAAGTAATTGTGAATAAGTGTGATTGATTCCGACGTTAGTAGCAATTAGTGCGATGCTGCATGATCGTGATGGTGGTCATGCGCAGCATGATCTCCGAGTGCAAGACCAACAAACACCGCCGAGAGCATCGTAAAGATGTAAGCCTGCAAGAATGCAACCAGCAGCTCGAGCAGGTAAATGAATACAGAGAACAAGACGCTGATCGGGGCTACGCCCCATCCAACAACCTCGCCCATCTCCTGTGCAAAGAAGAAAATCAAACCAACGAGAGACAACAACACGATGTGCCCTGCCGTCATGTTGGCAAACAAACGAATCATCAACGCGAATGGCTTGGTGATGATACCAACCAGCTCGATAGGCACCATGATTGGAGAGATGTAGACCGGTGCGCCCCCTAAAAGGTGCTTGAACCATGAGCCCACTCCTGCGTCCTTGAAGGCGATGTAGTTCACCACAACCAATGTACATGTGGCAAGAGCCATTGTAACCGGCAACGCTCCAGTGGCCGCATGAGCTCCAGGCAGAAGCGAGATAAGATTCAATGTGAGGATGAAGAAAAACAGACTGAGCATGAAGGGCATCAGGCGCATGGCGCGCTTATCTGTTCCAACATTCGGACGAACGATCTGGTCGTGAACGTAGAGTACAACAGACTCAATCACGTTTTGAATTCCACGTGGAGCGCTGATAGGATTCTTCTTGTACCGACCGCGCACCACTGCAAAGATCACAGTAACGATGGTCATGGCTATCCACTGATATGCCACGAAGTTCGTAACAGAAAGATCAAGCTTTGGTCCGACAGGCGCTCCACTGGCGTCTTTGATCGTGGTGCTCACGATGTGATGCGGAGCCGCCAGATGGTGCATCGTGTACTCACCCGACTCTTCCATCGCGTGCAGGTTGGGATACATGTGCAACGAGTTGTTCTGATCTAACAGTACAACCGGCAGGATCTCGTACGTCCCAAAAAAGATATCCAACTCATGGTGGTCACCAAGCTTGTCGAGCAGCTTGTTGAATGTGAATTTGTCGGACGCTTCCGCCGTAGCCCCGTGCCCACCGGCAGCATGCGCTGCGTCGTGATGTGCAGCAGTTGCTGTGGTTGCTGAATCGTGTTTTGCCGCTGGCTCTGTGCTCATCCAGTGAAACCTAATACGTTAAATTCTTTTTTTTTACCGGGTCTTTTCACGTTCCGTAGTTGAATCTGTTTTTGCTTTTCCATAGAGAAGTGAAAAAAAAACACTTCTACCATCAAAGCAACAAAGGCTGATATCGAGAACGTTAGAGCAAAAGCAACCTTGTCAAGATCGATCACGCCAAGCCCAACATAGGCCAGCGATACGACCACGATGGCGCGAATGGCGAGACTGCCAAACACCATTGCCATGAATGCATTGAGTTCCTTCGTAGAGGCTTTCTTGGCCACAACGTAACCAATCCAAGAATTGACCACGCTAATCGTGAGTGCTGCAAGCACTGCTACGAACGGATTCTTCACATCCACGTTTTGCAACAACCTTTCTTTACGATACTTCGTCCGTTTTGTTCTCACGCTGCGCAAGCCGCTGCACAGTGCGAAGAAACTGAACCAGTCCCACTACGCTTCCGATGACCACCCCAGTCAATACACCAATTGGCGTCAGTGCATATTCGATGTCAATCCAATACCCAACAGCACCGCAGATAAGTACCGTACTTGCAAGCTGAACTCCCAGCCCGAGATACGGTGCAGCCTGCTGCATGGCAGATGTCTTGGACTGCACGGGGAACCCCACCAGTAAAACGTGCGCAAAAATAGGTCGTGGGCGATTAAAAGCCCAATTCACGGAGTGTATTTACGACAGCATCACCATAGATATTCACACTCTCCCCGTACCACGCACCATCGGGCACAAATCTTAGGGCGCCGTAGGTTGATGGATCGAGGGATTCTACGTTGCTGGTGGCGATAACGCTGCGCTCGTCGGGTCGAAACTCATTGTCGTAATCTACGACTGCGATAGCGCAGCCGAACTCGACTACTCCCTGCTCATCGATAGGCGCTTTTTGGTAGCCAAGTAGCGCAAACGGGATGCGAAGCTTAACGACATATCCGTCTGGACGCTGCGCGGTAACAACCCTAAGTTGTTTGCGCGCCTTGACTTGCGAGGGGTCTAGTTCATCTGTGGTCTTGATCGCTACCCGTGGTAAGTTATCCCCAAAGTCGCCTAGGCGGACAGTAAACGTATACAAACCTGAGTCGCTCGCGCTGCGTACAACAACTTCTTCTCTGTCAATTCTCGAGATGTATCTCGAGCGGCTTCCTTCTGCTGGGGGTGCCACATCAAACAACAATTCTACGTGGTCAGCAACACAGGTATCACACCAGCCGGTAACCACATTGGAGTCTCGAACGTAAACCCGAGCATACAGGTGGTCTTCATCGTACACCATCCGAGCTGAAAACGACGCATCTGATTCACCCGACCACCAGAAAGCCCCCTCGGGAACGTGGTCTGTGGTTGATACGGAAACCTCTGATACATAGCCGGCAAAAATCTGCCTGCTTCGGCTGTAGCATGGTATTGTAAGAAACTCGGTGGTAAATACTTCCTCGTTCTTGCGGTTGGCCAGGCGCTCGCTGGTGCGAAGCGTTTGAAAGGATCGGAAACTCTCGTGCTGAAAGGCCTCGATCTTGTCGCTGATGAATTCATCAACAAGCACAACAGCACCTTCCGTGAAGCGATAACCTCGAATAGACCAGTCCTCTGATTTACGCTTCTGCGTAACGTAGCAGGCTACGTCTTTGATCACCACACCTACTTCAAGGGGCAATTCGACATACTGAAACGGCATTCGGCTAACAGGTACAAGGTATCCCTCGACGTCTACGAACATGTAGACAACACATTCTTTTTTGCGCGTACCGAGGATGTGCACCGAGAGTGCGAGATCATAAAAGCCGTCTCCGCTAAAGTCGCCAACATCCCAGCCCCAAATCTTGTAGTTCGATCCCTGAGGCATGGCCATGCGCACATCCCCCAAGAGGTCTTCTGCAAAGTATGGGTCTGCCCTGCGCGTGAATTCATCAAAATCCATACCGGCCTGTGCACGAACCACCGGTGATGCAAGCAGAACCGTCGCAAGAATTGCCGATATGGTCAGAAGGTATCTCAACGATGCTTATCGAGTTGCAGCAGTATTTAGAATTGTGTCGCGTACGTCGATATGACTCGACTTGAGTCTGGCACCGAACTGCCCGACCACTTGTGCCGACGCATACGATGCCAATCGTGCGGCATGCTCTGGGTGATGTCCATGCAGGACGCCATACAAAAATGCACCGGCATACATGTCTCCGGCACCCGTGGCATCTACGGCATCTACGGCATACGCAGGCACAGCGGCCTCAGTGCCGTTGAATTTCACTCGTGATCCATGGACGCCCTTGGTGACCACCACGTGCGAAAAATCAGAGGAGAGTTTACGGTATGCATCGTCGGCATGCTCCTCATGTGCCAGCGACGAGGCCTCGCGCTCATTTGCAAACACAAGATCTGTGCGCTTTAGAACATCACGCAACCGATCGCCGAACACATCAACGATAAATCCATCCGAGCAGCTCACGGCTACATGTGTTCCATGTTTCTTAGCGTAGAAAAGCGCCGTATCAACTGCCTCTACCCCCAGATCATCCGTCAGTTTATAACCCTCGATATAGATCCATTGGCTTCGACGAACGATATCTTCACTCACATGAGAAGAAGAGTAATGTTGATTGACGGCCAATGTAGTATTCAGTGTGCGCTCGCTATCCGGGGTAATGAGCACAAGACACGAGCCCGTTGTCTCTCCGCTAACGAGTTCAGCAGAAAGATCGATATCCAGCTGTCGAAACTCCGAAGCATAAAACTCACCATAATGGTCTGCACCGAGGATCGACGTATAAGCGGCCTTTCCACCGAATTGCGCAAAGGCAATCACCGTATTGGCCGCAGAGCCGCCACTGCACCTGTGAGCATCACGTGAACTCAGGTTGGCGATCATTTCCTGCTGACCCGCTGCGTCTGTGAGCGTCATTGCGCCTTTGGTTACTCCAAATGCTGCAAGCTCCTCATCGGTTACTTGATACTCGATATCGACAAGAGCATTGCCAAGCCCTGTCAGGAGAATGTTCTTCATATCTCAATCCCCGATTCCCGAATGATCGCCTCACAAAGCTCACCGAACTCCATGCCGTTCTGCCGCGCCGCCATCGGAAGTAGACTTGTCTCCGTGAAACCTGGGATAGTGTTTACCTCGAGACATACCGGCATCAAATCCTCGGTAAGACGGAAGTCCACCCGGCTATATGCCCTGCATCCGAGTACGTTGTGAGCTGCCACGGCAAGGTTCTTTACATGTTCTTCAACTTCTTCTGTAAGGTCTGCCGGACAATGATACTCCGTGCGACCTTTTGTGTATTTGTTTTCAAAATCATAGTACCCAGCCTTGGGTTCGATCTCGATGATCGGCAGTGCTTCGCCCCCTAGCACAGGAACGGTGAGCTCACGGCCAGGAATGAACCGCTCGATAAGTATCGTTGATGAGAAATTTCCAGCCAGTGCTATTGCGGCAGAAAGCTCATCGGCAACGGGACTGTGGAGTATCGTCATGCCTACTGTTGACCCCTGATCGTTTGGCTTAACAACCAAGCCCCCCTTGATCTCTTCAATGATCGCATCCATCATGTCGGCATCGCTGTGCTGATCTGGCGTTACAGTTACCCATTGCGCAGTCGGGATGCCGGCCACCTGAAACAGCATCTTTGATAGTCCTTTGTCGATGGCCGTAGCACTTGCGAGCATCTGGCTGCCTGTATACGGGATCCCACGCATGTCGAGCAGCGACTGCACATATCCGTCTTCGCCATATTGCCCATGCAGCAAAATGAACACCGCATCAACGTCGTCAAGATGCGACGAAGTGATACATGCAAGCAGCTTTGCCGGACTGAACTGTGCACGCTCTTCGTCGGTTACTTCGCGCGGCATCGCAGCACGCAGCTCATCATCAGTAAGGGGCTCGCCACTGCCACGAAGTGGGTCGAGCGCTATTACTGTGTGCCCACGTTCACGCAGTGCGAATGTCGCAGCACGACCGCTTAAGAGAGAAATGTTGCGCTCTGGACTGAGTCCACCGAGAAGGACAGCTATCTTCATGATATCTACAGCGTTTCTTGATACAGTTTGCGAAGAAACTTCACGTCTTCCCACGTGTGCTTCTTCCAATCAGGATTGCGAAGGAGTGCGGCCGGATGATACGTCACGATCGTGCGAATGCCTTGATAATCATGGATACGGCCGCGTAGCTGCGTCATGCTCTCTTTGTTCTTGAGCAGTGTATTGGCTGCTGTAAGACCCAGGGCAAGGATAAACTTGGGCTTGATCAGCTCTATCTGTTTCCACAGATAAGGTTCGCACTGGTCTGTTTCGGATGCAAGGGGCTTGCGGTTGTTTGGCGGACGGCACTTGAGGATGTTGCAGATGTAGACGTCGTCTCGCTGAAGCTCGACCGACTCCAAGATCTTCGTCAGTAGTTGTCCTGCCCGCCCGACAAACGGCAATCCTTGCTCGTCTTCATCTGCACCAGGTGCTTCACCGATCACCATGATGTCGGCGTTTGCATTCCCGCTTCC
This sequence comes from Bacteroidota bacterium, assembly GCA_041157865.1. Classification (GTDB taxonomy): domain Bacteria; phylum Bacteroidota; class Ignavibacteria; order Kapaibacteriales; family Kapaibacteriaceae; genus UBA10438. The sequence goes on from JBEBCJ010000183.1 coordinate 22,454, forward strand.
AAAAACAAAGTTTGTGCGTGTAGCACCGAGCGGACATTTCAAGCAGCCGCAGATCTTCGTGTTGAATTGCTCCAGTGACGTCACGTCTTCATGCCCCATTGATGATGCAACCTCCATCGCAGGAGTTGTCTGCGGCAGATTTTCGGCCAACACTACTTCAGGTTCGGGTTGCGAAGGGGGCAAACTACGAACAGGACGTTCTACGTTATCAACGTACAACGTCCTGCCATACATCTGCTCTTGCTGACGAAGGTATCGTAGTAGCTCAGTTCTGGGATCTACCATACCTTGTGCTTATTCTTCGTGCGCTTCTGCTTCTTCTGGTTCTTCAAGGGATTCGCCCGTCTTTGATTTCGCTGTAGCGAAGACGATCAGCCCCGTTTTCTTGTCAAGCTTGCCCTTGATCACACTGCCGTCTGTGAAGCCCCCTCGCAGCATTTCTTCTGCGATTGGATCTTCGACGAAGCGTTGTATCGTTCTGCGCAGCGGGCGCGCACCATACTTTTCGTCAAACCCCTTCTCAGCAAGAAACTCCTTAGCTGTCTTGCCAAGATCAAGCGAAATGTTGCGCGTAGAAAGTCTCTTAACAAGACTCTTTAGCTGCAGATCGATAATCCGGAGCATGTGCTCCTTCTTAAGCGTGTGGAATATCACATACTCATCGATACGATTAAGAAACTCCGGATTAAAGAGTCGCTTCATGGTCTCTTCAACGGTGGACTTCATATTCTCGTAGTCGTCGGCTGCTGCATCTGATGTAAAACCGATCTTGCCACCGGCCTTAACATCGCGCATACCTACGTTCGACGTCATGATGATGATCGTGTTCTTGAAATCAATCCGGCGTCCGAGTCCATCTGTAAGCTGTCCATCATCGAATACCTGCAGCAGAATGTTGAATACATCCGGATGGGCCTTCTCAATCTCATCGAGCAGAACGATGCTATACGGCTTGCGGCGAACCTTTTCCGTTAGCTGTCCGCCCTCTTCGTATCCCACGTAGCCTGGAGGTGCCCCTACAAGTCTGGACACTGAGAACTTCTCCATGTACTCACTCATATCGATTCGGATGAGCGCATCCTCGCTATCGAACATATAGCGTGCCAGTGCCTTTGCAAGCTCCGTCTTACCAACGCCGGTTGGACCAAGGAACATGAACGAGCCGATCGGACGTGATGGGTCCTTGAGCCCTGCCCTTGCTCGGCGGATAGCCTTTGCAAGATGCTCTACTGCCTCGTCTTGACCGATCACCTGACCCTTGAGCTCTTCTGCCATCTTGAGCAGCTTGGCCGTCTCGCCTTCAGCAATGCGATTGACAGGTATTCCCGTCATCATCGCGATTACGTCGGCAACATCTTCTTCAGTTACATCGTACACCACTTCGGTAGCGTTCGACTCCCATTGTTCTTTCACCTGCTCAAGTTCGGCCAAATGCTGCTTTTCGAGATCGCGCAATCTTGCTGCTTCTTCGAAATTCTGACTCTTGACCACAGAGTTCTTCTGCTGTCGCACGTCTTCGATCTTTGCCTCAAGCTCGAGCACTTCCTTTGGTACATGAATATGTGCCAGGTGCACGCGCGCTCCTGCTTCGTCCATGACGTCGAGTGCCTTATCCGGCAGGAACCTATCAGTGATGTAGCGGTCGGCCATCATTACACAGGCACGAACAGACTCGTCTGTGAAACGCACACCGTGGTGCTTTTCATACCGATCGCGTACGTTGGTAAGAATCTGAATTGTTTCATCCGCCGTAGGCGGATCAACAAGAATCTTTTGGAATCGTCGATCGAGAGCGCCGTCCTTTTCGATAAACTGACGGTATTCGTCGAGTGTTGTAGCACCGATACATTGGATGTCACCGCGCGCCAGTGCGGGCTTAAACATGTTTGATGCATCCAGCGATCCGCTTGCGCCCCCTGCCCCCACAATGGTGTGCAGCTCGTCGATAAAGAGAATGACGTCCTTTGCCTTTTCAAGCTCAGACATCACTGCCTTCATACGCTCTTCGAACTGTCCGCGATACTTTGTACCAGCAACAAGAGCTGCAAGGTCAAGGGTAACGATGCGCTTATCGAACAGCACACGCGATACCTTCTTGTCTATGATGCGGATGGCGAGACCTTCTATGATAGCAGTCTTGCCTACTCCCGGCTCTCCGATAAGTACCGGGTTGTTTTTCTTGCGTCGCGACAGGACTTGTGCTACGCGTTCGATTTCCTTCTCACGTCCGATAACGGGGTCGAGTTTACCTTCTATGGCCAGCTTTGTAAGATCACGTCCGAAATTGTCGAGCACCGGTGTCTTGGC
>JBEBCJ010000184.1:0-2533 GCA_041157865.1 Bacteroidota bacterium
AATGTGCTGCTGATCTAGCTCTGGCAACCAGAAAAGCACCTTTCCGAGTACGTCTGTAATCACAACAGAGGTTCCGGGTGTAGAAGCAAGTAAGTCTATTTTCATCATAGAGTTGCGCTGATCCAGAGTGATCGTTGCAAAGCTTCGGACTACATCGCCGAGGGGCCCAGTTGATGTCTCACTTTGAGGGATGCCACCGGCCAGCCCCCACCCGTAAGCGTCCACGAAGCTGTTCCCATAGACCGTGCCGGCCATTGTAACGTACTCATTGGCTGAAAACAGGTATTGGCCTTGCCAAGTTGGTGTCGGCTGGCCAGCTTCGACCAGCAGTTCGGCGATATGGACGTTGTCTCGCACATGGGTTGCGAGCAGCGGACTCCCATTTGCGCGAATAGAGGCCATGTTTTCAGCATATCGAGCGTCGTTGATGTTGGTTCGGAACAGCATGGAAACTCTGTGCTGTGCGAACTGTTCGGCCCTTGCCGTCATGGCTAGAGCAGTATTTGTCCATGCTCTGTCTGGTTGAACGGTGATCATCATCGGGTCCAGGTTAACGTCACCATCGAACGTGGATGAGCAGGAATACTGCATCAGCATCGATGGCTTGTCCATTTCCCAAAAGGCCAACCCTTGGACAAGTGCCGACGGTAATTGCGTTTGTGATATGTCTGCCACGTCTCCAGCTCGGGAGAGCAAGCCCCCTTGCTTACCCAGAAGATTGCCTGTTTTCCTGTCGTAAAATGAGCAGGACCAACGGGTTGCGTCTTCCGACGATACAATGCGGAAGACATCTCCACTACCGACTCCGTTGCTTCGCACGCGTGAAAACTCAAGAGTCGTAAACGATGTCCCAAACTCGCTGATGGGCGGCAGCATTTCAGACATATGGTTGCGTCCGTTACCATCCAGAAGCAGATTGGGCATGGTGGTTCTCTGATGAAATCCAATCACGCCGATGGGCCGGTCTGACGTTACGTGCGTGCCCGATAGATCGAACGATCCCCGTGTTGTGCCGTCACCTGTAACAAGGTATACCTCGCCCTCCTGCAGAAGCACATTGATCTCATCACCAATCTTCTTCCCACCGCTGGTGCGGGCCCCGTTGTCTGCGCCCTTGAGCTTGATCCGCACCGACGTCTGCTCGTTTGCGACAATCATGAAGCCCCCTGCCCAGGGACGCGTCTCTTTGAAATCGTAATACGACATCACGCGATACTCGCGGCCCCAAGCCGATAGGGGGCGGGCCATGTAACCGTCGCTCGAGACAACTTTGGAATTGAGGACCCATACAGCTATTGGCTTTTGTGACGAGATGCGAATCGCCTTGGGGACGCCAAATTCAGTCTCCCAGACCTCCGATCCCCAGGAGGTGCCTCCGTTATCATCGCGCAGCACCATGGGAACATTAGCCTTTACGGATCGACTCTTTGTGGTTGCTCTGTTGTAGTCGAAGACCGTGACTTCTGTATCCGTGGGTGAGGAGATCATGATGTGCAGCGCCTGTGTCGGTGCCGACTGGTTATCATTTGGAGGTATTGCCACCACAAACTCGGTGCCATAGCTGGAGGGGGCCTGCGCATGCATTGCGGCAGGGGCTACAAGAGCAATGATTGATGCGAAGAGTGCCAGAACCATCATGATTCGAAGTAACGAACAAAAACGATACCATACATGCTTTATCCGTAAGTTTGACGCTGATTTTCTTACGACACACAAAGTGCTGACATATGACAGCTGAAGACAAAGCATCTCTCGATTTCAACACCACGACGTTTCCGAACAAGCGTCAGTCAGCAGAGGAGCTCAAGGCCGTTGGCAATGAGATCCGCCGCGACATTATTCGCATGCTTGTACGTGCTGGTTCTGGGCACAGCGGGGGGCCGCTCGGCTCGGCCGACATCTTTGCAACGCTCTACTTCGGCGGCTATATGCGCTATAACCCAGCCGACATGAGCGATCCGACTCGCGATCGTTTCGTGCTCTCGGCCGGACACATGGCGCCGGTGATGTACGCTGCATTGGCAAACGCTGGATGCTACCCGAAGGAAGAACAGTCAACCCTGCGCAAGTACAACACGCGTTTGCAGGGTCACCCAGGACGCGACATGCACCTGCCGGGCGTGGAGACATCTTCGGGTTCGCTCGGACAAGGCATTTCGATCGCCGTAGGAATGGCGATGAGCGACAAGCTCGTAGACAAGTCAGACAAGCGCGTATTCTCGCTCACGGGCGACGGTGAACTTCAAGAAGGCTCGATCTGGGAAGCAGCTATGTCGGCCGCACACTTCCATCTTGACAACTTCTGTTGGATCATTGATAACAATGACTGTCAGATCGACGGACGTCTGCCGGATGTGATGAACGTGTATCCAATTGATGCCAAATGCGAGTCATTCGGATTCGACACGATCACCGTGAACGGACACGACCCGGCAGACCTTATGCGCGGATTCGACCGTTTTCTGGAGAATCAAAAAAACAAGACAGGTAAGCCGACAGCGATCATTGCCAAGACATATATGGGTCATGGCGT
>JBEBCJ010000185.1:0-3657 GCA_041157865.1 Bacteroidota bacterium
ATCGTTCATTGTGCTGATGTTGATCGTTGTCGTTGCAGCATTCAACATTGTGATATCACTCACCATGGGCGTTGTAGAAAAGCAACAAGACATACGTGTGCTTAAGACCATGGGGCTTACAAACAGTATGATTCGAAGCATCTATATCAAGCAGGGACTTGCCATTGGGTTGTTCAGTGTGATAATCGGTATGACTCTTGGAATAGGCCTCTGCTTGGGTCAGCAGTACTTTCACTGGATCGCCTTCGACATGCAGGAGGGATTTCTCATCCCCGCACTCCCGGTCGAAATCCATGCAGTTGACGTTCTGATTGTCGCAACCGTTGGCGTTCTTCTATCGGCAAGCGCAGCGATCTATCCAGCCAGAAGAGCAGCGAGGAGCGAGTGCCGAGCGTAACTCGTGTAACTCGTGTAACTCGTGTAATTCGTGTAATTCCGTACCTAGTACATTGTACCTAACATCTTTACCGTTAGCTCATCACATACCCTGTAGCCTTCTGCTGTAAGGCGAAGCACATTGTTTGAGTCGTCGATGAAGCCTTCTTCGATCCAATAGCGGAGATTAGGTTGAAGTGTTGAGCGCAGATCTACGCCGAATCTCTCGTGCACAACATTGAGTGGTATGCCGTCTGCGCGTAGGTGTAGGAAGAGAAACTCAGAGAACAAGTCTTGGTCGTTGAGTTCTTCGCGGTTTGCCTCGGGGAGTACTCCATTCTGGATGTCATCCATCCAGGCTGTGAGGGACCGTTTATTCCAGTAGCGCGTATTGCCAACGAATCCATGGGCGCTTGGACCAAAGGCTAGGTAGTTCTCAGCGTGCCAGTAGGTAAGGTTGTGTCTGCACTGACGCGATGGCTTAGCAAAGTTGCTTACTTCGTACTGATCGTATCCGGCAGACCGCAGCATCTCGATCACGAGCTTGTACATCTCGACGTCTGTTTCCTCAGGCAAGGGCTGGACAAGCCCCTTTTTCAGTTTGCTGTAGAGTGGCGTTCCTTGCTCGTAGATAAGAGAGTATGCGCTAATGTGATCGGGGGCAAGCGCGATCATACGCTCAAGATTATACCTAAGTGTTTCGATTGTTTGACCAGGCACAGCAAACATCAGATCCATATTTACGTTGTCGAAGCCTGCACTGCGCGCGAGCGTCATAGCTTGCTCTGCCTGTTGGGCATCGTGGATGCGGTCAAGGAACGCGAGCTCCGAGGCGGTGAACGACTGTACTCCGAACGATAGACGATTGATGCCCGATGCACGATATGCCTCGAGGCGTTCAAGTGTTACCGTGCCCGGGTTGCATTCCATTGTCCACTCAGCGTCATCAGAAATGTCCGCTGCATGTCGAAGCGCATGGTTGATGCGTCCTATCGCTGTGGGTGTAAGCAATGACGGCGTTCCCCCACCAAAGAATACCGACGTCACAGGTGTGCCATCATATTGATGTTTACGAAGTACGATCTCTTGCAAAAGCACATCGGTGAAGCGCTCGATGTGTGTCATCGATTCGATGCTGTAGAAGTCGCAGTAAGAACACTTCTTTTCGCAAAATGGGACATGGAGATACAGTCCGTACATCAGTTGATCCCATCGAAAATGCGTTCCCACCGAATGTGTGGAAGCGGGTTGCTCTCGGAGGGACCATGCGACCAATAGATGAACAACGGACTTCCGGTGATCTCGGATTTCGCAACTGCGCCCCAATATCGCGAGTCGTATGAGTTGCGGCGATTATCACCAACAACGAACACGGAATCGGCACCAACGATGATACGTGTGTTCGGTTTCATGCTCGGTAGTAGGGGGCTTGTTGGAATCTTCGCCTGTGGTGGAGTAGGCAGTGGCGAACCGTTCACGATGATGCCGTCGGGAGTAAACACAAGCGTGTCTCCGGGAAGTCCAACGACACGCTTGATAAACAGCTCCTCACGCTTGTCTTGTAGCGAATCCCAGTGCTTAAAGACGACCACGTCTCCGCGATGAACATCCCGAAGATGATACGTGATCTTGCTCACGACGATATAATCGCCAGGAAGAAGGGTTTCTTCCATTGAGTGTGACGGAATCTCGTATGCGCCGAGAATGAATATGCGAAGCAGGAGTGCAACAATTACTGCATAGAGGGCCGTGATGCCAATGTCGCGTAAGCGAGTATTCTCGAGGCCCGACCCATGCATATTAGGTGATACTGTGCTGCTGCACGCGACTAGTGAATGATCGTTCCAAGTCGGCTCCAGCGTATAGACTTCAGCCGTTGGCCGATTGACAAACGCTTGCCTGTCTGCGGATCGTCCGGCTCCCAGCTCCAGTAAACGACCATTGGTGTTCCTACGACATCTTCCTCGGGGATAAAGCCCCAAAATCGCGAGTCGAGTGAGTTGTCCCGGTTATCACCCATGCCAAATACGTAGTCGCGCTTTACGGTATACGACGTAGCCGGTACACCATCAATCGTGCGTGCATAGGCATCAACAGTGTGGCCCTCACGTCCGATGAATACAGCCCATTCAGCAAAGTTCTGCTCTGTAAGTGCGATCACATCGCCCTTTTTCGGGATACGGATCGGACCATAATCGTCCCGCGTGTAGCCGCGTCCTTGGGGGAAGGTTGATGAGCGATCACTCTCGTATACTTGTAGGCGCATTTCCTGTGGCCACGCAAAAAACTGTCCATGTTCCGGCAGCGGATACTCAGAACCGTTGACGAAGATGCGTCCACCCTTGATCTCCAGCTTGTCTCCAGCAACAGCGACACAACGCTTCAGGTAATACTCAAAATTCTGGGGCTTTACCTCGTCGCGATTACCGGGGAACACGAACACAATTACATCACCCTGTTCAGGCTTCCACAGTGGAGGCAGTTTGTAGTAGGGAAGGGGCTGATTGATAAATGGAACGATCTGTGGTGTAGATGGACCGTAGATAAACTTATTGACGAACAGAAAGTCACCGGCCATGACCGTACTTTCCATCGAACCAGTTGGGACAACAAACGATGCAAGTGCCAAACCGTTAACGATAGTGACTACCGATACGGCCCACACGAGCGTCTTGATCCACGCAACAATATGCTCTGTAAAGGTTTCCGGTTTGGGGGCATTAAGACGTTTATCACGTCTCCGTTTCAAGAACGAGCCCAGTGCATCTGGAAGGAGGTCGAAGAACCATTCAGCAAGAGACATACATCAATCCAATGAGAGAACAGCGTGAAATGCTTCCTGCGGGATCTCAACCTTGCCAACCTGCTTCATGCGCTTCTTTCCTTCCTTCTGCTTCTCGATAAGCTTTCGCTTACGGGAAATGTCGCCACCGTAGCACTTAGCAAGAACGTTTTTGCGCATGGCACTGATTGACTCACGAGCGATGATCTTTGCACCGATTGCCGCTTGAATGGCTACGTCGAACATCTGTCGTGGAATAAGCTCTTTGAGCTTCGTGCAGAGTTTTTTACCCCATTCATGGGCCTTCTGCCGGTGAACGATAGAGCTTAGAGCATCCACTTGTTCGCCGTTGAGCAGAATGTCCATACGTACGAGTTCACCGGCCTTGTAGTCTGCATACTCGTAATCAAGCGATGCATAGCCCCGTGTATTTGACTTGAGCTTATCGTAGAAGTCGAAGACCACTTCACCGAGTGGCAGTTCAAATGTCATATCCACGC
>JBEBCJ010000186.1:0-2949 GCA_041157865.1 Bacteroidota bacterium
AGATCATTCGGCGTAAACGTTACAGCGTCGTTAGGAACACGATAGATCGAGTATGTACCCATCGTTTCCCTAATTCCATTCGCGTCATAGTATGCTCTGTTCCAGGTAAGAGTAATTGCACCAGTAGTCTTTGATGAAACTCCGTTGATGCGCTGCACAACAGCAGGTGGTGTTTTGTCCAGTGGCTTAACAATGAGCTCAGTATATATGGGGTGGTAAAGCCCGCCTCTACCGTTGGCCGCAAACTGCCGTAACCTATACTTGTAGGTTTGCCCGGAGATAGGGGGCTGAGTACCTCCCTGATCTATGAACGACACCATACCCTCTGCCAGCGGTTCGCCAGTAATTGAACTGTCGCTTCGATGCGGCACGATCTCTCGCACGATAGCGCCAGCCCATCCCTGCTTGATGGTATCGCGCTCAACCTGAGTTATCACTGGGATCTGACCGGGCCTTGTTAACCATACCAGCTCAACCATTCCATCGCCGGCGTATGCGCGGAGCCCCTCGAATCCAGGAAAGTTCGTTGCACCGCCGGAGAGTATCTTGAGTCGGTTGCTAGCGTGTATCACAACCTCGTTATTCGGCGCAATCACTGCCCGAATCTCGTACTCATAGGTGTTGCCAGCACGAGCAGTGCGGTCCTCGTACAAGGTCCCACAGATCTTCGCAAGGCGGTAGTTTCTACCACAGAGATATCCAAGACGGCGGTACTGTGCGCGGTGAACGTCGCCAGTAATCAGATCGCAGATGCTGCTCTGTATCTGGAGTTCACTTGAGCCTGGTGGCGGTGCAGACAGGCCATGAAGTAGCTTCCTCATCGCAGAGTCGGTCGTCAGTCGTTGGACTATTTCTTCGCACGTGGGCGTTCCAATGCGGACAAGTGGAGTTGCTGGATAGGTGCGGTCGGACTCAAGCTTACGGTAGATGGCATAGGTTCTTCGGGCCGACGTGTCAGGCTTCCACTGAAGTTGAACTGCGCCATTTTCAGACGTTGTGATCCAGGCGTTAGAGTCATCGTTTGCGCGTAACTGCAACAACCCAACGAGGAAGGCGAGAATAACGATCAATGTTCTCATTCTACGTAGAATCCTCTCGAACGTGTCAATCCAACGCCAATATCAAAGTCTGCACAACCACGCCCCCAGAAGAAGGTGTTGTAGCAGCCTGTAAACGTTGCTCTTCCGTAGAATCCTCGCTGCTGTCCTATCGCACCCTGGAGATTGGCCAACGCAGAACCATACACAATGTCAAAAAGAGATCCGTGCACGTCCACACCAAGGGTTGCAACTCCGTTGTCATTGAGATTGCCAACGCCAGCAAACATATCAGCGCGGCCCCTGCACATCATTGTCTCAACTCCGGCACTGAACATGCCGTAGTAGTATGAACCCGATATCTTATCGGCAAGAAATTCGTCGCGCAGCTTGAACCGCGAATCCGTGGCATAGAGGACCCATGCGCGTGTTTTCGGAACGTTGATTCCAAGGAACATGCCGCCTTCGGTTTTCGTATTTGAACCAGACAACCAACTCGATAAATCAGTCGTAACCTTGGCCTTGCCTTGGAAGTACGACATGCGCACTTGGGATTCTCTATCCTTACCACTGAATACATCTAACTCAGCTGCGACTGTGAAGCCCCCTACTGCAGAAGCTGAGTTAAAGTCGAGATTCACTGTGCCACGCATGCTTCCAGTACGGCGATCCTGTATGGTCCTCAGAAGAATGCGAGCGTCCGTAGCGTTGAGGGTGGTACTGAGTTGTACAGCCCCACTTTGCCAGAGCGTAATTAGGTCGTGATGAATTCCGAGTGTGACTTCATTGCCACCAGCAACTGAAGCTAACAGTGATGTTGCACTCAGACCATCGGCACCTTGACCTCCAAGAGCGATAGATGAGAATGCATCGTTTTCAACACATCCACATGCCCATGACTTGTCTATTGCCGTTACGAAGGCTGCAGTTTGAAGTAGGTTCGTAAGGTCTACGTCTAGCCCTTCTGAATGAAAGCATGTTCCGTATCTGTTGACCGTTAGTGTTGTCGAGGTCAAATCAGAAAGTTGTGGAGTCTGCACAAGACCCAAGCCCACGAAACCATCCTGACCGTCAACATTGTACTTCATGTCGAATTCAAATCTGCCAATCGACGCTTGCTTGTCCCAGTTCAGATCGCTGCGCTTACTGCTCCATGGACTTTCACGCTGAACCCACACATATCTGTTAAGTCGTGGACGTGTCAGTATTGTATCGCGCGCATCGAAAATGTTCATGTACTTGACACCGAAAAACGGCACACTCACGTGGCCAGAGGTTTGCATGTACTCAAGGACATTGTTACTCGGGGGAAGGGGGCTTAAGCGAACCACATTCGGCAAGTATGGCAATCCGTCGAACTTCTGTCCAGACGAATTGTAATCGACAATGAACGAACCAGGCACGCCATCTGCAAGGTACTCTGCCAGATGAATGTAGAATGGTTTTTCAAAGTGAATCTTCTCCCTAATTCCAGACTGTGTGAGGTTGATAACACCTCTATCAAACGATACGTACCCCATGTCTGGTTGTGTCAACTCGCGAGGAACAAACTCAAGTCGCCATGGATTGTTCATTTTACCACTCGAATCCATTGTTACTGGCGAGCTCGGAAACTCACCGATTGATGTAATCGATACGTCGGGCACGTCGAACTGCATTCCAAGTGGATCAGGAAGTTTGATTCGAGTAGTGATGTGGATCGAGTCAGCAACGTCGTGTTTGATGCTGAAATAGTGGTTCGGCGTTTGATTTTTGGAGTTTGAAGATCTCACTGGAAGCTGACCTGTAAATCTATTTCGAGAACGTGAAAGTGCACTGCCTATGCGTCCAGTATAGATAACATTGGCAACATTGTTTTGATCGTATGCACTTATCTGGCTGGTAGATGTCAAGCCCCCTGGTCCGAGATATA
>JBEBCJ010000187.1:0-4136 GCA_041157865.1 Bacteroidota bacterium
GAACAGATCTGATGTGATCAACATGTAGCCGGTGCGCTTTGTCTGAGCAACAGCTTCGGAGATATCAAAGGTGCCGTAGCGCTCGTCGTTGACGATCAGCTTGCGTGTGTTGTTCGGGATAACCATACACGCAGCAGTGAGCCCTTCTACGCCCTTAGCGTCAACCTCGGCGATCTGGACGATGTACCATGTTGTTGAATCGCTCAACGAAACCACGGCGGCCAGAGGCGCGGTGGAGTCGGACGGGATCTTCGGTCCATACTGCACAGAGGTCCATGCCCCCCACGAATCAGTGGCTGCTGTCCATGTGCGCGTCTTGAAGGCAGGTTGGTACGTTGTTGGACCGGCGTTGGTATATGAAAACTCGACGGTGTCTTGTTGCTTGCGCACGACAATTCGCTGAGACGCCGAGAGCGCATTCTGCGCACCAAGATCGAGCCGGCAGACGGTGCCGGCCGACTTGTCTACGTACCAAATGCGTTGGTCCGGGCCAACCACGATCCCGTGCAGCGACTGCGCCGGTGTTTGGATGTAGCCCATCGGCGTAACCGTCTTGCCATCGATGGCATAGACATGAATACGTGAAGTTTGCGCATCACCAACCAGTAGGCGCTTGCCGTATACCTCAATGCCAATCGGTTTGCTTAACGATGATATCACAGTCCAAACATCAGCGCCAGTTACAGCTGTAAACTCCTCCACATTCTCAGAGCTTGAAGGGGGCATCACGAGGGTATCACCAACCTTGCCAGTTCGAGTATCAAGGCAATGGACCGCTCCTTTTCCTGGATCTACGTAATAGAGGTAGCCCGTTGCCTTGTCCAGAGCAACATGAGCTGGACGACCACGTTCACCGATGCTCAACTGCGTTTCGATGTATCTACGGATGACGCCGTCGCGGTGATCCGTACCGCCCACTTCGTGCGGATCGCGAAAGTCGTAACGTGAGATTCCTGGGTACTTAGCATCTGATACCCAGTAGACGTTTGCTGTGTCGTGCGCGATACCAAGATTGTAAGGGCTTTGATGCAGCATGTCCAGGTGTGAGGCCAGAAACTTATCGTTGTCCTGATAGCGCGATGCAAACACGGACGTATCGCTCGACCACAATGTAGGCCCCATAAACATGTATTCACTGTCACCATCGCCTGGTTCGCCATTCTGAGCCGTAGCGAATGCACCATTATCACCCATTGCAAGAGCCATGGTGCGCCACATGAAGTGACTTGCGCGACTATCCTTTTTGTTCACAATCACCGGCTTGGAAGAAGTGGCATTGTGAATAATCGACACGGCATGTCCACGGTTATCGGACGTTACGACCCAGAGATCGCGGGGGTTCAGAGCAGAGCGGTTAAAGTCCAAGTCAAGGGGCTCCTTGATCCCATCGTCCGGACCGCCGATAACGGCCACCGTAGGCTGTTGTTGCAGGTACCGGTCAATGTACTCAGTTTCAACAGCTACCGGGGCAGCCTCGGGGCGTTCAGGAATAGAGCCTATGATGCGTGCTACGTCCATATCGGGCTCGGTGCCGTAGGTAGCATACGTGATCGATTCGCCAACTCGCACAATTGTGGCATGCAGATCAACCATTGTGTCGCTCTCGATGCGCCTTGCATGAATGCGGTCTGCGATCTCCCCGTCCACATCTGAAATGTAGCTGAACAGATGTTGGTCAAGACTCTGTGCCTTCACCAACTGTTGCCACCGATCACGTGAATCGGAGCTCACGGCGATCACGCGAACCCCGCGTGAGAGCAGGTGCGCACGATGCGTGTTCAGGTATGCCAGCTGGCGAACGCAGTGTGTGCAGGTGTAGCCGAGGTAACGGACAATGATCGTCGGTGCAGCTGACGTTTGACTGGCAGCTGCATCAAGAATCGTTGATGTCTTCAATAAAAGGTTCTCGGGGGCGCGAAAAGTCCTGCCATCATGCAGCATCAGAGAAGGGGCCTGTTCCTGGGCCGTAATCTGACACAGTGGGACAAGCGCGAGAACAAGCGCAACGACGATTGAGGCAGTAGGGAGCATTGTGGGCCAAAATACAACGAAACAATGCTGTATAAACAGCAACGCCCCCTTCGAAGTTCGAAGGAGGCGTTGATTGTCGGGGTGGCAGGATTCGAACCTGCGACCCTCTGCTCCCAAAGCAGATGCGCTAACCGGGCTGCGCTACACCCCGATCCCGTATGAGGGGCTGCAAAGATTGAAAGAAAACGCTGAACTGCAAAATCAAAAAAAGTTCCCCGCATTTCTTGACTGCGTCGATATACGTATCTAAATTGATGTGTGTGATTGAATGAGTTAAGAGCCCCTAGACGAGTGGTGACGTCTGGGGGTTCGTCTTTTTTGGTCGTAGTTTTGTGGTATGAAGAATCTCATACTCCTCTTGCTCGTTCTTGCGCAGTCGCTTGTAACGTTTGCCGGTGATGAAATCCCCGGCGCACCTCAACAGACACCGATCGTTCTGAAGAACGCCGTACTCTACGGCACACCGACGATGAATCCGCAACCGCAGTCACTCGTCTTCGAGCGCGGCATCATCACCGAGATCGGTCAAAATGTGACCATCCCGGCCAATGCTCGTGTGATAGATTGTTCGGGCAAGCGCGTGTATGCCGGCTTTATTGCACCTTACTCCACGCTTGGTCTTACAGAGGTGGATGCAGTGCGCTCAACACGCGACATGGCCGAGACCGGCAGCTTTAACCCGAATGTCCGTGCCGAGACAGCATACAACCCCGACAGTGAGATCCTTCCCACAGTGCGCGTCAATGGCGTGCTGATTGCTAACTCTGTTCCGCAGGGTGGGGTTGTCTCCGGACGTTCCTCGCTTATGCGCTTGGATGGCTGGACGCGCGAGGATATCGCAATTCAAGCTGCATCGGCACTGGTTCTTACATGGCCGTCAATGGAAGTCTCTACCGGACGCTGGGCAGGCAAGTCTGCCGACGAGCAGCGCAAGGACATAGTCGAGAACGTGCGCAACATCCATGATCTCTTCGCCAAGGCACGCGCTTACAGCAATGCCGCTCAGGCAGGTGTAGATACAGCTCAACGAGATATACGATACGAGGCAATGCGCGGTGTGTTCGAACGCAACTTGCCTGTGATGATCACCGCCACGACGCGACGTCAGATCGAAGCGGTACTGGATTTTCAGGCTGAATTTCAGGTGCGCGTGATCCTTGTTGATGCATGGGATGCTCCCCGGATGATCCCACAACTCCAGAAGGCTGGCGTTGGCATCATCATCCCACGCGTGCACTCGCTTCCGCGCAGAGAAGAAGATGGTTATGATGCAGCATTCGTACTGCCGAAGATTCTTGCAGATAACAACATACCGTTCGCATTCAGTGATGATGGCTCATGGCAGCAGCGTAACCTGCCGTTCCTGGCCGGTACAGCCCGAGCCTTTGGTCTATCTGAGTATGCCGCCGTTAAGGCCCTCACGATTTGGCCAGCAATGCTGTTTGGCATAGAAAGCAAGTACGGTTCACTCGAGGTTGGCAAGAGTGCCACATTGTTTGTGAGTGATGGTGATGCACTTGATGCAAAGAGTAACAAGCTTACAGCTGCATTTATTGATGGACGTGAAGTAGACTTAAGCACGCGGCACACTCGGCTTGCAAAGAAGTACCGCGAGCGTCTCCAGAGGAAATAATCGGTGATCAACGGCACACTGCTCGAAGCTGTACAGCTCGAGGTCCCAAGAGGCGCGTTGTCGATGGCAAAACGTGCAATGACCTCGCTTGCGTACGAGCGCTATGCGTCAGTTACGCTGCACGAGATTACCTATGCAAGCGGTGGACTGCGTATTAAGGGGTTTATGGCTTTGCCCCCTGCAGGACAATCAAGGTATCCGGCTGTGATCTTCAATCGTGGCGGAAGTGGACCCAAAGGAGCGCTTACTGCAGAGACGGCCATGCCCATCATCGGTTTGTATGCTTCGTGGGGCTACGTGGCAATAGCTTCGAATTACCGCGGGGTAGGGGGCTCAGAAGGCGCCCAGGAGGAATGGGGAGCCAGCGATGTCGATGATGCGATGAACGTAATCCCATTACTTGATTCGCTCAGCTACGTAGACAAATCTCGATTAGGTCTTGTTGGAGGCAGCCGCGGTGGCATGATGGCCT